>NZ_JBXWPF010000021.1:0-78839 GCF_059611265.1 Ruegeria sp. CDSA241
GTTCGGATAGATGGCAAATCCGCCAGTCAGATCGATCTGGGCAAGCTGGCGCGGGTCGTCTGGCTGATCCCGTCGATGGACCGGCTGTGGATTGAAGGCGCCGAGGGGCGGCGGCGGTTTCTGGATCGCATCGCGCTCAGCTTTGATCCTGCCCACGCCGAAGCATCGCTGATTTATGAAAAATCCATGCGCGAACGCAACCGGCTGCTGAAAGAACAGGTGCGCGATGCCCATTGGTACGCCGCGCTCGAGGGGCAGATGGCCGAAACCGGACATCGCATCCATGTGGCGCGCATGGCCGCTCTGGATCATCTGCGCACAGCACAGGATCAGGCCGAAACGGGTTTTCCATCGGCTGATCTTGAACTGGTTCAAACCGAAGGTGCCATGCCGGAAACGGCGGATGATCTGCGAGAGGGGCTGAATGAAAGCCGCTTTCGCGATCTGGCGGCGGGGCGCACACTGGTCGGGCCACACCGGTCTGACCTGTACGGCGTCTTTGCTGCCAAGGGCGTTCCGGCCAAGGATTGCTCGACCGGTGAGCAAAAGGCGCTGCTGGTCTCGCTGATCCTGTCCAACGCGCGCGCTTTGGCCGGGATGATCGGGGCACCGCCGATTGTATTGCTGGATGAGGTTGCCGCCCATCTGGATGCCGGGCGCCGCGCCGCGCTTTATGAAGAGATTTGCGCGTTGGGGGCTCAGGCCTGGATGACGGGCACCGGGCCTGAACTGTTTGCAGAATTGGGGGACCGCGCCCAGACCTTGGTTGTCACCGAAGGTGATGAGGGCTCGATCGTCGATTAGGCCGGTTCGCTGACCTTACGTTCCCACAAGAAGCCGCGCATTACTTCGTCGACTGGGGTCTGTGCCATGTGGTTGACGTAATTCGACATGGTTTTCTGCGCCAGGCCCAGCACCACGTCCAACACGGCGCGGTGCGAATAACCAGCGTCAAAGAAGGCTTGCAGCTGCGCCTCGGTGGGATTGCCACGGGTCTGCATCATCTGCAGCGTAAATGTCCGCAGCGCCTCGAGCTTGGCATTGGGCAGCGCGGTTTCGTTGCGCAGCGCTTCGGTGATGTCATCCGTCACCTTCATCATCTTGGCGATGCCGGTATGGGCGGGCACGCAATAGTGGCACTCGTTCTCGACATTGATGGTCTGCCAGACGACGGTTTTTTCGTCATTGTCGAAATCGGTCTGCATGAAGAGGCCATGTAGAACCTGGTAGCCTTCCAGATGCTGTGGGCTTTCGGCCATCACCTTATGCAGGCCGGGCAAGCGGCCAAACGCGGCCTGAGATTTTTCCAACAGAGGTTTGGACCCTCCGGGGGCGGTGGTCAGGTCGTGGGATGGGAAATCGGCCATGTGGATGCTCCATTTTTTGATGTCTGAGTCGGAAATAGTCTTTCTTGAGCGATCACTCAAGTATATATTTGAGTGACCGTTCAAGAATTGGTGATGTCGATGCCCCGCAAACCTACCTATGACCGAGACGCGCTGGTCGCCCGGGCCTGCGACATATTCTGGCGCTACGGCTGGGCTGGGACGTCGTTGAAGGATCTGGAGCGCGAGCTGAAGTTGAAGCCAGGCAGTTTCTATGCGGCCTTTGGGTCAAAAGACGCGCTTTATGCGCTGGCGCTGGAACGTTACACGCAGGACGGTGTAGCGCGGCTGACAGCGCTGGCAGAAGACATCGGGCCACTGGCCGCGTTAAAGACGCAGCCGCAGATTGTGATCGATTCCAGCCAAACGCCGGTGCAGGCCTGTATGCTCGCCAAGACCTTTGCCGAATTGCAGGCCAGGGATCACCAGCTAGCGCAGAAAGCCAGCCGGCATATGGCTGAGATGAAGCAATGTTTTGCAACGCTGTTTAGACAGGCGCAACAGGCCCGAGAGATCGGTCCTCACCACGATCCAGAGCGGCTTGCGGCGCGCTATCAATCCGACCTATTGGGCCTGCGATTGTCCGCTGAACGCAGCGACGTCGACGCCAAGGAAATCGCCGCAGATATCGCCGCAGACCTCGATCAGCTTTGATCGGCTGAAAATTCAAACTCTGGCACAAAATATTGGGGGATCGCGTGACATTCCCCACCAGAGAACGTATAAGTTACCAAAATAATATAGGTACTAACGGCATGTCCGAAGACGCACAGGCACCGCAAGAATACGGCGCGGATTCAATCAAGGTTCTCAAAGGCTTAGAGGCAGTTCGAAAGCGCCCAGGCATGTATATCGGCGACACCGATGACGGCTCGGGTCTGCACCATATGGTGTATGAGGTTGTCGACAACGGAATTGACGAAGCTCTGGCCGGTCATGCCGACCATGTGACAGTGAAAATTCACGCCGATTCCAGCGTCTCAGTCAGCGACAACGGTCGTGGTATTCCGGTGGATATCCATCACGAAGAAGGCGTGTCCGCCGCCGAGGTCATCATGACCCAGCTGCATGCGGGCGGTAAGTTCGACAGCAACTCGTACAAAGTGTCTGGTGGTCTGCACGGCGTGGGCGTTTCGGTTGTGAATGCGCTGTCCAACTGGTTGGAACTGCGCGTCTGGCGCAACGGAAAAGAACATGTCGCCCGGTTCGAAGGGGGCGAAACCGTCGAGCATCTGAAAGTGGTCGGCGAATGTGGCGACCGTACGGGGACCGAGGTGCGCTTTCTGGCCTCGACCGATACGTTCTCGAACCTCGAATACTCGTTCGAGACGCTGGAAAAGCGCCTGCGCGAGCTTGCCTTCCTGAATTCGGGTGTGCGGATCATCCTGGTCGACGAACGCCCCGCAGAACGGCTGGAAACTGAGCTGTTTTATGAGGGCGGCGTGAAGGAATTCGTCAAATACCTCGACCGATCAAAGTCGTCTGCCATGCCCGAGCCGATCTATATCAAGGGTGAGCGGGACGATATCGGTGTCGAAATCGCGATGTGGTGGAATGACAGCTATCACGAGTCAGTTCTTCCCTTTACCAACAACATCCCTCAGCGCGATGGCGGTACTCATATTGCGGGTTTCCGGGGTGCGCTGACCCGCACGATCAACAACTATGCCCAATCTAGCGGCATTGCGAAAAGGGAAAAGGTCAGCTTTACGGGCGATGACGCGCGCGAGGGTCTGACCTGCGTGTTGTCGGTCAAAGTACCGGATCCAAAGTTTTCCTCACAGACCAAAGACAAGCTGGTCAGTTCCGAGGTCCGCCCGGCGGTCGAAGGAATGGTGAACGAGAAGCTGGCTGAATGGTTTGAGGAAAACCCAAATGAAGCCAAAATCATCGTGGGCAAAATCATCGAGGCTGCTCTGGCCCGTGAAGCCGCACGAAAAGCCCGTGAACTGACCCGCCGCAAAACGGCGATGGATGTGAACTATCTGGCCGGCAAGCTGAAGGATTGTTCCGAGAAGGACCCGTCAAAGACCGAAGTTTTCCTGGTCGAGGGGGACTCGGCTGGCGGCTCGGCTCAGACAGGTCGGGATCGTTTGACACAGGCCGTGTTGCCGCTGCGTGGGAAAATCCTGAACGTGGAGCGTGCACGGTTCGACCGGATGCTGTCGAGCCAGGAAATCGGTAATCTGGTAATGGCGCTGGGCACGGGCATTGGCCGCGATGAGTTCAATATCGAAAAGCTGCGTTACCACAAGATCGTTATCATGACGGATGCGGATGTGGATGGTGCACATATCCGGACGCTGTTGTTGACCTTCTTCTTCCGGCAGATGCCAGAGCTGATCGAGGGCGGATACCTGTATATCGCGCAGCCGCCGCTTTATAAGGTCGCGCGCGGTAAGTCCGAGGTGTATCTGAAAGATCAGGCGGCATTGGATGACTACCTGATCAATCAGGGCGTCGAGGGTGCGGTGCTGAAACTGGGTTCGGGCGAGGAATTGTCCGGCCAGGACCTGGCGCGCGTGGTTGACGAAGCGCGCCAGCTGAAACGCGTTCTGGATGCATTCCCGACGCACTATCCGCGCCACATTCTGGAACAGGCCGCCGTGGCCGGTGCCTTTGTCCCCGGAGCGGTTGATGCCGATCTGCAAGGCGTGGCCGACAAGGTCGCAGCCCGTCTTGACCTGATCGCATTGGAATACGAACGTGGCTGGCAAGGTCGGATCACGCAGGATCACGGCATCCGCCTGGCTCGTATTCTGCGCGGCGTTGAAGAGGTGCGTACGCTGGACGGCCCGATGCTGCGCTCGGGCGAAGCGCGCAAGACCGGCAGCTTTACCCAAAGCCTGCAGGAGATCTATAACACATCCGCAACCCTGATCCGCCGCGACCGGGCGCAGGCCATCCACGGTCCGCTGGATCTGTTGCGTGCCATTCTGGAAGAGGGTGAAAAGGGCCTGTCCCTGCAGCGCTATAAGGGACTGGGCGAGATGAACCCAGATCAGCTGTGGGAAACCACGTTGGACCCGGATGCACGGACGCTGTTGCAGGTTCGGGTGAATGATATGCTCGAAGCTGATGACCTGTTTACTAAATTGATGGGGGATGTCGTGGAACCGCGCCGTGAATTCATACAGAAAAATGCTCTGAGCGTCGAAAATCTGGACTTCTGAATTTTTGTAGGTGCGCCCATAGCTTTGCATTTCGCCCAAAGAGTTGCATTTTTAGCCCAAAACTTTGGGCGCATTAACCTTCAACTTTCTTGGTTCGAGGCTCCATATCTTCGGGTCTCATTCTTTGCTTGTTTCGCGCCATCGCCGTATTGCCGGGGAAGGTTTTCGGATGGCCGCTTCCAGCCCAAAGCAGACATTCGTAACAAGGATTTGCAGCTCCTGCTTCGGACCCAAAGCCGTCAGAGATTGATGGGAGGTGTCGTCACACTGGTTAGGGTCGCCGTTGCAAGCAGGATCAGAACAACAGCGAGAATCTCTATCGAAATCGAACGTCGTAGAGCAAGTGTCGCGCCACGCGTCTCAGCCCTGAGAGCCGGAACAAATCTCAGCTTGTTCAGCGCCGCGATGCCAAGAAGGGCGGAAACGATCACTACCTTGACCAAAAGCACCAATCCATAGGCCGTTCCGAACAAGGCGGCCAGTGAACCCGAAAGCAACCACGCGAGCGCTGCGCCCGCAACAATCAGGACGGCAACTCCATAAGCAGCGGCACTACCAAAGTGGTGCAGTAGATCGGCCCCAGTGGAAGCGAGCGCTGCTTTGCGTAAGGGCAGGAGAGCACCGACCCAAAACGCGGCAGCCAGCAGATGCAGAACCAGCAAGACTGCGAGAAGCCCCCTGGGCTCTCCGAGCGAGTGTCCCACCTGAGCAAAGGAAATCGCTATGGCAAGGCTGCCCGCCAAAGCGATCCACTGCCCGACGCGCGGGAGCAGAATTGCCAATATCGCGAGTTCACCCATTCCTCGCCAAATCGCGGCGGTGCCAAGTGGACTGTCCCAAACAAAACCAAGCATCATTGGGTCCGTCGCGCCCTCTATTGGTGGAGCGTTGAGGCTGATCGTATCGCGTTCTGCGATGCAATCTTTGCTGCCTTCTATTGTCTTGAGGAGTCCGGCATCCTTTTGGAGTTTGACCAAGACGATATGGTACGGCGATTGTACGGTGTTTCCGGCGGACGTGTGCCAGTGGCGTTGGAAGTGCTGCGCGCGCGCCTGGCATTGGGTGCCCAAAATTCACAATACAGCACCAAAACGATTGCCAGGGCAGCGACGGATTCAGGCCTGGAGCGAGATCCGTATCAGTCGTTTTTTCAAGAAGAACCACCATCGGATACTGAGCTGATCAGGTCATACATCAGAGTCATGGCAGATGCTGGTCTCGAAGTAGAGCCTATGACGTCGCATGAGCTTGCGATTATGCGAGGTGTATGAGGTGCCGGGTTTGTTTGCAGTACCACCATTGAAAGGCGAGAGCCTTATCGGATACTTGCGTCGTCTAGCCCATGTAAATGGATACAGAGATGTCTCTGAATTTTTGACACGGTTCCGGCGGAAGTATGGGCGAATTCTAGTCGAGAACATCGAGCACTTTGAGCAAGAGATGGGCTTAGAGAAAGGTTTGTTGGTTGCTATCTCCCCTTCTGCCAAACCTGAGTCACCCAGCTTAAACTGGCGTTTCGAGCGGCATCATAGCGATCCGATTTGCCCTTCATGTCTTGCCGATGGCTTCCCCTTTCAACAAACTTGGCGTCATTACTTGGTGACAGCCTGTCACCATCACAAAACGCGTCTTCAAGATGTTTGCCCTGTCTGCAAAACCACATTGCGTCCGACGTCCGGCGGCTTTGATAAATGCAGATGTGGCTTTAGCTACTCCAATTTCCCACGGGTGGCAGCAAAGGACCACGAAGTGATCATCTCCGCCTTGATTGCGGGAGATTCAACGGTTGGCAAGCGGTTTCTTGACCTTGCAGGAGGGCGTCAGGTCCCAAAAGACATTGGCGCTTTTATTAATTTCCTAGCGAGTGGTTTCGCTCAGAACCGCACGGGCAAGTCTGGGAAAACACAAACACCCAAAAGCGTTGCAGATTCGTTGGAACTGATTGAGCCGTTGGCAACTGTATTTGACCATTGGCCAAATGGGTTCGAAGAACACGTTCGAGGGTTGATACTGGCAGGAAATTCAGAATCCAACTCTGTGCCGTCCATGCTCGGAAGCTGGTATCAAAGACTTATGAGGTTCGAAGATGATGCGTACCAGCCTTTCAGAGATGCAGTGTCGCGTGCTGCTTCAACCGAGTTCAAGGGAACCTACCTGGGAAAGCTAACGCCGTTGCAAGCTCGGGAATGGGTCTCGGCTAAACAAGCGGCCAAGGAACTGGGAATTTCTGCACAGCGCTTGGTGGCTGAGGTTCAGTCAGGTCAAATTGCCGGAAAGCAAGCCCGTAGCGGGTATGGGCACCGGCATACGATGATTCCACGCTTCGAAATTTCGAACATCTATCTGGATAGGAAGCGGTATTGGGATGGGTTGCAGGCCAGAGACTACCTTGGTGTTACAAGAAAGCAATTTGATCTGCTTCGCGCGTCAGAATTGATCCACGAGGTTGCTGCTGAATACCGTCCTCCACTTGTTGATGGCTGCATTGACGGTGAAAGCCTAAAAGAGCTCACAACAAACATTCGAAACTGCACTAAAGTTCAAGCGGGAGAAACTATTCCGTTCAATCAGCTCAGTCGTGAAATCTAGATCAGTTGTAGCGTTGAGCCGAGAACACAAAGTGCTTGTCCGTGCCGTAAGGTCAGCGATGCGCAGGAATCCGGACTTTGCAAAATTCAGCGGACGGCCCAATTCGGACGTGGCCCAATGGGCGTCGTTGCTGCGGTGCGGCCCGCCAAGCCAGCCATTCGCCGCGAGCGCAACGCTAGAAACTAATTCGACGCGAGCACATGACCTTGCCGAAACCACCTGCCAAGAGGCCAGAGATTGTTCCATTGTCGATTTCCAGATCGACTTTTATCAGGCTCGGACTCGCCGGGTTCATAAACACCCCTTGTTCGATTTGAAATGATCGTTGAGATGATACGACAAAGTCGTGCAATACACATGCTAAGGGCCCCGCAGCCATCCCCGTCGCGGCTTCTTCCTCAATCGCGTATCGGGGCGCAAACATGCGGGTTGTAGCGTCTCGGTCGGTCGCCGATGGGTCTCTTGTGAAGACGTAGTAGCCGATCAAATCCAGTCGTTCGCTGATTTGCGTGATTTTGGCAAAATCTGGTTTCACATTGGCAAGACCATCGGCATCAGCGAGGCCGATGACAATGAAACTGTTACCGGTATTGACTAAAACCGGTGGTATTTCCTGATCAAGATGATGTCTGTTGATCCCAAGGGAGTTCAGTACATCGTCGATGCTTACACCTTTTTCCACCCAGTCCTCTGGTATCGCGTATTTTGGGGCCAGCTGTTCCATATAGGCGGCACCCTCTTTCATTAGTATGCGCCTTGGCCCATCAACTGTCTCCTTCGAGGTGTTGGGATTGGGAATCCGGCCCAGCGCGTCAAGGTGAGAGAAGGCGGCAATTGTTGCATGACCGCAATGAGCGATGCGCCTGTTCGGTGTGAAGAAATCCAGTTTGAAGCCCTCTGTCTTGGACTGCGACACAAAGGCCGTTTCGGACAATCCAACCCTTGCCGCGACGGTTTGCATATCCTGTTCGCCCAATTCATCAGCATCCAGGACGACGCCTGCGGGATTTCCACCGGCGCCACCGTCGACAAAGCCGTGTACGATTTCAACCGTTACCTGCCTGACAGTATTTGCTTGCGTATTCATTGGTTTTCTCCATACGTCGGCCGCACCTTTGAGCATGGTGCGGCCAGTTTTACGTCAGTTGCTGGCGGCGGTGATGCGGTTCAGAAAGGCGGTCATTTGCGCCGCAATCTCGGGCCCATATTCTTCCAGCGCGAAGTGACCCGTATCGAGCAGATGAAACTCGAGATCATTCAGATCGCGTTCATAGGGATAGGCGCCTTCGACCGGAAAGATGTGATCATTCTTACCCCACATCAGTAGCGCCGGGGGTTGATGCTTCCGAAACAGCGCTTGCCATTTTGGGTACTCGGCAACATTGGTGCCGTAGTCTAGGAAGAGTTCAAGTTGCACCTCTTGATTACCTTCGCGGTCGAGCAGGTATTGGACATGCCAATAATTGTCGGGACTGATCAGTTCCGGTTTTTTAACGCCGTGGGTGAACTGCCATTTGGTTGCATCCAGAGTGAGGAATCCACGAAGCTGGTCGCCGTTCTCTTGCGATGGCTCGGCCCAATAGGCTTTGATTGGATCCCAGAACTCGCGCAGCCCTTCCTCGTAAGCATTCCCGTTTTGAATGATGAAGCCGGTTACCCGCTCGGGCTGTTCCGCAAACATTCGGAAACCAACCGGGGCACCATAGTCCATCAAATAGACCGAGTACTGTTCGACTCCCTTCCGGTCTAGCAGCGATGTCATCATTTCGGAGATATTCGCGAAGGAATACTCGAAGCCTTCGGCCTTTGGCATCTCCGACGCTCCAAATCCGGGAAAATCGGGTGCGATCACGTGGTAGTGCTTGGCCAGTTCAGGGATAAGGTTGCGGAACATATGTGATGAGGTCGGAAAGCCGTGAAGCAGCAGGACAGTAGGTCTGTTTGGATCTCCTGCTTCACGATAGGCGATAGCGATGTCGCCGATTTCTTCCGTGCGGAAGCTGACAGCCTGCGTAGCTTCAATTCCAGTCTCTGCGGCGAATGCTGGCGCCGGTGTAAATGGCGCAGCAATGGAAAGTGCGAGAATGCTGGCGCTCAGGACGGATTTCAGATTGCGCGACATGGATGTTTCCTTTCTTCAGGTTACGGCGTGCGTGCTTGAACGCGGGGGCTTGATATCGGTCAGTTTCGCTGACCCAGTGCCTCTTCGAGCCTTGCGTTTCGAGCTTTCAGTGCTTCCAGCTCAGTGCGAAGCGGGACGAGGTAATCTTCAAATTCTTCAAGGGTCAGGCGTTGGGGGATGTGCTGCGGGCAGTTCCAGTCCATCGCCTCAAGCTTGATCACAATCGCCCGCTCAGGATGAGCGCGATAGCCCGGCTCACTCAGGCGTTGCATCAGCGCCGGATCGGCATTGGCATCAATGAGTTTCGCCCGACCCCAGATCTTGAGGCGTCGCTGATTGGGATAATCCATCAGGATCAGCGAGATTCGGTCATTGCCCAGCAGATTCCCAGTGCTGAGATATTGCCGGTTGCCGAGGAAATCGGCGTAGGCAAGTGTCCGTTCATCCAACACTTTCAGAAAACCCGCTGGTCCACCGCGAAATTGTACATAGGGCCAGCCGGTTTCCGAGACTGTTGCCTGATAGAAGCCGTCTCTTTGCCCGATGAACCTGGCCTCGACCGGGCTGATTGAGTCCTCCTGACGCGTGCCGTCCAGAAACTTCGCGTAGCCGTTAGCTGACCCGTTTTTGGCCTGCGTTTCGCGAACGGAGGGCGTGAAGCTGATCTCTGCAAAGGGTCGTGCCATTGAATTCTCCATCTCGGCCTGGGCGATGCCCTGGGACTGAGGTGAAGTTAATTGGAGCTTTCAAGTTGCGGAATTTGGATACTTGGCAATATATTATTCAAAAATATGGAATAATATCTTGGACAGATTTCACGCGTTAAAAGTCTTTGTGAAGGTCGCCGAACTAAAAGGTTTCGCTGCTGCGGCCCGCGACCTCAACATGTCACCACCGACAGTGACCCGAATGGTTTCTATGCTTGAGGACAGCCTCGGGCTACGTCTTTTTGTACGCACAACGCGCTCAGTGATGCTGACTGATAGCGGGCAAAGGTTTTTTGAGGATGCCAGACGTATTCTGGCTGACCTTGAAGAGGCCGAGCGCGCCGCTGTCGGTTCCTATGCCGAACCGACCGGGGAAATTAGTGTTACTGCATCAGTCCTGTTTGGCCGTATGTTCGTCACTCCAATTTTGGGCGAATTTCTGGATCTGTATCCAAAGCTCTCAGCGCGCACGCTCTATGTGGACCGAGTGGTCAATCTGATTGATGAGGGTCTCGACGTCGGGATCAGAATTGGCAACCTCGCTGATTCCAGTTTGATGGCTGTCAGGTGTGGTACTGTGAGGCAGGTCGCGTTTGCTTCCCGTAAATATCTTGACCAATATGGCGAACCAGATACGCCCGATGATTTATCCTGCCATGCAATCATTAATTCAACTGCCTTGAATGCATCGGCCCAATGGCATTTTCAACGGGGCAGAAAGACTGTCACCAAACGCATGAGCCCACGCATCAGCATGAACACAAATGACGCTGTGATCGAGTTGGCCTTGCAAGGTCATGGTGTCGGGCGGCTTCTGTCCTATCAAGTCGCACCCTACATTGCAGATGGGCGGCTCAAGACTGTTCTAAAGTCGTATGAACCACCCGAAGTCCCCATCCATCTTGTGCATCAAGAGGGACGAACCGTGTCTGCGAAGGTGCGCACCTTTGTTGACTTTGCTATCGGACGTCTAAAATCAGATCCCCTTCTTGTCGGGAATCAAACACAGGTCCAAAAGCAAGATTAACAAATGGGCGGGCGTCGCGCTATTCAGCCACTGCCGCGACCGAGGCGATCCATGCATTTGGCACAAAGGCATCATCCAACGCGGTTTCCGCCACATGGTTCGTATAGTTCGACAGGGTTTTCAACGCTGTGCCGAGGATGACTTCCAGCATAGATCGGCGTGTGTAACCAGCCGTCAGAAACGCTTCGACCTGTGCGTCGCTGGGCCAGCCTCGGCTTTCGTTGATCACGATGGCGAATTTGCGCAGTGCTTCCAATTTGGGGTCGGCGATAGGGCTGCCATCGCGTAACGCTGCGATCACGTCTTCGGGGACACCGGCCATCTGTGAAAGAGTGGTATGGGCGGCCATGCAGTACTTGCACCCGTTCAACCGGTTGTTAGTCATAAGGATGATCTGGCGCTCAGTCTCTGACAGGCTGGTCTTTCCAAAGATGCTGGAAAGTGTCGTATAGCCTTCCAAAATTGCGGGCGCTTCGGCCATGGCCGCATAAAGGTTGGGTACAAAACCATATCCTTTCAGCGATGCTTCCAGAATTGGTTTCGCGGCATCAGGGGCTGAGGCGATTGTATATGTCTCAAAATCAGTCATGTCTGGTTTCCATTGGGAAGAGTTTTCGACACACGCGAATTGTCATTGCGGACAGGGTGTCTTGGAGAAATGCCGGCCTTTTGGGGAGGGGAGAGGCAGCGGTGGCTCCGACCGGCAAAAGCCACCAAATTCCTCGATCAAAGGCTGCCGACAGGCGTGTGGTGGATGTCTGCCCACTTGGCATGGGCGCCTTGGATCACGGTCTCTTTGTCCTCAAGGTACTTCTTGAAGATTTCTTCATTCACAAAGAGATAGAGCTTGTCGTCCACGATATCGGCATACCGAACATCGCCATCAAGCTTCTTGCCTACATAGACGCCAAAGGCGCAGAACCCGCCGAATTGAGGCAGATGTGCCGTCGGATCCGCCTCGAATGTGGCTTTCGCTGCCTGCGACGCAAAATAGTAGTCCACTCCATCATGGGCCGATGTAAAAGTGGCGTTGCCCATTTCGGGTATTTCGGCTTCAAACATCGAAACAGGATCGACGCCATGCATGCCGAGGGGCTGCCCAGTCAAGGTAAGACTGTTCGAAACGTTGTATTCATCGTCAGCCAATGCCGCCGCCGCCAGGGCGAGAGTCAACGCTGTTGTAAGCGTGGGAAATGTAAAGATGCGTGTCATGATATGTCCTTTCAGGATGCTAGGATCAAATTTGAAGATCGATTTGGGTCAGGCCGATTGGCCAATGCGCTCAACCGCGTCGTCGGTCCACCAGACGCCGTTGGCGACCATGCGGAAGTTGATGATGGCGGCGAGATACCCGTCACCTTCAGGCACCTTGGCCCCGGCTGTGGCATCGCGAACGACAGCGACTTCGTAGCCCAGCTCCAGCAGCTCGTAGAGATGCGCCTGCGTACACAGGTTCGCCGACATCCCCGCGAGGATCACCTTGTCGATCTTGCGTTTACGCAATTGCAGGTTCAGGTCATTCTGAGCAGGGCTGTAAACCTTGTGTGGTGAGCAAATGATGGTTTCGCCATCCTCGATGTACTTCTTGTATTGCGGCATCCAGTCGGCACCTGAGCCCTCGAAGTTGTCCAAATTGAGCGGTCCCAGGCGGTCAAACATGCCGATGCTGTGCATCGTCGCTTCCAGAGTGCCCTCGAACTCCCATTTGTGGTCATGTGGGTAGTAATAGTGGGGCGAGATGAAGACCGGCATCCCCGCAGCCTTGGCGGCAATGAAAAGCCGTTCGATATTGTCGACCGTGCCCTGTTCGGTCACGCTTTCGCCAACGACGCCCCACGTCACACCGTCTTCTGACAAAAAATCAATCTGGGGGTCGGTCACCACAAGTGCAGTACGCCCCGGCTCGATGGTCATGTCGATTTGGGGAAGGCCTGGATTTTCCGGGTCAGCATAGTAGGCGCGTGCTTCGTCGGTCGCGGCAAGGGCCTGCCCGCCAGCCACTATTGTTGTACCTGCCGCGGCCGCACCGGCGGCTTGTTGCAAGAGTCGCCGGCGCGCCATATCAACGCGTTCGGGCGTGACGTCGCAAGCGCAGCTTGCTCCATGTTTGTGGTCATGATTGCTCATTGCAAATTTCCTTTGTTTGAGAGGGGCAAATGGGTTTGCTTTACTCGGCAGCGCCCCAGGTGGATCTGACAAAGAAGAAGTTATGCACCACATCGATTGAGGTATCGGCCCGCCCTGCCAAGGTTTTGGCCGAACCTGCCATGTGGTCTTGAGGTGTGTGCCTAGTCGGAGGTCGCTTGCTGCCTGAATCGTGCCGGAGCCTGGCCAACCCAGCGCTTGAAGGCGCGGCTGAACGTGCTCTGTTCCGAAAACCCGGTCATAAAGGCGATCTCGGCTATGGAAGCCTTACCGTCACGGAGCAGGTCACGAGCAAGTGCAACTTGTGCCTGACCAAGAACGTCGCGATAGGTCAGCCCTTCCTCGGCCAACCTGCGGTAAAGCGTGCGCTCGCTCATTCCCATCTCTTGTGCGACATGCGCTGCTTGCGGCGCGCCGTTACTCAGGGCCGGTGTAAGCCGGTGGACAATTGCTTGGCTCAGTGAGGTGTCGTCATCGCGAGAGTTGAACTCCTCATTCAGGTGCTTCGTCATGAAATCTGACAAGCCCGGATCGCCAAGACGATTTTCGCTTTCCAGCATAGCAGGGCGCATAGCAATGGCGTTGTGGGCGCTCCCAAATCGAACCGGGCACCCGAAATATTCGGCGTAACGCTCTGGTTCTTGTCTGCATGGATGCTGAAACGTGACATATGCGAGCGACAACCCATCACCCACAAACCGATGCATGTTCCTCGCAAAGGCCGCAAGCGCGCATTCGTTGCGCAGCTCCAAGGCAGCGCGATGTGATGTTTGTCCCTCAAAAATCCAAAGGACCGGATCGCCGGTTTCATCAAGTCTGTAAACTGCGGTGTCCGTTACGAGACGAAAATAACGCTCGATCCGTTGCAAAGATTGCCGCAAGGTCGGAGCTGTCTTTACGGCTAGGCCAAGGACGCCGAGATCATCGGTCGCAATCGCGTTCGCATAGGCCTCAACCAACGCGGCCTCGTCCGCTTGTTGCGTACGAATCCAATCGATCAGATCGAAATACGCATCATCCGCCAATTGGCCGTCTTGAGCTTCTGGTAGACGCAGCACGACAGCGCCATTTGAAATCAGGGCGCCATCGTCGTTTAGCGTCATCCCGGCGGCGTTGGCCATCGCGCGGGCGAATGCGTAAGTTACACTTGCCATACAGTGAGATTAGCACTGGAAAGCTCTTTCACGCCAGATCGTCCAACCCTGTGATAGGTATAATAAATAGAGACAGCCTCGATCTTCGGGCGCTTGAGGATAAATGCGCCAAACTGATAACACTCGTCATCAGGTTTTCTGAACGGTATCGTCCGAAAGCGTGCGGAAGCATGCAGCCATAGAGGTCATGGTAGATGGGCGAAATTTTCATATCTGTGCTGCTGCCGCTCGCAGTTGTTGTCATCATGTTCTGCCTTGGCCTCGGACTCACAGCGGCTGACTTTCAACGCATCGGACGACGTCCACGGGCCTTTTGCGTCGGCGCTCTCAACCAGATCATTTTGCTGCCTTGCATCGCTTTGATGGTGACTTTTATCTTTGGGATTTCCGCTGAGGCAGCCGTTGGCATCATGATTTTAGCGGCCTGTCCGGGCGGGGTGATCAGTAACATCGTGACCAAGCTTTCGAATTGGGATGTCGCTTTGTCCGTTACTCTTACAGCAGTCTTCAGTCTGACTTGTGTCGTTACCGTACCGCTCATCCTGGGGTTTTCGATGCAGATGTTCATGGGGGCAACTGCGCCCGCTATCGACATTTCTTCGACGGCTTTAGCAATGTTTTTTTTAACAGCTTCACCGATCCTAGCCGGGGTGATCGCGCGATCCTTGGCGCCGCGAATTGTAGCTGCGGTCGAACCAATCTTTAGCAAGGTCTCTATGCTACTTTTTGCGATGGTCATCGGAGGCGCTATCATTTCAAACTGGGTGGTGGTCGCGGATAACTACCTTAGGCTTGGACCCGCACTTTTTGTTGTAGGTGCGTCACTCACGTTTATTGGCATCATGAGTTCAGGGATGCTCGGATGCACAGACATCGAGGCGAAGACGATTTCAATTGAGACCGGCGTTCAAAACGGAGCTTTGGGAATCGCAATTGCTACTTTGCTGTTGCCTAACACCAATGGGTTAAGCGAATATGCCATACCATCCGCAATTTATAGCGTGGTCTGGATCGTAACAATGTTGCCTGTCTTCGCCCTCCTTGCGCGAAGAAGCCCAATTTCATGATCCTGACGCCTATTCGCTAGCTTTGGTTATGCGCTGAGCCAAGCCCCTTTGTTTCCATGCCAGAGCGCCGTCTGGTCAAAGAGCGACCAAGGAGCTCCAAAGCCCGTTGTGGAACGGCCGCCTTGGCGATTTTCCCTGTTGAAGGGAAGAGCTGTTGTTGCCAGTGCGGTGGATCCTGCGTCAGCGAAGGTGTAGACGCCAAGGTCAGTTTTGACCGCAAGTCGGAATTGCAAAGTCTTGGATTAAGTGCCCGGATTGGGCTGGACCTGCCAAACATGCAAGCCGCGGAGAATGGCCGCATCAGCGCTATTGGTCTATTTGGTCATTGCCAAGCTTGGTTTGCCCGGACGAGACAGATGAAGATCGCATCTGTTGGCCCGCGGCGTCGAGGGCACCTCCGCTCGCCGGGCCGCGCAGCGGCTGAATCAGCATTCGGTCGAGCCAGAGGTCTCGGCGTGTGCGAAACTGCTTGATGCCGATTTCCATGCTTTTGTGCCCCTTCTTGGGTTGCGCAACGTAAGTGCCTAGAAGTCGGTCCCACCACGGTAGATTAAAGCCAAAGTTCGAGTTGGTCTCGCTTGGATCGACTGAATGGTGGACTCGGTGCATGTCTGGAGTGACGACGATCCATCTGAGAATTCGATCCACCGGACGCGGCAATTCAATGTTTGCGTGATTGAAGAGCGCGGTAGCGTTCAGGGTCACCTCGAAAAGGAGCACGGCGACAGCGGGCGGCCCCAAGGTTGCTACGACCGCTAGCTTGATCCCCATCGAGATGAGGATTTCTACCGGATGGAAACGCAAGCCAGTAGTCGCGTCAAAATCAAGGTCGGCGTGATGCATCCGGTGCAGACGCCAAAGCCCCGGTACGGCGTGGAACATCACATGCTGAAGATAAATTGCGAGATCTAGAAGCAGCATGGAGACCACGATGGCAACCCAAACCGGCGCCTCGATGTTATTGAAGAGCCCCCATCCGCGATCCTCGGCCATGGCTGCGAGACCAACTGCGAGGATTGGAAAGGTCAGCCGCAGGATGGCGGTGTCGAGCACCACGAGCGCAAGGTTGTTTGTCCATCGGATAACGCGCGGAATATCCCGACTTCGCCGGGGTGCGGCCACTTCCCAAAGTGCCATCGCCGCCAGGACGGATAGGAAGGCAATAATGCGGATAGTTGGTTCAGCAGCTAGGATTGTGTCGGACATGGACATCCACTATTCGGGTTTCCGTCGCGATAGAATTGCAAGCTGTTCTAGGCGACGACCGTTCCAATGTAACGCAGACATGCAAGCGATACCATCTGAGGGCGGCTTGGTCCGCAAGGCGGACATTCAGCGGAATTAACCGAACGTCTGCTTCGAGCCCACAACGGAACTGTCGAATTCTCGTTGCGTACGCTCGCATCATAAGAAATGTCGAAGTAGCACAAACTGGTGCGCTGCGACGCAGCAGGACAACGGGTCATTCATGCGGGCCCCGCCAAATCTGAAACTTCAGATTTACATGGCGACAAACTATCTATGAGCTCGTAGCACTTGTGTGAAAGATCTTTGGTTCACTTCGGGTTTAAGCAATACTCAATGCGGACGTGCGATTTGAGAGATACGCTGGAATTTCTTCCTGTATGCCGCCGGCGACAAACCGGTGCCGCGTTTGAATACGCGCCGAAAGGATGCCGGATCCTCATATCCAACAGCCGCTCCGACATCGTCATTTGAAAGCTTATCAGTCTCCAGCATTTGTTTGGCTTCTTCGACGCGAAGCGCCTGAACATACTCGATCGGGGCAAAGCCTGTCGCCATGCGAAATCTTCGGGAAAAGGTCCGTGCATTCAACCCCGACCGCTCAACCATCTTCTCAACCGGCTTGGCAGAGGCGTAATGATCCGCGATCCAAACCTGGCAATCAGAGATCGGACCATCGTTTGATTCCATCGGGCGGGTCATCACCGAATAGGGTGACTGACCTTCGGCGTGCCCGCTGAACAGGAAGACCTTGGCGGTTTCAATCGCGGTTTGGTAACCACAATATCGTGCAATCAGATAGACCGTGAGGTCATGCCAGGCGGTGACCCCACCTGCGGTTACGATCCGGTCAGCCTCAGCTGCCAGGCAAAGTACTGTTTCATTGCGAAATGTAATCTTGGGAAAATGGCGCTGAAACATATCGCGATAGGCCCAATGTGCAGTCGCCTGATGGCCATTCAGCAACCCGGACTCCGCGAGCAACAAGGAGCCGGAACACACCGATGTCAGTAACGCCCCCTGCTGGTGCATCCGCTTGAGCCAGTCGACTTCGCGTGGATATCGACCTTTGGGCACATCATAAATCGATGTGTACAGGTCGCAGATCACAACAGCGTCGGCATCGTCAATTTCGCCAATGGAGCTTTGTGGCTCCACCGGGATATTGCCGATACAGTGAAAAGGCTTGCCATCTGCGGATACGATGCGGACATCCAGAAGTTCATCACCCGGGGCACCGGTCACCATATCCGGATAAACTGCACCTGCTGACATCAGGACATCGTAGAGCCCATAGAGGACCGATGCGGATGTTTCCGGGGCGGCGAGCAGCACGATGAGCGGTTTTTTGGCGGTGTTCATGTAACCCTCTTGTCTGAAATGGCATGGTTTTGGCAAATTTGCCATATTCGTTTGTCCAGTATGCCGCATCTTTGGCCATCTTGCCACTGATGTGGGTGCCGCCAGTGGCATAGCATTCCAGAAGATCGCAAAGGGAACTGCATTATGAACAGTATGGATACAGATCAGAATTTATCACCTGTCGGACTCAAAGCTGAGACACTGATGCCCGGCATGGCAGAGTTTGATGAGACGCGCGCCGTGTGGAACGCGATGATCGACCGGAAGCCTGCAATGATCGTACGCTGCGGGAATGCAGATGACGTTGTCGCCGCTGTTAATCACGCGCGCAACAACGATCTTCCAATCTCTATTCGCGCGGGGGGCCACAACGTTGCGGGCCATGCAGTTTGCGACGAGGGTCTGATGATCGACCTCAGACTGATGCGCAATGTGACTGTGGATGCCGACAATCGCATCGCATCGGTAGAAGGCGGGGCGCTATGGCGGGACGTGGACGCCGCAAGCCAGGCCCATGGTTTGGCAACACCCGGTGGCCTGATCTCGGATACCGGTGTCGCCGGATTGACCCTGTCAGGTGGGATCGGCTGGCTGAGGGCCAAGCATGGGTTGTCGATTGACAATCTTGTTGCGGCAGATGTGGTGACCGCCGATGGCAGGTTGGTTCACACGAATGCAAAAGAAAACCCTGAACTGCTCTGGGCACTCAAGGGCGGTGGCGGCAACTTTGGAGTGGTTGTCCGGTTTGACTTTGCGCTGCATCCCATCGGCCCCGAAGTCATGTTTGCCGCCCCAATCTATGCGGTTGAGGACGGGCCTGTACCCATCCGGGCATGGCGCGACTTTCTGGCGAAACACGGTGATCTAGTTGGATCACTGTGCGAGTTTTCAACGGCGGGCGGTGAAGACTTCCCCGAGGAAAGCTGGGGAAAACGCGTCTATACTTTGGCTTGTGTCTACAACGGAGATGCCGCCGAGGGAGAGGCGTTGCTGCAACCCCTTCGTGAACTCGGCAATATGGTGACCGACTTCTCGAGCCGAATGAATTATTGTGATGTGCAACAGCTCTTTGACACGCTGATGCCAGCCGGAGAATATCGGTGCTACTGGAAGGCGCGCTACCTGTCGGAATTGTCGGATGAAATGATTGATCTGGCGATGAAGAACGCTTCCGCCGCCCCTTCGGACAACTCGATATCGTCTTTGTGGAACTTTGGTGGTGCCACGGCAGCGGTCGCGGCAGAGGCAACGGCCTTTGGTGACCGATCCATGGGCTGGATGTATTCCCTGGATGGCGTGTGGTCAGATCCGGGTGACGATGCGGCCAATATTGGCTGGTCACGTCAGGGCTGGGAAAGCGCTGAACCGTACGGTCATCACGGCCGGGCCTATCTGAACTTTCCGGGCCATGGAGAGGACGGGGACGCGCTGACGCGGGCATCGTTCGGCGCGAATTATCAGCGGTTGGTCAAGATCAAGACCAAATATGACCCTGATAACCGGTTTCGCTTTAACCAGAACATTCAGCCGGAGGTCTAATATGACCGTTCAATCCCCACTTCCACCAATGGGTTCCGGCGAGTTCTTTCTGACCGAAGGTGGTACAGAAACAGAAATCATGTATCGCCATGGGTTTGAATTGCCCGAGTTTTCAATGCTACCGCTTATGGACAATCCTCGGGCTGTTTCCGCAATGCGAGATGTGATTTCTCAGCAGCTTGATGTTGCTGCCGAATTTGGCTTGTCGTTTCTGCTGACCGGCTTTGACTATCGCGCCAGCCCGGACTGGGGTGCAAAACTGGGCTATTCAGCGTCAAGCTTGGCAGATGCAAATATTGCCGCAATTGAGCTTCTCCGCGAAATTTCAAAAGGGTATGAAGGTGATATTCCAAACCTTCTGATTGGCGGAATTCTCGGGCCACGCGGCGATGCCTATAGCCTCAATCAGGAAATCACCGCAGAATCCGCCGAAGAGTATCACGCTGTTCAACTGGAGACATTGAAGCGGGCAGATGTGGATTTCGTCAGCGCACTGACATTCAACAATATCGAGGAATCTGTTGGTGCCCTACGCGCGGCGGAACGGATCGGCCTGCCATTGTCGGTTTCTTTGACGCTCGACAGTACGTGCAGGCTGAAATCAGGCCCCACGCTTGCCGAGGCCATAGTTGAAATCGACATGCAGGCCGGAGAGGCGGCGCCGGAGTACTACATTGTCAATTGTTCCCACCCGCTTGAATACGAACCGGCCCTTGAGAACGGAAACTGGATCAAACGGCTGCGCGGCGTGCGCCCGAATGCGTCGAAGATGGAGAAGCTGGCCCTGTGCAAATTGCACCACATTGAGGATGGCGATCCTGTCGAACTTGGCTCACAACTGTTCAGCCTGACGGAACGCTACCCGCATATGGACATTTTCGGCGGTTGCTGTGGAACAGGGCACAGACACCTGCGAGAGATTGCGAAAGCGCTGGTAAGACATTGACGGTCAAGTTCGGCTGATGCACCGATTTCCTCAGTTCTGTCTGCAGAAATGAGGATTGAGGGCTCAGTCACTCGTGTCAGCCAGCAGCCAAACCATGCGGTCCAGAAACCAGAGCTTTGCACCTATAGCCAGCGTCAAGCCTACGAATACCCAACCTAATTCGAGCCGCCAAAGCCCGACTGCGAGAATGACGACCCCGAGCGCGGCGGCATATGTCAAACGACTTATGACTTGTGCATGATGGATGGGGATCGACGCCGTTTTGCGATTAAGCCAAATACGCTCACCCAGCACACCTTTGGTCATCCAGGCGTCGTGATGCTGCGGCGGGCCAAACAAGCGTGGATTGAGCCAGGTCCAAATGACAACGGCCAGAACAAACCAAAGTGCGCCCCAGCCCAGCCAGACCCGGTTCCAGATAGCCAGGCAAAAGAGCGGAAGGATTGTCATGCGCGACCAACCACTCCACGGGTTCGCATGTCGTTGCCAGGTGGCGTCATCCATACCCATCAGGCGGGCCGATACTTCCGCGATATCCATGGTTCATTTCTCTTGTGTAGCAAAAACCTTGCGAGAACAGACTCTGCGTCATCTGATATCAGAGGCAAGCGCATCCTGAACGTAAGTTAGCGTTTCGATCCGATTTGCGTGGGCTCCTATGGCAGGCCAATTCCGGGTGCAAAGCCCAGAGTCGCATATCCAGCGAGACATAACATACATGTAATAATCTGCACCATTGGGAGTGTCTGCACACAAATATTGCCGCCCCGTCAATTGTGTCTCAATGACGGACAACCGGTTTTTCAGGTGATGTTGACCGGGCACAAGGAACTCTCGCGGGGTGTTCGGGCGAAATAGCGGGCTGAAGCTTTTGTGGATTTCTGTCGCAACAAAAACAAGCCAAGTCATGGCCTCTTGTCGCCAAGTGGTCCCTTGCAGGCCCAGCAGCGCGGCCTTTGGTGCTTTGAAGTCGATCCAGTCCAGAATGGCAATCACCTCTGTCAGGCAACTCCCATCATCCAGCACCAATGCCGGGACATAGGCCTTTGCGTTGATTTTGGAAAAGTCGGAACCATCCCGCAATTGACGAGAAGCGTAGTCAACTTCGATCAAATCAAACGGAATGTTTGCCGCCCGCAGGGCAATATTGACGACAAGTGAACAGGCGTCTGGGTAGTAATACAGCTTCATTGGAAACAATCGTCCGCGACGGGTGCTTGTGTGAGTACAACAAGAGCCAGATCATAAGGTCCTTCATTCACCTCAAACATGCGATGACCTTTCCCCTGAAGATCACGCGCCAGAAACTGATCCCCAACCTGCAAAATCCGCGTATCCAGATTGCTGGTTTCTATGCGCACGGTCCCGCGCAGGACCGTCCCAAGAAACACGGCTGGCGCGGTGTGCCATGCATCCACATAACCTGCGGGATGATGCATCATCAGAATGCTCTCGGCGCCCAGCGATGGCGAGATGCGGTATCCGGATGGAGAGGGCGGCGTGAAACTGCTTTCTTTAAGAACCCAGGCATGATCCGAAAATCGTGAGCCTCCGGTTTCATCCTGGTCAATGCAAATGATTTTCATGGCAGGGCTCCTTAGCGGGGCGGTATTCTTGCCGGTGCAGTCATGTCGTGGCCTCGTAGCCAAGCCTTTCCAAACTGCAGGCGGTTTGCTCGGTTTGTGCCCTCAACGACCAGTTGTCGGTATCTATCGATGCATTCTATTCCTGTTGAGTAGGGCATGACACAGAAGTGCTGTGTCTTATCAACGTGAGAGATTTCTCCTGCTTGCAAATTCGGAGCGGGCACGAGACCCGCCCCAAAAAGCCGCCTCAGAGACCAGTGCGTTCAGGCAGAGCCACATACATCTGAACATGCGTGACAGTCGAGAACTCGCCCGGCAGCGGGCCATAGGTCTTGCCATCGGAATGCCACGCCAGACCCAAGTCGGCAGCAAGATGCTCGCCGCTGAGCTGAAGACAGGGTGTGATCGTGCGCTCAAAATCAGCGGACCCTTCGGCATTGGCAACAAAGGTGTTTTCAGACCCGTCACGCGCTCCAAATGGAAGATCGTAGGTGCCGATGAACGGGTCCGTTGGCGGCCAGACCATAAAGTCATGCCAGATCGTGTAAACCCCATTCGGGATCAGGTTTTCAAAGGCCAGATCGACGGTGCCGACGCCATTTTCACAGGTGTATGTGCCGCTGCCTTTGGCCGCGAACCATTCACCAAGGGTCAGTCCCAGCGGACGGCCCTTGGGGTATGGGCCCGTGTCACTGGTGTCGAGAAAGTTGTGTTTTACTTCGACCCCCGGCGCATAGAGCGGCGTGTCCATATCGCGGGTCGCCGCTGTGGGACGGAACACCTCTCCTGAGCCCGGGACTTTTTCATAGAACACATCCTGTTCGGCCATGCCGTCGTCAATGTGAAAGATAAAGGTCAGCGACATGCTTTCCGGCGGATCATAACTGGTCTTGGTGGCGTCCTCTGCGCCAGATTGGGTCGCAGTGGTAAGGGTAAGCGCGGCAGCGCTGATAAGAAAGATGGGTTTCATTTTAGGGTCCTTTTGGTTGGTGGGAGGCAAATCTGCCTGGTGAACCGGCGGGTACGGGTGCCGGAGCTCTGGTGAAATTGCAGATGGGGCTGGGAGGTCGCGGAGTGGGCCTTTAGCCGTCCGGCAATTTCGGCGTTGGCTGCGGAGTAAGTCCTGAGGGAACGCTTCGCGGAATAAGATCAGAACGATCTTTGGCTGAAGGATCCGTCAATGCTTCGAGGAAGGCCATAATTCTGGCCACTTCGCGATCGCTCAGCGTCACAGGTGCCAGGGTATTTGCCTGTGCAATCCTTCCACGCAACGCATCAGATTTCTGCACCCATGTGTCACGCAGATCAAAGGCCGTACGTCGTTTCGGATTCACAGGGCGAAAGATCAAAGACGATCCATTGCCGGTCTGTTCAATGAACTGGTCAACGACCGGTAATTCGGCGGCGTTGGCATCATATGCCTCCAGCGAGGCCACGCTGTCGAGATGATGGCGCACCATCATTTCCAGATCAGCAAAAGCTCCGTCATGCCCCCATGGCCCCGTGAGCGTGACATTCCGCAGGGACGGCGTGCGGAATGCAAAGAGGTCAGTCGGGTCGAATGATACACGATAACGACCCTCATCCTCTGTGGCACGGGCAAACCCGGATGCCCACCAAAGGCTCTTGTCCTCACCGTGGCCTTTGCCCGGCCCGATTTGCGGCACGGCAATGGCATGAAATTCGTGATCAGTCAGCAATTTGCCCGCGTGGCAGGCCGCACATTCTGCCTTGCCAAAAAATAAATCAGCCCCGGCGCGAGCGTCCTCGGACAAAGCCGTAAGATCGCCGCGCAAGAAGGCATCAAACGGGCTGTTGTCTGAGCGGAAAGCATGGGACTGAAACGCGGCCAACGCATTGGCCGCTGCCACCATGGTGATGGCGTCCAGATCGGGAAAGGCGGCGCGGGCCAATTCCTGGTATTTTGGTGTGGCTTGCAAGCGTGCTGCCAGCAGATCCCAGGCGTCCGTAACGCGGTCTTCGGCGACCGCGGTTGCCACGGGGTTTTCGCCTTTTTGTCCTGCCATCTCAGACGCAGAAAGCACCGGGAACATGGCCTGCGCCGCCAACAGATTATCCAGCCCTTGTGGCAGATGTTCGCGTGCGGGTGTCCAGAACCCGCTTTGAAAGGTGTGCGCCGGATCAGGCTCCACCCGCCCGTCATGAAACATCGACAGGTACTCCTTAGCGCCGATGTTCCATAACGCCTGTGCATTGCGCGGAATACGTTCGGTGATGCCATCTTTGGTCCGCCGTTCCGGGCCAAACCCGGTCCCTCCTTCGCCTATAGACAAGGCGACGCCATCGCCGCTGCCGCGCGCCGGATCATGGCAGGTCCCGCAGGAAATATTGCGATTGCCCGAAAGGATCGGGTCGAAGAACAGATTGCGCCCGAGCTCAACGAGGGCTTCGTCTGGTGCGCCTTCAAAAAGGAAATCACTGTCCCGAAGGCTATCCGGCCATTGCGCTCGCATCAGGTTTTCCGCCCGAGTAGATCCTGGCGCCAGCAGCAAGACCAGCGCCAGCGAAGTACCCGCTACAGCAATGTATCCCGTCAGCGTCGCTGCGGTAAGCGAACCGATTGATCCAGGGGCGGTGGCCAATTTACAAGTCTTGTAGATAGACATTTGGTTTCCTTTGGGACTTGGGGCGATTGAGACTTGCGTTGCTAAAGTATGCGATGCGGGAATTTTGGATCGGTTTTGAGATCACTGAGATGTTCAAGCCCGACATCCCGAAACAGACCGAGAGGCAGCTCTGCGAATCTGCGGCCCCTATGGGCAAGCCGTCGCCGATCCCTCCACATGCAAAAACGTGCCATAACGTTGTAGAAGATTGTTGGTTTGGAATAGGGCACATGGGTGCTGTTTGTGATGCTCATTGTTCTGCTCCTTTTGCGAAGCGGGGCTGCATCTGGGGACGATGGGCAACCTGCCGCTGGTGCGGCGCATTGGGTGCCCTTTCCGTGCGGGCGGCCACCTGCGAAGCGATGCGAACCGCGCTTACCCCGGCGGCATGGAAAAACCCCTGAAACACGGGAGCATAGCCTGTGAACCACAGGCCGGGATTGTTGACGTCTTCCTGCCCCATCGGCTGCCGCGGATAGCCCTTGGCATCCAGTGCACCAAGTTCACCAAAAAGCCGCTCAAGATCAGGCCTGTAGCCTGTTGCACAGATCACAACGTCTGGGCGAAGTTTACGGCCATTGGCCAGTTCGACGGTGTAGTCGCCAAAACCAACGACCTGAGGCACGGCCTCAAAGCGCCCCGCTTTCAGCGCAGCCACAAACCCGTCATCCAGCGCAAATGTCACGCCATCCTTGAGCATGCGAGAGCCGCCGCCAAGCTTATGGCGCGGCAAGCCATGGCGCCGCAGATTGCCAAAAAACGTCCATTGCATGAAGCCAAATACCGGATCGAGCGACCACTTTGGGAAACGCGCAAACAGGTTCGCCATGCGTTGCAGTGAAAAGCCCAGAATTTTGGACGGCAGGATCGAAGGTCCATGACGAACGGCGACCCAGACCCGGCCGGGGTTGCTGCGCGAGAGGTGGTTCAGCACATCGGAACCAGAGTTTCCGGCCCCGACAACAACGATATTCCTGCCGTCATAGTCCGACGGATCGCCAAATTCTGCAGCATGGATCACCTTGCCGCCAAAGTCCTCCAGTCCCGGCCAAACGGGCATTTCGGGCACTTTTTCGCGACCTGTGGCCACGACAACATCAGTGCACGTATATCTGTCGTTGTTGGTGTTGACTTGCCAATGATCGCCATCACGACGCACGGACAAGACAGACGTATTAAACACAATGTGTTCTTTCAGCCCGTCCGCGTAGTCGCCCAGATAGTCAACCACAGCGTCACGAGGCAAAAACCTGTCCATTGCGCGTGGCTCATGGTGCCCCGGCAGGCGGGTAAAATTGCGATGGATGTTCAGTCGAAGCCTAGGATGACGCGCGCGCCAAGGGTCAGCGACGCGATCGGATGCCTCAAGGATGGTGACAGGGACGCTGCGTTTGAGCAGTTCCGTGGCCGCAGCCATGCCGGACAATCCGGCACCGATAACGATGGCATGTGCGTTAGGGGGAATAGTCATTTTGTGTCTCCGTTGATGCTTTGAGGCTAAGGGCGCGCAAGAAAATAGGCGTTGAGCGGGTCGTGAGGCAGGCGATGGGTTTCAACCCGATCAAACCCCGCGCGGGCGAGGTATTCTTGCGCGGTTTCAACCCCCCACATCGCCCCAAGACCGGGGCCGCCCTGACCAATTGAAACCGGCGTGCAATGCATCAAAGACAGGCTGTACAGCAGCGGTGCAAAAGGGTTCTCGATGTTCTTTTCCAGATCACGTGACCCGCCGATGTCTTGCATCAGGAACAGCCCGTCATCGGCCAGAGAGTTTTTCACAAGATCCAGTAGGCCTTGCGGGTCCTTTTGGTCATGGACCGCGTCAAAAGCAGTGATCAGATCGTAGCTGCCCATTGTTGTGACGCCTGACAGATCCTGTCCACGAAAGGATAGGTTGGAAAGCCCGTTCCGATGTGCCGTGACCTGCGTTACCGCGAAGGCATCGGGGCAAAGATCGACACCGACAAACCGGCTGTTTGGAAAGGCTTTGGCCAATTCCATCATCGCCCGGCCTGCGCCGCACCCGACGTCAAGCACGTCAATGCCGCTTTCCAGCCGTGCAATCAGCCCGGGGTCTAGAGGCAGAATGTGTTCAATCAGCGCGGATACCACAAGCTGCGCACTGTCTTCGGCCATGACTTCGTGAAAGCGACAGTAATCGTGATACTGCGTCCCACCGCCATCGCGGAACCGGGCAACCATCTCTTCTTCGACCGACGCCATCACGCCGATAAACTGGCAGGTGACCGCCATATTGTCGGGCGCCGCCGCAGTGGTGAGAAAGGCTGCGTGTTCAGGGGGCAGAAAATAGGTTCCTGCCTTCGCGTCATATTCCACAACCCCGGATGTCACCATCACGCCCATCCATTCGCGAACGTAGCGCTCTGCCAGGGCCGCGCCGTCAGACAACGCGCGCGAGGTTGAATTGGGCAATGCTGCCAATGCGTCAAACAGGCCGGAGCGATGGCCGATCGAAGACATAAGCGCCAGCGAGGCTGCGTTCAGCGCGCCACCCATGAGTTCGGCAAATCCTTCAGCCTTGGCCGTATCAAATGTGATTGCGGGTTGCTTGTTCATTGGAATTCTCCGGTCTGACAGGGTTTTGGCTTAAATGCTGGAGACTGTTTGGCAGCCGCGGCCGAGTCGCGATATGCTCAGATATGCCAATAACGGTGAATTACAGACACCCTCACCCTTGTGCTACGGACCAGCGCCCTCCCTTGGAGGCACTCAATCGTGCGCGTTTTGGTCAGGAACGAGGCGTTGCGTAACGAGGTTTTTTGATGTAACGCCCAATAAACTCCAAAATAGGTGAATATCGGACACTCTGATGCTGCAAGAGAAATCCACCTGCCGAACTGCAGTTCTGACCATGCCCTGTGTCGGCACCTCAACCGCTTATTGCATTCTTGACGCGCTGGCGTCCGTCGGACGTGACTGGGAAATGTTGCATGGTACGGCCCCTAAACCGCCTGTTTTTGATGCGGCTCTGATATCGTGTGACGGCGCCGCCTATCAGGACATCAACGGACGGCGCATCACACCGGATGGATCGCTGGACAGTTTTGTAAAGCCCGATCTCGTCATCGTCCCAGACTTTCACTTCGCACCGGGAACTGGTGTCCCGGATGAATTCGCCCCGATGATTACCTGGCTTAAGAAAGCACGCGATGACGGAGCCTTGATCACCTCGGTCTGTTCCGGCGCTTATCTGCTCGCCGAGGCCGGGATGCTGGACGGTCTTGATGCGACAAGCCACTGGAGTTTCTGTGATGTGATTGCGCGGCAGTATCCCGACATAAAAGTGCGTCGCGAACGAATTCTGGTTCCGGCGGGAGAAGGGCACCGGATCGTGACAGCGGGTGGCGCATCATCCTGGGGCGATCTCGTGCTCTATCTGATCGGGCGCATCGCAGGCCCTGACGAGGCCCGTCGCATTGCCAAGATCTATCTGTTGCAGCCCCATACGGAAGGACAGTTGCACTATGCCTCGCTGACGGCCGGCACACAGCACGATGATGCACTGGTTGCAGACGCGCAGGTTTGGGCCGCTGATAACTATGCATTACCCAAACCGGTCGCCGCCATGGCAGCAAGAAGCGGCCTGACTGAACGCAGCCTTTTACGCCGTTTTCGAAAAGCCACAGGGCAAACCCCGGTTGATTACGTTCAAACACTGCGGATCGAAGAAGCTAAACAAATGCTGGAAACAACGGATCTGCCAATTGACGAAATTGCCGGAGAGGTTGGGTACACAGAAACGTCGAGTTTTCGAAATGCGTTCCGGCGATATGTTGGAATGCCAGCGTCGACGTACAGAAAGAAGCGGCTTCTACTCATGCAGGTCGGTTCCGAAGACGGCTGAGCATTAGGCTTTGCTCCCGCATGTTAGAGCTTTATCCAGCCCCGCGCGGTCGGGCTACCTAGTTGGCGTTTCTCGATATGGATTTCCGACAAAGGTGGACGCATGTTGAGCGCCTGATGCGGACCAGAGTCTGGCCACGGTGGCTCGAACCACGGCAGAACGCATTCCTTGGACCCCCCACGCGATCATCGGTCAAACAGTGCTTACGATCGTGCAGACTGCGCACCTGTGACTCGGTGCGACTGGTTATTAACGATCTGGTCAGGGAAGACCGGTCTGGCGACTTCAGCTGCTCTGCAGCGATGAACGTGCCGCACAGGCGAGCGAATGCTGCGTCAGCAAACATTCGGAAGAGCAACGGCGGCAAAGTCCGCATAGCAGTCATTTATGCCTTGTACAGCGATTGTCTACTTGAGCCCAAAGAGTCAAATGCTGCATCTTGCTTAGATGTCAGTTCCCAGGCGCAAAACCAAAGACGGGTTTGTCCTAGGTAGAAGCGACGCAAACAATCTGATCGAGGTTGATTTGACAGTAGAATTGCAGAACCTGATGCTAGGACAGCGAAATTAGGAGTGTTTGTATGTCCTTCAAACAACAGTGCCAGGAGGTATTCGACCACTATGTCGCCTGCTACCGACAAGGGGACGCCAATGGATGCGCTTCCGTGTTTGCAGCGCAAGCAGAGATGTACTCTCCCTTCGGCCCACCTTCCATTGGAAGGCAAGCTATTGAAGACACACATGCAGAGTGGGTCGCGGAAGGTGGAGAAGACAAAAGAATCAATGTCTCTAGTGCAGGTCGAGACGGCGAACTCGGCTGGTGTCTTGCAGAATTTAGCGAAGGCACGACAGGTGAAGGCGTTTCGCTGAATGTGCTTGAGCGACAACCAGATGGTCGATGGCTAATCACCCTATGCAGTCTTAATGAGACGCATCCCTAGAATTTAAACAGCTTGCTGCCGTCTGTTCCCATGCGTCGAATTGCCGATGTTAAATAGTTTTTATCTAAACCAACCGAGCCGAGCTAAATTGAAAGGAATCTACCATAGCCTCGCAATTGAGTTGTTTTGTTCGGTTTTGGGTTGAATTGTTCCAAGAATAACGCACTTTTGGCTGAGTTATGGTGCGTTCAAGTTGATCAAGCCACTGTACGACAATCGAAAATTGAGCGCGTATAGTGAACCGTGCAATCTTATGGGAAAATCGTG
The DNA here is from genome assembly GCF_059611265.1 of Ruegeria sp. CDSA241. Lineage (NCBI taxonomy): Bacteria > Pseudomonadati > Pseudomonadota > Alphaproteobacteria > Rhodobacterales > Roseobacteraceae > Ruegeria > Ruegeria sp. CDSA241. Next base: position 29,747 of record NZ_JBXWPF010000021.1, read on the forward strand.
CAAACCTATGCGCAAATGCTGTGCAAAATTATGGGCGAAGACACCCAGATTTTCTGAATAAAATCAATGATAAGAATGCAGCGTTATGCGCGTCCCTACAATTTTTGTGTAGGATCGCCCAAATTCCTGTTTTGACCCAAAGCTCTGACTAAATTGCCCAAAGTTCTATTGGCGATGCAATCAAGAGTTGAAATTTTTAGTTTCTTGAGTGCGAACTCAACTTTTAGGCGATAGCGAATGCGTGGCGGCTGCGGCATCCTCTGATTTGAAATCTCCAATAGGCCCACTGATCGCGGCAACAAATCACCGCGGCCAGTTGGGCGCTGTACCTATCGAACCCTGAGGTGACCCTTTGGCAGTCAACGGTCGGCTTCGGATGACTGCACGACCTGGGTCTGATTTGGCAACTAGGTCCAATGCAATGGCTAAATTCTACCGTGCGCACCTGAAGCAGTTTGTGTCTGATCACAACGACGGATGGGCAGCACGCTTGGGCGTTGTACCCACGGAAACTAGGATTCTCAAAAGATGAAAACCCGCTGGGGGAGCTGTAAACCTGCCACAGGCCGCATCCTACTGAACCTCGAACTTGCCAAGAAGCTGTCTAGCCCCCATGTTGTGGGCCATTTCGGACTAGAGTTTCGGGGACTGGTGGGCTTTGTAAGGGTGGAGAGTTGCTTAAGTTTGACGCTGAAACAACGAAATTACTAGAAACCGCCTATCAGGGAGCCGAATTGACGCGGCGACGACAGGTGTCATTTGATGCGCTGTGCCCTTCTCCCGGTGAAACTATTTTGGACATCGGATGTGGCAACGGGCTGTTGACAGCAGAGTTGGCTCGCGCAGTTGGCTCGGATGGCTGTGTCATCGGGATCGACCCAAGCACTGACATGACAGCGGCCGCTAAAGAACGATGCAGCGACTACGCAAACGTGGAGTTTCGTGCTGGTGCCGCAAATAGCTTGCCCATTGAGGATGAGAGTGCTGACAAAGCGGTCTCGGTACAAGTCTTTGAGTACATCGAAGACGTAGACGGTGCGTTGGCTGACACGCTGCGGTGCGTCAAACCCGGCGGGCGGCTTGTCATCAGTGATCTGCACTTTGGTAGCTTGATTTGGTTCAGCGATGAGCCCGACAGAATGCAAAAGATGCTGACTTCCTGGAACCAGCACTTTGTGAGTGGTTCCCTCCCGGAAAGACTGCCCGCACTGATAAAGGCTCGCGGCGACCATGTGGAAGATGTCTTGTCGTTCACTATGACAGATCACCAGCTAAAGCCTGATGGCCTCGCAATCATGATGATGCACCTCATGAAGCAATACGCTGTCGCAAATGACTATGTTGATCCCGCAGTTGCGCAATCGTGGTTTGACGAACAGTTCAGCCTTGCAAAAGTTGGACGCTTCTTCTTTTCGATGACCCAATTTGTCGTCGTGGCGCGTAGAAAAGGGTGATCGAGCGAAGTAACTCGGCCTAGGTTCTTCCGCAGGCTTCCTGAAAGTCGCGGTTGAAGAGACCCCCATTGGTGTCACAGTCGCCCCAATTGGTGCTGCAAATCTTTTGTCCATACTTAATTGTCGTCGGTGATGCCCCAAGGAAGTGCCAGACGTGCAGGCATTGATCAGACGTTCGAACGACCGCAGTGATAGGTGTGATGACAGAAGGTCTCGTGTTGCTACTTACTCTATGGCGACAACACAGGTGCGTGGCTGTCACTTCCAGCTTGCAGCTGCATTTTGGTGCGATCTAATCGCCTTATTCGGCCGATTGTCACCAAGTGTTGTCAGAACTTTCCTGGATACAGGTTCATCATGTTCTGCACGTCAAGCTCACTCGAAAACGCATCGGGATTACTCCAGATCACGTCATTAATATAGTCGCGTTCCGCGTGAAGATCGTTGGCTGTAGGCCGCAGCTTCCGGGTTTCGGGGAGGGCTCTTTTGGTCCAACCGAACAGTCCACCAAATACGGCCCAGAGGCTGGGTGACATTGTATGGGAAGCCATCTCATGGTCCTTTCCGAGTTAATTGCGCTGTCGCAACAACAGTAACTGTTCTCCCGTTTTTCTGGTATCCGGCACAAAATTGTGCTGTTCTACAAAAATGAAGAACGGGTTCCGAAATTGGTCGGATATTCGTGTGTTCCTCTCTGTCTTCAGAGAAGGGTCGACGCTTGCGGCCTCTAGAAAGCTAAAGGTCTCCCAACCAACGGTTGCCCGACGCATTGATGTTCTCGAAAGAGAAACAGGCTTGACGCTTTTTGAGCGCGGTACGCACGGGTTCAAACCGACCCCAGAAGCCCTTCGCCTCGTTCCCCTCGCCGAAGCAATCGAGACTTCAGTCCTTGAATTTGCCGATTGCGCGAAAGAATTGACGTCGACACAACCCATCCGTATCACCGCTTACTCAGCAAACTTCTCTGCACGCATGATTGAAATCGTAAACGAGTTTTCCGCCGACAATCAGGATGTCGCATTCGAGTTTTTGTCCAGCGTTCGGGCGCTGGACCTGATGGCGGGCGAGGCCGACATTGCTTTGCGCCTTGCAAGAACTGAACCTGATCCTGACCTGATCTGTCGTAAGATCAGCACGGCCCGCTGGTCTTTGTTCGGCAGCAGAAATTACGCGGACAAATTTGGCTTACCGGGGTCAACGAATGATCTGGCCGGGCATCAGTTTGTTACCTTTCAGCGGGACGATGTACCAAATGTATTCCACGAATGGTTGACCAATCACGTGGAGCCGGACCAGATCGTCATGTCTTTCACTGAACTGGAGCTAATGCATGCGGCGATCAGGTCAGGGCAAGGCCTTGGGATCAGCAATGTCAAGCTGGTGGAAACAGACATGTCTTTTATCCGATGTTTCGACGAAATCCCCGAACTTGCGGTGCCGCACCTAATGCTCATTTCGCCGGAAGCCTATCGTCGGCCAGAGGTTAGAGCCTTCGTTAAGTTCTTCGCACCTCGCTATGCGGCAATCTACAAGTAGTTATTTAGGCAAAAAAGGATTGAGAACACGCGAACAAGCTAGTTTGCATGTACGCCACGACCGCAATTGCGAATAGAAGCCTTATGTGGCGAGCCCAAGGATACTCTTGAAGATGACAAAGGGAGGTCGAATTGATCGCCGCGCCCCAGTCGCTGCAAACCGCCTTAACTCCGACATGCCATCACGTGGTGCATGACCAGGTTAAGAACTTCAACATCGTTCTGGTTAAATGTCTGGTATCGGAATTTGACCGTTCCCCGGTCTGGCTTCGAACGTGACGGTGTAATTGCCTCAACCGTGACGCGCACGCTGATCGTGTCACCGGAATACACCGGAGCCAGCCACCGTACCTCGTCCATACCATGTCCACCCAGATTGGTGCCGGTAAGTACACCAGTGTCGCGGAACAACCTGAAAGTAAGCGCTATTGTTTGAAATCCACTGGCGATGAGACCGCCGAACATCGACTCTGCGGCAGCCACTTTGTTAACGTGGAAGGGCTGCGGGTCATGAACCAGTGCGAAGTCAATAATCGCTCCCTCGGTCAGCGTAACGCCTCCGGTTTCGAAGGTTTCGCCAACCGACAAATCGTCGATGTATTTTCCGCTAGCCATGGCAAAAGTATAGTTTGATGCAGACTCAACCGTCAACGCGGAGCCAGGCTCGGCCGCCACTAATGCCGCATTATCTTTCGGCCATGGCAAAGATCGTATTGGAGAACTGAGCCAGTGGTCGTTGACCTATACCGCGGCGACAAAAAGGTGCGCTTCTTGCGGTACGTGCAATACGCCTTTTTTGTCATATCTAGACAAAGCGTCTGCAACCTCTTCCACGACCTTGTTGGTGACGTCAGCACCTGCATCCCTAAGATCAGTTTCGATTGGCAGCGCCATGATTTGCGCACGAAGGTCAATAAATCTTCGCTCTAGTACCAATGGCTCGTGACGAGCTATCTTGAAGCCTGCATCGACCAACAACTTAGAAATGAGGTCCCCATCTCGAAACGAAAAAGGCGCTCTGGCTTTTACTGCGGCATCTGTTCCAACATGCCGTTCGAGAGCTTTTGCAAGCGCTCCATTGAAGGGCGACACTGCGCGCCAACATGTCAAAAATAGCTGACCGTCATTGCGTAAGATCCTATGAACTTCCTGCAAAGCGGCGGATTTGTCGGGGAAGAACTGAAGCCCCTGTTGTATGAAGGCATAGTCAAACGTAGCATCTTCGAAAGGTAACTCGGTTACATCTGCTGCATACCACTCGAGCACATGACGACAATCCGGCTGATTGGACTGCGCGACTTCAATCATAGTTTCGTTCAGATCTACGCCAACAACCCGGCCTTTGCCCGTCAGTTTCCTTGCAATCTCTCGCGTCAAAGCCCCGGTGCCGCATGCGATGTCGATAACACAAGTGCCGCTTCGAAGCTGAACCTTCTGCATTGTTGCTTCAGCCAATGGGCCGAACATCGCAGGCACACTATGGTTATTGTACTTCTGCGCAGCCTCTTTGGTCAGCCGGAAATTGTCCGTCATCAAAATATCCTCCTAGCAACGCGTCAATAATTGGACCACCCAAAGTGACCCAAAATCGTAATCTCACGAGGTTTCAACCGGAAGGCTCTCATCGGCGCTCCACTCAGCCCATGAACCATCGTACAGGCGGGACTTTTCGAACCCCATTTGGCGCAACGCAAGGAGCCCACAAGAAGCAGCTATGCCACGGCCGCAATAGGCGATGACCTCATCGTCAGTTTGAATTCCCTTGTCCTGATAGTGCTTGAGGAGCTTGGAATGATCCGCCAACTTGAATGAACCACGTTCCTTTAGTTTAGCTGCACGTTCGGCAATGGGTATGTGTGCCAAATCCGGATCGATGTTCGATATCGCCGGTATGTTGACGGCACTGGGAATATGTCCCGAGCGACCTCCCCATGTGTGAACTCCGTCGCCTCGGAAGAGGTTGTTTGGTAGAAAGTCCACAATTCTGACTCCGGGCTTACCCATCGCATCCAAGACATCAGCTTTGCGGGCAATCCAATTGCTCTGCACTGTTGGTTCAAAGTCACCATGCTCAACGGTTAGATCGCCAGTTTCAGTGGGTCGACCTTCGAGTTTCCATTGCTGCAAGCCGCCGTCCAAGACCTGCACGTTTTTATGGCCATAGTGCGAAAGTGCCCACCAAAGACGCGCAGACGCCAATGGAAGCCCGGAGTCATCGTAGACCACGACATGACTGTCGTCGGAAACACCCAACTCACGCATCCTTTCCCCGAAGTCCTCTGGGCCGAGCATCATGTCGGGAGTGTTCTGAGTGCTGTCTGCAAGCTCCGTCGACATGCCAACATACACGGCGCCAGGAATGTGCTCGGCCTGGAACTCGCTCCTATCGTCATAGGCTACGCCCTTGCCGTTTTCCTCCCTAAACTTCCAGCGAACATCAATGATGCGTAGTTTCGGGTCAGTCAGGTTATCTGCCAACCAAGCCGTATCAATGAGCGGGCGAGTTTGGGTTGTCATACCTACTTTCTCCTCTAACCGGACGCGGGGCGAGCCGTACGGAATAATCCCCAAAATTGCTTTCGGAGTCCAATTTTGGAAAATCGGGATTTGATAAAGTAAATATGATTTAAACGGCATGTTGATGATTTCATGAGACTTCTGAAAGAAACGGATGCTGAAATCATGGCGCCTCGTACCGTCGATTTCCTTTGACTCGTTTATGGCTAGGCATGCTCATATAGCTAACTGACGGACAGGTTTGGTACAGATAGTGGAAGGTTTGGATGCTTGAAGATCGATACGGAAGCCCGCTAACGACCACATCACAAACTGCGCGAGACGCGTACGTTGAAGGCATCGACCGTTTTCTGGGTGCTTTTGATGATGTTGAAGAAGCCTACCGATCAGCAATGCGGGCAGATGATGGTTTTGCTATGCCGCATGTTGGGTTTGCGCGCTACCTTGTTACTGTCGGGCGTGGACAAGATGCAAAGCGTGAAATAGCCGTCGCAAAAGAGCTTTCGCATGGCGTCAGCCCGCGCGAAGCCGCCCAGATCGACATTATCAGCGATCTCATTGAGGGGCGTGCACCGCAGGCCTACAGGCGCATCCGAGATCACGTCGCAGACCATCCGCGAGATATTTTGCTTGCTCAGACATGTACCAGCGTATTTGGTTTAATAGGGTTTTCAGGTCAGGCTGGACGCGAGGCAGAGCAGCTTGCGTACACAACCATGTTAAAGCCACACTATGGCGACGACTGGTGGTTTCTCTGCCAGCATGCATTTGCCCAGATGGAGGCCGGACAGATTGGCCCGGCCGCGGAAAACATCGAGCGCGCACTTGAGTTGAAGCCAGACAGCGCACACAGTGCACATGTCAGGGCCCATCTCTACTATGAGAACGGGGAGACGGACGCTGGCTACGCTTATCTTCGCGAGTTCTGGCAAGACTATCCCTTCACAGCGTATCTGCACTGCCATCTCAGCTGGCACGTCGCTCTGTGGGCGCTTGAGAGCGGCGATGTGGCAGGTATGTGGAAGCTGTTCGATGATTATGTTTCCCCCGACCGACCTCCTGCGCCGCCACTTAACGTTTTGACTGATAGTGTAGCAATTGTTCACCGCGCCTTTTTGGCTGGCGAGCAAATTGCTCAGGAGCGTTGGCAACAACTCAGCGACTATGCTGTTCAGTTCTTTCCTTCGCCTGGCTTGGCTTTTGCGGATGTTCACGCGGCTATTGCGCATGCGATGGCGGGACAAAGAGAGCGTCTGGAAGCAACCATTGACGGCGCAAAGGGACCCGCAGGCCCCACCGTTGCTTCGGTAGCAGGCGCATTCCGTGCGTTGGCGGATGGAAATGCGGACGAAGCGATTGAGAAATTCGTAAATGTCATGTCTGAGCACGAACGCCTTGGTGGTAGCCGGGCGCAACGCGACATTATTGAGTTTTCATTGGCGCATGCGCTGGCAATATCGGGACAATCGAATGAAGCTCGACGTATCCTCAACATGCATCGACCGCATACCTCTCACGACCATGCAGTTGCCACGCTAGAAGAATAGGGTGCCCGTATTTTTGACGCCCGCAATGAGCCCAAATTACACGTTTTCAACGCCAGTTAGAACAGAAGCTGTCGCACGACGCTACTAGGTCCCAAAAGTGTTAGTTGGCGGAAAAGAACAATCTGACTGCTGACATCAGCTTTCTCAAATGCCCGTCTTAGGTGTGCAAGCGGTGATTGTGGTCTTGTCGGCGGGCTACTGTGGAGGGATTGGACCGTCCGTCACTCACGCGGCCGACAAGTTTATCAGTTGCCAAGAAGAGTGCTTCGATCAAATGGGGCTCATATAAGTCGGGTCTATGCCTTAGGTCGGCTTTGATGTAGCCAGTATCGAGAAACAGCCCATTGTGGTAAACTTCTCCCTTTAATTAGGGGGTTATTGTGATGGAATACTATGATCTCGGTCGCTACAGCCGAAAGATCACAACCTCGTCGGACGAAGCCCAGCTTTGGTTTGATCGTGGTTTGGCTTGGACTTACGCGTACAACCACGAAGAAGCGATTGTATGCTTTCAGAATGCCGTGGCTGCGGATCCAAATTGCGCAATGGCGCACTGGGGCATCGCGTATTGTATTGGGCCGAACTACAACAAGCCCTGGGAAACATTCGAAGAAGACGAGAAGCCTGACTGTATCGCCTTGGCGAAAGCGTCAATCGAGGCTGCTGCGTCGTTAAAGGACCGGCTGACGCCTGTTGAACGCGCGCTAATCGATGCCATTCCAGAGCGTTATCCATCCTCGTCGGATATTGAGGATTTCAGCCCGTGGAATGACGCCTTCGCTGATGCGATGCGAAAGGTTCACACCGAATTCGATCAGGACCTGGACGTGTCTGCGATTCTGGCCGAGTCGCTCATGAACCGGACACCCTGGCAGCTTTGGGATTTGCCGACCGGAAAGCCCGCCGAAGGGGCCGATACGCTCGAGGCAATATCCGTGCTCGAAAATGCGTTCGATACACTTTCCGGAGCATGGGAGCACGCAGGACTATTGCACATGTACATTCACCTTATGGAAATGTCGCCCCACCCCGAACGGGCACTGCGTCAGGGCGATGTGCTCAGCACGCTGGTGCCCGAGGCCGGGCATTTGTTGCACATGCCGACCCATATCGACGTGTTGTGCGGAGACTATATGAACGTGGTACTGCGCAATCACAAAGCCATATTGGCAGATCGCAAGTTTCTGAAGCGCGAAGGCCCTGACAATTTCTATTCCGTCTATCGGTGCCACAACTATCACTTTAAAATATACGGTGCGATGTTCTTGGGGCAACCATCGGCAGCAATCGAAGCTGCCGATGAGCTGATCGACACCTTGCCGTCAGACACTCTTCGGCCTATGGCGGACTGGTTTGAAGGCTTCATTCCAATGAAGCAACATGTGCTGATCAGGTTTGGTCTCTGGCAGGATATTCTCGATCAGGATCTGCCAGAGGATGAAGAGCTTTACAGCGTGACCATTGCCATGATGCGGTATGCAAGGACGGTTGCCTTGGCCAACCTACACAGGGTCGCCGAAGCCGAGAGTGAAAAAGCCAAGTTCTATGATGCTCTGGCCAGAGTTCCTGAGACCCGAATGCTGTTCAACAACACATGCCGGGACATTCTGAAGGTCGCTGAGCAAATGATGCTGGGTGAGTTGGCCTATCACGCAGGAGAGCACGAAACGGCCTTTGACCACCTGCGAAAGTCAGTCGAGATCGACGACAACTTGCCATACGACGAGCCTTGGGGCTGGATGCAACCCACCCGTCATGCGCTGGGTGCTCTTCTTCTTGAGCAGGGCCAGATGGAGGAAGCCGAAGCTGTTTACCGTGCAGACCTTGGCCTGGATGCAACGCTTAGCCGGGCCTGTCAGCATCCGGGCAACGTCTGGAGCCTGCATGGCTTGCACGAATGTCTCACCCGGCGCGGTGAAACGGTCGAAGCCGCCCACATTAAGCCACAACTGGACAAGGCCACTGCTCGCGCCGAGGTGCCGATCAAGGCATCGTGTTATTGCAGGCAGAAGGCTTTGGCCGCCCAGTAATCACTGATCAACAGCAATGGCCGGGGTATTTGCGAGGCCCGCTTCTGCCGTTGACCGGGACTTATTTAACTTCGTTGATGGCAACAGTCTGGACGACGACAAGACTGCCAAGCATCGCTTCGGTGCCGATTTGCGGTAAATCAGCCGCATGGTAGCATAGCGCAGGATTTGCAGTCGGGGGGCAATATGGTCTTAACATTCGCACAAATGGAAGCTCAGGAAATATCCAAAGCAAATCCGATTTCAGCAACTGACGCGCTGGCAGTACTGATCGAAGACCCCAACGCACTTGTAGTGGACGTGAGGGATAGCGCTGAAATGGCGGCTACAGGTATCAGCCCTAGAGCAATTCCGGCTCCTGGTCGCGCCGTCGCTTGGATGGCAGACCTTGAAAGTGAATACAGATCTCAAGAGTTACAGGATCGTGGAAGGCGAATTTTCACCACTTGTGGCGGAGCTCCAAGCTACCGAGGCGCGGCAGCGGCAAATGTATTGACAGCGATGGGTTTTCAAAACGTGCAGTTCATCGATGGAGGGATGGCGGCTCTGATCGCTGCTGGCTCCTCCACAGAGCAGCCTTAAGAAACGGCGAAACCAACGGTCTTGAGCAAACAGAGCAGGGGGGGGAATTAGATACGTCTCAGCTTCCAGAGTTGTGTCTCGATACGACTTGCGACTGAGATATAAGCCAGTTGACGAACACCTTAGCCTCGGGACGCTGAAATTCTGCTTGAGTCTGGATGTAATAGACGCCGAAGAGTGGCTCAGAGAACAACTCAATCATCCGACCAGATGACAGATCGTCCTCAAAAAAAGCTCTGGCAGAATACGTGATACCGTCACCCCGGCGAACCGCAGTCATGATCAGGTTCCCAGGCATGTGATTTATGGTCAATGGCTCGGCAGGAACAACCCCGTGATAGGTGAACCAGTCAGCCGCCTCGTTTGTGCCTAGTTCCTGCAACCAGGGCAGTTTCGTTAAAGAGGCCGGGTCACGCAGATCTTGGCCTTCCACCAGTGAAGGTGCTCCGATCACGACCATGTCGGATACAAGGACAGTATCCTCTTCTTTTCTTGGCATGCGTCTATCGTGATACCGAATGGCGACATCGATACCACCTGGCTTTATCTGAACCAGTTCAGAAGTTGGGTTCAGCATCAAAGTGATCTCTGGATGTTGTTGTTGAAACTCTGCCATTCTCGGCAATAGCCACTCCACCGCGAATGCTGGTGACATGGTCACTTGAACGGGACGGTGTGCTGCATGTTCCGCCAGTCGTTCGACACCCCTTCCGATAATTTCAAAGCCGATACCCAGTTCACGTGAAAGAATGATGCCTGGCTCTGTCAATTCAATGCTGCGCCCACGTCTGGCAACGAGAGCTACACCCAAATGTCTTTCCAACGATTTCACCTGCTGGCTGACAGCCGCTTGGGTCACGTTCAAGCGTTCAGCCGCCACGGTGTAACTCCCTGCTTCCGCAACTGCTGAGAAAGCGCGCAAAGCGTTCATCGGGGGAAGGTGCAACCAATCCATACTGTAGATTTTCTAATGCTTGGTTAAACTATTTGAGTCGCATGATATCGGTTTTCTTGACAATATTCATATCGAAATCTGTTTATTAGCTCCAAGAAAAATAGGTATAGGCATCATCATGGATGTCAGCCTAGCCGCATGCCAGGAGATCTTCATACGATGGAAAAACTTCAAGGTGGATGCTACTGTGGTGCGGTTCGATATCAGATCGCGACACCACCTGTCTGGTCGGGACATTGCCATTGTCGTTCATGCCAAATGGCCCTTGGCGGCGCCTTTGTAACTTGGGCTAAGGTAGCCGCCGAAGACTTCGCCGTTATCAAAGGCGAAATCCAACACATTGAGAAAACTCCGGGTATTCGCCGCGGGTTTTGTCGGGACTGTGGAACGACGTTGACCTATGCCGCCCTAAATGAAATTGAGGGCCAAGACTGGAGCGCTGACGCTTGGTTTTCTGCTGTAACGTTGGACGACCCATCGATTGCGAAACCCAAGGCCCACGTCTTCGTGTCACATCAGCAGCCATGGATAAAACTCGACGACGGTCTGCCGACGTTTCTTGAGTTCTAACCAACTTTCCGAGCGCACGGAGGAGAAAGCGATGATCACTGCATACTCATATGCCTGCAAGGATTGCGAGGGCATGGAGGCCTGCCCAGGCAAAGTGGTTGCAGCGACTAAGGACGAAGTATGGAAACTCATGGAACTGCACGCGGTAGTCGCCCATGGAGAAGATCCTAGTTCGTGGGACGCCGATACTCGAGAATATCTGGAAACACTGATAAAGCCCGCGTGATCAAATAAATTAGGCTTCAAATTCCTGCGGATACGCGCCACAGTTCACATCGCCAGCAATTCCTGATGAATTGCGACCATTGCCCAGGTGTCGCGCGTGCAATACGCCACAAGATCAGCATATACCTTAGGGCTGCAGCCGGACGCACCTGCGGACTGCCGTTGAAGACAAGTATTCGGAGCGCCTTTAATGCCGAAAATAGGCAGTTATTTTAGGTGATTAACGACCGGATACGAGAAGATCAGAGGCTGTTGAGCCGATGCTTTTCGAGTATCCCGCAAAGCATAGCCTGTGCTTGCAGCCTGTGTTCTCGATGACGTTCACGGGCGGCATCTGGACGACCTTCACTGATCGCTTGAAAAACAACCCGGTGATCTTCATTAGATTTAACGGGCAGGGGCCTGATGAACAACGTCGTTGCGCGCGCGCGACGTACCTGGTCGCTCATCATGGCGACAATCGCTTCGACTCGTTTGTTGCCGCCTAACCGAACGAGCTCCTGGTGAAACAACTCGTCGGCCTCGGCCCAGGCTTCAAGGTCTTCGGCTTCGATGGCTTGGTCCATCTTTGCAATTGATCCGGCAAGTACCGCCAGTTCATCTTCGCAGTAGCCCGCTTCGGCAGCGCGCTGTGCTGCGAGACTCTCGAGTTCCGTTAGGATGTCGTAGATTTCGCGCATATCATCTGATGAAACAGGCAGTATCCGAACGCCCTTTCGGGGCCGCATTTCAAGCAACCCTTTACTTTCCAACATCAGCGCAGCTTCCCGTATCGGGGTGCGGGACATGCCAAGGGTTTCGGCGAGTTCCGATTCCAGATGATCAGTTCCGGCCGCAAGTTCGCCGGACAGGATCATCTGTCGCAAATCCCTGACAGCGCGTTGTGTATTAGAAAGAGTTTTTGCGTCCTGATCCTTCACGGGGTCTCCAGGTTGATTTTTCGTCCTTCCGCAGCTGAGAGATAGATATTCTCTTCAATGCGGATCACATCCAAATATTCTCGGGCCGTGTTTTCCAGCGGCGTGCCCCGTAGAAGGCCCGAAATGACGTGACTTTGCAAGGCGTGGACGCAGTCTCCTCCAAATCCATCATGATCGCTTGGAGGTAGAATCTGCTGTCGCTCCTGTTTTCCAAATGCGCGGAGTTCAACTGAACCGTCGCCGTTAAGACGCAGTGAACCTTCCGTTCCTTCGATGAGAGCTTCGCCCATGGTTTGGCGCAGGTTTTCGGCACTGTGGTCAAGGCATCTGTTGCCATCGAACAGAGCTCTCAAACCGTTGGGGTGATCAAACAGGATGAAACCTGCATCCTCGCCCGCGATAACGGGGTTAACTTGGCGCAAATCCGCATAAACTGCGCTGGGCGCATCGAACAAAAAACGGAATGTGTCTACCCAGTGAACCGCTGTTTCATGCACCAGAAAACGTGGCATGTCCTGAAAGTACGGCTGCCGGTCAAGGTAGGCGCGTGGTCCCTGTCCGTCGCCGGGCCGAAGCCGGAAAGTCGCTTGTAGAAGTGTTCCAATTCGACCTTCGGTCATCGCTACCTTGATCGCACGATACCAGGGCTGAAAGCGAAAATTCTCATGCACGACAATAGTTGCGCCTAATGCTTCAGCCTCGGAAACGATCTTCTTAGCTTCATCCAATGACATGCAGAAAGGTTTTTGGCAGATCAGCCACTTGATACCAAACCGCAGTGTCGTTCGGATGGCGGCGGCCTGCGCCACAGGTGGAAGGATGATGTCCACGAGATCTGGTTTTTCCGCCTCCAGCATTTTCGACAGATCGTCGTAAGCGGCCAGTCCTGTTTCCTTCGCCTTGTTGATATCACGGTTGCAGGATGCAATCGGAACCGCTCCGGGCATTCGGGACCAGCTTTCGTAGTGGAACCTGCTGAAATACCCCGCACCCACACACGCGACTCTGATGGTTTGTCGAGTGTTCATACCCGCAATGCTTCCAATACCGATGAGGCTGCGTCCTGCGTTCCGGCGGTGCCACCCAAGTCTCGCGTCAGGTTCTGACCGTTCGCAGTCACCTTTTCCACGGCTTCGCGCAATCGTGCGCCGTCGTTGGACAGTTCCGGGTGATCATGGGTCAAGCCTAACCATTCCAGCATCATTGCCGCGGACAGGATCATCGCAAAAGGGTTTGCAATACCCTGTCCCGCAATGTCCGGGGCGGAACCATGGCAAGGTTGGAATACAGCGTGATTCAACCCGATATCCGCTGATGGCGCCAGTCCTAGACCACCCATGAGACCCGCACCAAGGTCTGAGAGGATGTCTCCGAACATGTTCTCAGTGACCAAAACGTCAAATTCCCAAGGCTTTTGAACCATCCATAGAGCGGTGGCATCAACATAGGCATGGTCAGCTTTCAAATCGGGATGGCGTGCGGCCTCCAAGTCAAAGATAGATCTGAAGAATGCAAAGGCCCTGAAAACATTGGCTTTGTCGACACATGTAACCCGTCCTTGGCCGCGACCGGATGCCTTGCGGTTCTTGGCGAGTTCAAACGCGAAACGGAACAGTTTTTCGGACACCTCACGAGTGATCAGCAGAGTTTCACGTGCTTCGTGTTCCGTAACTTCGCCAGCGCCTTGGGTGAAGAACAGTCCTTCTGTGCTTTCGCGTATCAAGACAAAGTCGATCTCTTTTCCGGGGGGCAGCGTCAAGGGGGTCATTTGTCCGCTGCTTACTTTTACAGGACGCACACCAGCGAAAAGTCCCAGTTGCTTTCGCAGATCAATTTGCGGTGAAATTTCGGTTCCGTCAGGATATCGCACATCCGGCAAACCCATTGCAGATAGCAGAATCGCGTCGGCGTTGCGTGCAGTTTCGAGTGACCCAGCCGGAAACGATTCTCCAGTTTTGGCGTAGTGGCCTGCGCCTGCTGGTGCGTCTGTAAACGCCAGTTCGTAGGAAGGACTGCCGCGCGAAAGCTGGCGCAGAATTTCAAGCGTAGGGGCCATGATTTCCGGGCCGATTCCGTCCCCTTGGAACACTGCCACATCATAATTTTTCTTCATCTTAGCCCGCTTCCTTCCCGTTTCGCATTCATAGCGCGATTTCAGCTCTCACTACAGTCCGTTGACAACGCATTCTTTAATGTATACGCAAATAAATGCAATAATAAACGCAAAGTTGTTTGGGAGGACTTGGAAATGAAACTAAAGCTAGGGCGGTTGGCGGCCGCAGCCGTGGTGGCGACCGGGATTACGGGGGCAGCTATTGCGCAGGATTATCCCTATCGTGACATTACTACAGCTGTGGTCTGGGGGGCCGGTGGCGGCACGGACACGATCAACCGAATGATCATGGCCGAGATGGAAAAACACCTTCCGGTCTCGATCAATGTGATCAATCAAACAGGTGGTGTCGCAGGCTCCAACGGGATGGTCTATGTCATGAACCAACCAGACGATGGTTATACATTGGTTGGTCTGTCAGAGTCGAACGTCACCGCTGCTGTGCAGGGTGGTTGGGATAAGAAATTTGATTTTTGGTATCCGTTCATTGTTGGTGGATCACCTGATCTGATCTCGGTCCCGGCGGACAGCCCTTACAATACGCTGGAAGAATTGGTTGACGCTGCGAAAGCTGCTCCTGGCACTATTCCAGCCGCGGCTTCCGGCGCGGGTTCGATCCACCACTTGAATCTTCTAGCCATCGAAAAAGGGGCCGGTGCAGAATTCAAGTTTGTTCCATACAAAGGCTCAGCGCCCGGTCAGGAAGCTGCGATAGCGGGCGAAGTCGCGTTGGTTGTGACGTCACTGGCTGAACAGGCTCCATTGATTGAAGGCGGTCAACTTAAACCGCTCGCGATGTTGACGCCCGAAGATGCGCAGATTGCAGGGGCAACAGTGCCTTCTGCCTTTGGCATCTATGACGGTCTTGATCAGTATTTGCCGCTCAAACAGGCCATCGGGTTTGCAGTTCACAGTTCAGCCGGGGACGATGTAAAGGCCGCGCTTGGTGATGCCTTCGAGCAAGCTATTGCCTCCGACACCGTCGCCGAATGGGCCTTTGCAAACAATTATGATGTCGGTGGTCAACACGGTGAAGAAGCTCAAGAACTGTTTGCGAACCTCGAGGCTACTTTTGCCTATACCTTGCAAGACCTTGGCGCTGCCACAGTGGATCCGGCCTCGCTGGGTATCGAGCAGCCCTAATCCGATCAATTTTGAAGGGGCGCGCTTGATCGCGCCCTTTCCCTCAGGAGGCAGGCAATGAACAAACCTGACGAAACACTGGTCATGCGGTCGCGCGACTTTTGGGCAGCAATTGTTCTTATAACAGTGTCCGTCTTTTTTCTTTGGAAGACATCGGACATTCCACTTTGGGGCGAAAACCGCGCAGGTGTAAGTGGATCGGATTGGTACAACTCGGCTGCAATTGTACCGCTGTTCATCTTCGGTGGATTGCTTGGCTTGTCCTTCGTTTTGCTTGCTATTTCAATCCGCTCAGGTGGTGCCCAAAACGCGCTTAGTGCTTTGGGCATCGGATGGGATAAGTCGGAAGCCTATCGAGCTTCAACAATAGGCCTGATCCTTCTTGCATATGTCGTCGGACTGGTTCCCAGAGTGGACTTCATTCTGTGTTCTGGGTTGCTGATTACAGCTTTGACTTACGGCTACTACGGGGGTCATGCGCGGCGTGCTTTGGTGGCCTGTAGCGCGGTTGTCTCTGCCGGGCTATTTGCGTTTGCTGTTTTCCCCGCGCAGGCGGACTGGAACGCACTCAGTGATGATTGGTTTACACTGGCTCTATGGGTCTCGCTTACACTTTTGGTGTTGAGCAAGGCGGCTTCCGAACACGTTTTGCGGTTCGTTCCGTTGGTGGCAATACTTGCCCCGCTCATCCTCGTTTGTGCGATGGCCTTTGTTTTCCGACAGAACGTGCCCGCGCGCGGCGGGCTGATCTTCAAGCAAATCGAGTACCACTACTACGTGACGCTTCGTCCGCTATGGAAAGATTGACCGGATGGACTTTATCCTTTCGCAACTGGCTGGATTTGGGACCACATTCGTGGGCCTGGCAGTAGACCCGCTGACCTATCTGTATTTGATTGCATCCGTGTTCCTGGGTATAACGTTTGGCGCATTGCCCGGCCTGACCGCAACGCTGGCAGTGACGATCCTGACGGGTTTCTTCGGCAACAAGATCCCATTGGACTATTCGCTGATCGCTTTGCTCGGGGCCTATGTCGGCGCGATTTACGGTGGCTCTTATCCGTCAATCCTGCTGAACATTCCGGGCACGGCGGCCAGTGCGGCGACGGCCATGGATGGATACCCTCTGGCTAAAGCGGGTCGAGGGGGCGAAGCACTAGGGCTGACCACAACGGCCAGTTTCATTGGTACAGTTATCGGGACCATCACGCTTTTGATCTTTGTCTGGGCGTTGCTTTTGGTTTCAAAAAACATCGCAAGCCCGGAGAAAGCACTGCTGGCCCTGTTCGGCATTCTGCTTTCTGGCACTTTGATGAGCGAAGACCTGGTGATCAAGGGATGGATCGCCGGTCTGATCGGCCTTGCGATGTCCATGGTGGGGCTTGACCCTCTGTTGTCTGAACCGCGCTATACCTTCGGCTGGTCTTACTTGATGAGCGGGTTTCAGGTCGTGCCGGTTTTGATGGGGGCATTTGCCATTCCCCAAATCATCGACGGTTTAAGGCACGTTGAGGCCGGGAAAGCTCTGGCCCTGAAAGGTCGCATCCTTCCGAATCTACGCTCCATCCGACGCTACCTGCCCACCATTGGCCGGTCAGGGGTGATCGGGACAGGGGTAGGAGCACTTCCCGGCGTCGGCGAAGATGTCGCCGGTTGGGTCAGCTACGGTGTCGGTAAGACCTTATCTGCTGAGGGCGATAAGTTTGGAAAAGGGTCATTGGAAGGTCTGCTGTGTTCTGAAACGGCAAACAACGCCTGCATTGGGGGCGCACTAATCCCGCTTTTGGTGTTGGGCATTCCCGGTTCACCACCCGCCGCGGCTTTGATGGGGGCTTTCAAGATCAACAACGTGATCCCAGGTCCGACGATAGACCCCGAGATCATTCTGCGCGTGGTTGCAATACTTGTGTTGGCCTCCCTGACAATGTTCCTGATGGGCCTGTTCACTGCTCGGGTTTTCATCAGAATACTCGCCATCCCGCAGACTATCTTCTTGCCGGTTGTGATGGTTCTAACAACAATTGGGTCTTTCAGCGTCGGTGGTGGCATCAATGATCTTTACCTGATGCTTGGCGTCGGCGCCGTTGCCTATTTCATGAACCTGATGAAATACCCAATCGCGCCATTGGTTATCGGGGTTATTCTGGGCAGTCTGTTTGACGAAACCTTCCGCCGGTCGCTGTTCTTGTCGGACGGGGATCTTTCGGTCTTCTTTTCACGCCCGGGTGCGGCCATTCTGCTGGTGCTCAACATTGGCCTGATCCTCAGCCAACTGCCCGTTGCGAAGCGCGCTTTCTCACGTCTGAAAGGACTTTCCGTCTGATGTTTGTGGTTACTGTCACCTTCACTCTCAAGCCCGGTACGAGAGACACCTTTTTGCCGCTGATGGTCGAAAACGCTTCGACCTCTTTGTGTGAAGAAGCCGGATGCCAGCAGTTTGACGTTTGCCTCGGCGGCAATCCCGATACAGTTTTTCTCTATGAGGTTTATGATGACAGCGCGGCGTTCTCCGCCCACCTGGAAAGCGCGCATTTTCAGGCCTTCGATACGGCAGTGGCTGATATGATCGCCACCAAGGTAGTTCACCAGTACTCCGAGGTCATCCGATGAACGATTGGGAAATCCACGCCGTGAAATACGCGGATCGAAATGCGCGGACGCGAGCAGATAGTTTCATCATCGATGATAATCACAGCGCGCCTCATGCGATGGATTACTTCGTTTGGGTGCTCAAACGCGGCAACAAAGTCATTCTGGTCGATACTGGCTACGACTCCGATGAGGCCGCCGCCCGTGGTCGTCCCATTGCGATGGATCCTCGCGAGGCTCTGCGGCCCCTAGGCATTTCACCGGAAGCGGTAACCGAGGTTATCGTGACCCATCTTCATTATGATCACGCGGGGGGGCTGCATATGTTCCCGAACGCGAAGTTGCATATGCAATCGGCGGAGATGGCCTTCGCCACAGGCCCCTGCATGTGCCACGACCATCTGCGCGCACCTTTCACGGCTAGCCATATTTGCGAGGTCGTAAAGCGTCTCTATTCAGGGAACGTCGTGTTCTACGATGGAGAAGCCGAGATTATAGATGGGGTCACGGTGCACTGCATTGGTGGGCATTCGCGAGGGTTGCAATGCGTTCGCGTAAGGACGGAAGCCGGGTGGATGGTGCTCGCCTCTGATGCCTCGCATTACTATGAGAATTTCATGGCGCGCAAAGCCTTTCCCATTGTCGTCGACCTACAGGACATGATGGATGGTTTCGAGACACTCGAGAGGTTGGCCTCGCATCCTCGACTTATCGTGCCCGGCCATGATCCACTTGTGCGTGAGGTTTTTCCAGTCGGTGCAGCGCCGCATATCTATAGGCTAGACCCAGGGCCGACGAGGGACATCGAACTATGAAAATAGGTGTCATAGCGGATGATTTTACTGGAGCGAGTGATATTGCGAACACCTTGGCGAAGGGCATGGAGCCAGAAGGTGGGATACGAACCGCGCAGTTTCCGGGTGTTCCTAATATCCCGGTCGACGAAGAGATCGAAGCGGGTGTGATCTCACTCAAAAGCCGCACTGCACCGGTTGAAGAAGCCATTGCAGACAGTCTGAGTGCTTTGCGGTGGCTCGCGGATCAAGGATGCCAGCAGTTCATCTTCAAGTATTGTTCGACCTTCGATTCCACGACGGAAGGAAATATCGGCCCAGTTGCGAAAGCGCTTGCCGACGAGCTGGACGCGCAAAAGGTGGTTTTCTGCCCGGCCTTTCCGACAACCGGGCGCACCGTCTATCACGGTCACCTATTTGTGCAAGGTAAGCTGTTGCACGAGTCGGGGATGGAAAATCACCCTCTTACTCCGATGACGGATGCTAACATCAGGCGATGGTTGCAGTATCAGACCCAAGAAGCGGTCGGGTTGGTGTCAATTGACGCCGTGGAGCAAGGATCAGAGGCGATTGGTGATGCTTTGCAGAAGGCCGGCGAACGATTTGTAATTGGCGATGCGATTTCGGATGAAGATTTGTTGGCCTGGGGAGAAGCTCTAAAGGATGCCAAGCTCATTACTGGGGGATCGGGTATAGCACTGGGACTACCAAGAAACTTCCTGAGAGAGACTTCATCCAAAAGTGCTGGCACTGTGTTCACTGGTATCGCAGGGCCTGCCGCGATCCTTGCGGGTTCTTGTTCAGGTGCGACCCGCAGGCAGATTGAAATTCACGCGAAGTCCCATCCGACTTTCGCAATTGATGTTTCGGGTGTTATGTTCGGGGATGTGACCACGCAAACGCTTCTGGATTTCTTTGAAGAGCATTCGGGTCAGGCGCCGCTCGCGTATTCATCGGGGAGCCCGGATGATGTGCGTGCGATCCAAGGTCAGTTTGGTCAGGAAGCCGTAGCGGAAAAGCTGGACAATCTCTTTGAAGATACCGCGCGAGAACTTGTCCAAAAGGGCTACAAGCGGTTGGTTGTAGCTGGAGGTGAGACGTCGGGAGCTGTCGCCCAGGCTGTCTCTGAGGCACTGGGGTCACCGGCTATGTCAATCGGGCCAGAGATTGACCCGGGCGTACCTGTCCTGAGCGTTGGAAAAACTGAACCCATTGCAATGGCTTTGAAATCCGGCAACTTTGGCGCTCCAGATTTCTTCTCGAAGGCACTGAGAATGATGGAGGCAGGCAAATGAGTTCTGAAGAACAGGCACTGCGACGGCAGATGTCCGAGCTGTGCGCCTCGCTGTTTGTGCGTGGCTTTTCCGTTGGCACCGCGGGCAATGTCTCTGCGCGTTTACCGGACGGGATTCTCATGACGCCAACGAATTCGACTTTGGGCAATGTTGACCCCGAGCGAATTGCCAAGATTGATTTGGATGGCAACCACCTGTCCGGTGACAAGCCGACCAAGGAGATCTTTCTGCACCAAGCCTTCTATGAGACGCGACCTGAAGTGGGCGCCGTGGTTCATCTGCACTCGACCTGGGCGACCGCGCTGTCGTGTCTGGAAGACACCGATCCCAATGACTGTATTCCGCCGCTTACACCATACGTGGTCATGCGCGTAGGCACGGTTAAACTGGTTCCATACATTAAGCCGGGTGATCCAAAATCCGGTGATTTGATCCGCGAACTGGGCGGCAAGTATAGTGCTGTTCTGCTGGCCAACCACGGTCCCGTCGTATCAGGAGAGGATCTCTTTTCAGCGGTCTGTGCAGCGGAAGAGTTGGAAGAAACAGCCAAGCTGCTCGTGGCACTGCAGGGTATGCGAACCCGGATGTTGGATGTAGAACAAGTCGCAGAACTCAAAGAGGCTTTCGGAAGGATGTAGTTGGACACAGATAGGGAGAGTGTGCAAACTTTTGGGTAAATCGTGCAAAATTATGCGCAAATACCACGCAAAGTTATGGGCAAGAACATCTGAATTTAATGATTGAAATCAATAGCAGAAGCGCAGCGTTATGCGCGTCCCTACAATTTTTTTTGTGCGCCCATAGCTTTGCAACTCGTCCAAAACCTTGGGCGCATTAACCTACAACTTTTTTGGTTTGAGGTTCGATATCTTCGGGTCTCATTCTTGGCTGGTTTCGCAGCATAGTCGTAGTACCGGGGAAGATTTTCGGATAGCCGCTACTAGCCCGAAGCGGACATCCAAAACTAGTCTTTGCAGTTTCCGAGATGCAGACTTTTCTGCCGTTCGTGGCAATCTGCCGAACTGGTGTTTCCGGCCCTTACCGGACATTCACCCTTCTATCGGAATGGTGCAGCGCGGCCCGTCGAAGCGAACAGCCAACTCACGCGGGGAAAGCTCACTTTCCTTCAGGGCCAGATCCCTGATCTTCTCGCGCACTGGCGTGGGAATGCGGTTCCAGACCCGTGACGGCCGGGGGCAGCGGTCTTCAAGCGCCTCAGGACCACCGGAAAGATATTGGTCGTACCAGCGTTAGAATGTAGTCATCGGGATACCCAGCTTTTCCAAAGTGCGTTTGGTCGGCAGATGGGATTGTTCGACCAGCTGGATGATCTCCAGCTTCTCAGATGCGGGGTATCTCATTCGTCGTCGTCCCCATCCGCGATCATGCTTTTTTTGAGAAGCCGCAGCTCAAGGGCCTGTTCAACAACAACCTCCTTCAGATCGCGCGCCTCACGGCGCAGATCCTTGACCTCGGTTGATGTCGCAGCACGTGCCGTGTCGCCAGCCAAACGTTTCTTTCCGGCTTCCGGGAACTCCTTGGACCAGCTGAAATACAGGCTCTGAGCAATGCCTTCGCGACGACATAGCTCTGCAATGCTGTCCTCGCCCTTCAGGCCATCCAGAACGACCCTGAACTTCTCTTCGGCAGAATACTGTTTGTGCGTCGCGCGGCGGATGTCTTTAACAACCTTCTCGCCGTGGCTCTGCTTGGTTCCGGGTTTCTTTCCCATCTCCACTCCTTGGCGGTTACGATGAGCCAGAAACCCTCTCTTATCAAATCAACCTAAACTGTCCCATTGGCGCTGACGTCAGACACTCAGTTAAGTACGCTAAAGAGTGCTGCGTTGAGTGCCCTGATCTTGCTTTTCTTGCCGGTGGCAGAAAAAGCAGGGGAGTCACGAATTTGCCAGATGTTGTACGACGTATGAGTGACCAAAAGCTAAAACTAAGCTGCCATCAGACAACCAGCTTCGCCTGCGATATCGACTATGCAGTCATCGCCGGTCTGAATGCGAATTGCCGGACTTTCCCCTCCGAGTTCCAATTTGGGTGAGGTTAACCAGAACGCGCATTGCCACGGCGTCATTTCACGTGGCAGGGCTTTCAACACTTTTTCCATCAAAGGAAGCGGGGTTCCATCCTCAGCAAACTGGAAAGATGGATAGGCGTTGGCCCCTTTGTAAGGCAAAGAAAGTACCTTCCCGGTTCTTGTCCAGATATCGGCTATCCGCGTGATTTGCCAGGAGCCATTTTGCCATTGTGCGTGCACGCCGGCATCGTCCAACAACGGATACTCAAGCGCAAAATCATCCATCCGGATGTCATTGACTGCGCTACAATGTCCCTCGAAACTATGCAAATACATCTACTTACTCACCGAACTCACTAACAACTCATGAAACGATACTGACAAAAAATCGTTCTAGCCAAAGTTAAGAAGTTCACATTGGGCGAATTAAACTTCAGCTAACCTCGCTATTTTAACCTAGCGCGCTGAAATTATTGTTGGTTTGCTTACAACGGCCCGCCGTACTGATGCTCATAAAACCAGTTCTGAATTCGTGGCTTTGTTACTCGTTGGGGTAGTAATCCTCACAATTTGAGGGCATTGGCCATGGATCTACCGAACCAATCTCTGGTTTGTGAGTGATCAACATCTACGTATTGGACAAAGCCGCCAGTCACTCTGTCCAGTGTTGGAAACGAGTACCGAGCGTGGCCTCTCTTTTCTACGAACACGATCCTCTTCGTCTGACACTCCCGCAAGAAGACTAACAGTCCTGATCCTAAGATTAGCGTGACACCAAGCGCGCCGGGGAGGTTTTGCATTTCCACGGACCTAAATTCCTTTCTCTGGTCACAATACGGACTGACCATTCCAAAAATTCCCTACCGCCACCTTGAATTTCTGGGCCAACCATTCCACATCTTGCTCATGAGCAAAGAAACTCTCGCAGTTGGCGACATCAAATCACCCGCAGGCCCGGGTAGGCCTCGCGCCTTTGACGAAGCTGAGGCTTTGGAAAAAGCCTTGTGCGTTTTTTGGCACAAGGGCTACGAGACCGCATCTGTGGATGATCTGACCAAGGCCATGGGTTTGAGCCGGTCCAGCTTCTATGGAACGTTCGTCAACAAGCAGACTTTGTTTCACAAAGCCCTCAGGCACTATTCAAGGCGTGGTTTGAAAAATCTGCGTGACGTTGCAGATGCGGGCGGAAATGACCCCGTTGGTGCGATTATGGAAGCTTTGGCGAACCCGCAAGGCGGTCGTGACGGCTGCATGCTGATCAATTGCCTTACGGAACTTGCCCCGCATGACAATGAAGTGGCGGCTCTCGGGCGACAGCATTTGGAGAGTATTGACGAGATTATTGCAAGAGCGCTTGAGCCTTCGGATCCGGGACAGGTACTCAACAAGGCACGCGCCTTTGCCTCCCTTGCAATCGGCACACTAGCCTTGCGCAAAGCGGGTGTTCCCGCGGATCAGATATCACAAACCCTGAAACAAGCCCGGTTGGTGATTTCGCCATAAGGCCTCCCCTAAAAATAAGGGTATGAAACGTAACACAAACTCAAACAAGAGACAGTGATCCTAATATTGGACTAATTGGTCCAATAATATCTGAACGAAGTTTACCAAAGAAGGAAGCAGCAATGGCTGATGAAAAACTGTTCTCCGGCATCAAAGCTGGTGCAATCGAGCTGAAAAACCGCGTTGTCATGGCGCCACTGACCCGCAACCGGGCAAGAGCCGAAGATGACAGCGTCCATGAATTGCAGACCAAGTACTACGTGCAACGGGCGGGTGCTGGATTGATCATCACGGAAGCTTCGCAAATCTCGCCCCAAGGCAAAGGCTATGCCTGGACACCTGGCATTTATTCCGAAGCACAGATTGACGGCTGGAGAAAAGTGACTGAGGCCGTCCATGCTGAGGGCGGCAAGATCGTGATCCAGCTTTGGCATGTGGGCCGGATTTCGCATACCAGCTTACAGCCGGATGGTGGTGCCCCTGTTGCGCCATCTGCGATCGGCGCTAAGGCCAAGACCTTTGATGGTGAGCAGTTCGTCGAAACATCCGAGCCGCGGGCTCTGGCCGTCGAAGAAATTGCTGGCATTGTTGCTGACTACCGGAGGGCCGCGGAAAACGCCAAGGAGGCCGGTTTCGACGGTGTCGAGGTCCATGCAGCCAACGGATACCTTATCGATCAGTTCCTGCGGGACGAATCCAACAAGCGTGAAGACGAATACGGCGGTCCTGTCGAGAACAGAGCACGGTTTCTGAAAGAGGTCATGGACGCAGTTGTTGACGTGTGGGGCGCCGACCGTGTTGGTGTCCGCCTAAGCCCGTTCTCGGACGCCAACAACATCTCCGACAGCGACCCGCAGGCGACATTCACTCATGCGGTCAAATTGCTGAATGGGTATGGGCTGGCCTATCTCCATCTTGTGGAGGGGCAGACCGGCGGCCCCCGCGAAATTCCGGAAGGTGGCGATCTGAAGGCGCTCTATGAGTTGTTTGACGGTGCGAAAATGGGCAACAACGCTTATGACCGGGAAATGGCGGTTGAAGCGGTTGAAACCGGAGCCGTCGATCTGGTGGCCTTTGGCCGGCCGTTTATTTCCAACCCTGATCTTGTCAACCGGTTGGAGAAAGGCGCCGCTCTGAATGAGCTCGATCCAACCACGCTCTACGGCGGCAATGAAAAAGGGTACACCGACTACCCGGTACTGGAAGAGAAAGCTGTTGCCGCAGAGTGATACATCGCTCTTAACTCCGTAGTGACAAGCAATACCAAGCAAAGTGAGCGCGTCGGTTTGGACGCGCTCACTTGGCAATTACGGGAATATCCATTCTTGAAGCGAGGATCTATCACAAGCCCTCGAAAGAACTGCTTCCCTATGATCAGGGTCGAATATTTCCAATAAGAATTTACTCTTGATTGAGAAACGCCCGGCTTTAGTTGAAGAAGATGTTTGGTGACTACCATCAATTGAGCGCGTTTCTCGAACCGCGCAATGTTATGGGCAAATCGTGCAAATTTATGCGCAAAAGTCTTCAATTTTTGTGAGTGAAATCAATGGCGGCGATGCAGCGTTATGAGAACACCTACAATTTTTATGGGTGCGCGCCAATTTGCAGTGTCAGAACCCCTGCGCCGCGTTTGCACGTGATACGTCACGGAACTGCGCGGTCTTGGCCCGCGACTGATCTCCATGTGTTTTGACCGGTTACTCTGACGTGGACGTCTGCGCGACGTAGTCTGCTATCGCAGCGCGGCTGCCATGTCTCCAGATCTTGGTCAGCCAAAAAGAAAAGTCCTGACCAAAGCGGGTATCACGGCCAATCTCGCCGTAATATTGATCCTGCTCGATCCACAGTTTCGGATCATCTCTGGACGCCAGCGCGATGTGCTGAAGAGTGTCCCAATGGGGGTCGTTTGGCGCAATTTCAGACCCATCCTCGCGCCTGCCTGCACACATCCGGCACCAGAATGCCTCGGCTAGGGCCAGCCCGCTGGGGGCAGGGTCCGAGGCAACTGCGTCACGCAGCGAAGGCAGCAAGAACCCGGGATGCCGTGAGGATCCGTCAAACGCGACGCGGCGCGTGGTGTCATGGATGGCGGTGTTTGCAAATCGCTTTTCGACCAGATCAAGATATTCACTTGGTTTAGCGCCGGGGACAGCAGCGACATGCGGGAGGATTTCTTCTGCCTGAATTTTAGCGAAAAACGCCAGGATATCAGAGTCCTGCATGCATCGTGAAATCGTCGGGACGTTCAGGATTTCTCCGACATTCGCAAGCAGCTGATGACCGCCGTTCAAAATACGCAGTTTCATCGTCTCATAGCTATGAACATCGTGGGTCAGTGTGACACCGACTTGTTCGAGCGGCGGACGCCCTGCGCAAAAATTGTCCTCGATCACCCATTGGCGAAAGTTTTCATGTGAGACAGGGACGCGGTCATCGATTCCAAGTCCGTGGCATTGCGAAACAACCTGCTCTGTCGTAGCGGGTACAATGCAATCCACCATCGAATTGGGAAATGCCCCATATTGGTCGATCCATGTGGCTAGATTCGGGTCAGACATACGCGCCAAACCAACAATGCAGTTTCGCAGGATCACCCCGTTGCCCTGAAGGTTGTCGCAGCTGAGTGTGGTAAAGGGTTTCAAACCCTCCTTCTTGCGCTGTCGAAGAGCTGCAACAATGGCGCCAAATGCGGTTCGCGGCTGGTCTGGATGGGCGGCATCGTATCGAATGTCTTCGTGATCGGCGTTGAACGCGCCGGTATTGGCGTCCAGAAAATAGCCGCCCTCGGTCACTGTAAGCGACACAATCCGGATGGACGGATCGGCCATCTGCCGGATCAGCGTCGCATTCCCCTCTTCGATTGGCAGGTAGTCGATCATGGCTCCGACAATTTCGGCGGATATTCCCTTTGGGTCCAGCTCGATCAGTGTTGTCAGACAGCCCTGCGCCAGCAACCTCTCTCGCATTTCGGCATCATAGCTGCGGACACCGGCCCCGATGATCGCCCAGTCCAGTGCTTGGCCCTGTTGCATCAACTGGTGGATATACCAGGCCTGATGCGCGCGGTGAAAATTGCCCAGCCCGATATGGACGATGCCGGGTTTCAGGTCTGTGGGCAGGTAATTCGGTGTCCTGACAGTCGCAGGCATATCTGCAAGGCTGTCGCGCCGCAGCCGCACCGGGGGATTTGCGTTTGCCAGAGGATCCATCAGCTCATCCAGTTCCCGCCGTCGACATTGTAGGTTTGCGCGACGATATACTGCGCCTCGTCCGAGGCCAGAAACACGGCCATTCCGGTCAGGTCTTCGGCACGGCCCATCCGTCCGTGCGGCACCGCTGCGGCTACTTCGCGTTTCTTCTGCCCGGGCTCTTTGCCCTCATGCTTTGCAAAAAAGGCGTCCACAGCATCCCAGTGTTCGCCATCGACAACCCCCGGAGCAATGGCATTTACGTTGATGCCGTGTTGGATCAGGTTCAGCCCTGCAGATTGGGTAAGCGAAATGATAGCGGCTTTGCTTGCGCAATAGACGGCGACCAGAGGCTCGCCCCGTCGTCCGGCTTGCGATGCCATGTTGATGATCCGGCCTTTGGTCCCGTGTTTGACCATATGGCGCGCGACGGCCTGCATCGTGAACAAGGCGCCTGAGACGTTGATGTCGAAAACTCGGTTGTAGTCGGCACGCTCGATTTCGATGATGGGTGCTGCGGTAAAGATGGCAGCGTTATTGATCAGAATGTCGATGGGACCGAAATGTGAAGCCGTCTTTGCCACCGCGGCATCAATGCTCTGCTGGTTGGTCACATCCATCTCGATAGCCAAAGCGGCCTCACCGATTTCGGCGGCCGCTGCTTGCACGCGCGCGCCGTCAATGTCGGCCAGCGCGACACGGGCCCCTTCGGCAACATAGGCTTTGGCAAAGGCCAGTCCGATGCCACGCGCGGCCCCGGTAATCAGGGCGGTTTTACCGACCAGACGTGTCATTCGATCCGCAGGCCCTTTGCGTCAAACCGATGGATCACATCCGCGCGTGGCGTCAGATAGATACGGTCGCCATGGTTGAAGCCAACTTCACCCCCCGCTCGTACGGTGATCGTGTCCGCAAGGCCGGTTTCGTGAATGTGGAAGAACGTGTCCGAGCCCAGATGTTCGGAAACCCCAACCACCCCGGACCAGGTGCCGGAACTGTCGGATACCTCCAGATGCTCGGGGCGGACCCCGATCGTATGGGCGTCATGTTTCGCGGCCTCTTCGCCCGCAATGAAGTTCATTTTGGGTGAGCCGATAAAGCCCGCGACAAACAGGTTTCGCGGAGTCTTATACAGCTCGAGCGGGCTGCCCACTTGTTCGATCACACCGGCCTGCAGCACGACGATCTTGTCGGCCATCGTCATCGCCTCGACCTGATCATGGGTCACATAGATCATCGTGGTTGCAAGACGCTTGTGTAGCTCGCTGATTTCAAGCCGCATTCCAACGCGCAAGGCGGCGTCGAGGTTCGAGAGTGGTTCGTCAAACAGAAACGCCGCAGGCTCACGTACGATGGCGCGGCCAATGGCAACGCGCTGGCGTTGACCGCCGGACAGTTGGCCCGGTCGGCGATCCAGGTAATCGGTCAGGTTTAGAACATCAGCAGCGCCTTCTACGCGGCGGTCAATCTCGGCCTGGTCCAGCTTGGCCATGCGTAGCGGGAACGCGATGTTCTTGCGCACCGTCATATGCGGGTACAGCGCGTAGGACTGGAACACCATCGCCAGACCGCGCTTTGCGGGTGGGACATCGGTGGCGTCCGCCCCGTCAATGTCGATACTGCCCGAAGTGATGTCCTCGAGCCCGGCAATCAGCCGCAACAAGGTGGACTTGCCGCAGCCAGAGGGGCCGACGAAGACAGTGAACTCGCCATCTTGAATGGTCAGGTCCAGCGGCGGAATGACTTCAACGTCGCCAAATTTCTTGGTCACGGATTTGAGTTGAATGCGTCCCATGCGGAGTTTTCCTTATTTCACGGCGCCGAAGGTCAGGCCGCGGACAAGTTGTTTCTGGCTGAACCAGCCAAGGATCAGGATTGGTGCGATTGCCATGGTCGATGCCGCGCTGAGTTTGGCAAAGAACAGGCCCTCGGGGCTGGAGTAGCTGGCGATGAAGGCCGTCAGCGGTGCCGCGTCAACTGCGGTCAGGTTGAGGGTCCAGAACGCCTCGTTCCAGGCGAGGATAAAGTTCAACAGGATGGTCGAGGCGATACCGGGCACCGCCATCGGCGTCAGCACATAGAGGATTTCCTCTTTCAGCGTTGCCCCGTCCATGCGGGCGGCTTCCAGGATCTCGCCGGGGATTTCGCGGAAATAGGTGTAGAGCATCCAGACAATGATCGGCAGGTTGATCAGCATCAGAACCACAACCAGACCTGCGCGACTGTCCAAAAGCCCAAGCCGGATGAACAGCAGGTAGATCGGGTATAGAACACCGACCGCAGGCAGCATCTTGGTGGACAGCATCCACAGCAGGATGTCCTTGGTGCGTTTTGATGGCACAAAGGCCATCGCCCAGGCGGCGGGCACCGCGATGATCACGCCCAATATGGTCGAACCACCCGCGATGATGACCGAATTCCACAGGAACCGCATATAGTCTGAGCGTTCCTGAACGATGGCATAGTTTTCCAGCGTCCAGTCAAAGTTCAGAAACAGCGGCGGGCTGGCGATGGCCTGTGCTTCGGTTTTGAAGCTGGTCAGGATGGTCCAGAGGATCGGGAAAAAGATCAGCAGACCAACGGCCCATGCCAGGGCGGTGTTAAGCGACTTGCGACGGGGTGTAACTGAGCGGCTCATATCGTTACCTCCTCACGCGTCCAGATTCTTGCCGACGATGCGCATCAGGAAGATGGCAACGATATTGGCAAGGATGATTGCATAGACACCTCCGGCTGATCCAAGGCCGACGTTCTGGCCCTCTAGCACGCGCTGGAAGATCAGGTAGGTGAGTGTACGGGTGCCGAAGGCGCCGCCGGTGGTCACGAAGATTTCGGCGAAGATCGACAACAGGAAAATCGTCTGGATCAGGATCACAATGGTGATCGCGCGGCTTAGATGCGGCAGGATGATATGGTAAAAGCGCTTGAGCGGCGGCGCGCCGTCCATTTCCGCGGCCTCCAACTGTTCACTGTCCAGCGACTGGATCGCGGTCAGCAGGATCAGCGTCGCAAACGGCAGCCATTGCCACGATACGATCATGATGATTGACGTCATCGACGCCTCGGATAGCCAGGAAACTGGCTCAGCCCCGAAAAAGCGCCACAGATGAGCCAGCAACCCGTTGACCGGGTCCATGAACATGTTTTTCCAGACCAATGCGGAAACGGTCGGCATCACAAAGAACGGTGCGATCACTAGGATGCGGACAACGCCTTGGCCCCACATCGGCTGATCCAGCAGCATTGCCAGAAGGATGCCCAGAACAACCGTGATGGCAAGCACGCCGCCGACGATCATCAGCGTGGCCTGAACCGCGGGCCAGAAGGAACTGGAGGAGACGAACCGGACGTAGTTGTCCAAGCCGACCCATCCCAGATCACCGCCGCGCAGGGGCAGGTATTTCTTGAAGGAAAAATAGAGCGTCATCGTCAGAGGCACGAGCATCCAGCCAAGAAGCAGGATCACTGCAGGTGCCATCATCAGGCGTGCAACTGATCGGGAATGTTGAGTAGCCATGACGCAAAACCTCTCTGTTCAGGCATAGCTCAGCCTGCGAGAAAAACGCGAGTTGTGGAAGGGTGAAGCGGGGGACAGACCTCTGTCCACCCGCTGGGAAGGAGGCCTTAGTAGCCTGCGGCTTCCATTTCTTCGGCAGTGAAGGCTTGCGCTTTGGCAAGAGCTTCTTCTACTGTCTGCTGCCCGGCATAAACTGCCGAGAACTCCTGGCTCACCTGCGTGGCAATACCTGCGAATTCCGGGATCGCTGCAAACTGAATACCAACGTAAGGCACTGGCTTTACAGTCGGATTGTTCGGATCAGCCGACAGGATCGAGTCCAACGTCATCTTGGCGAACGGAACCGCCTGATAGTCCGGATTTTCGTACAGCGACGTACGTGCACCCGGAGGCACGTTGGCCCAACCTTCGTTCTCGGCTACGAGTTCGATGTAGTCTTTGGATGTTGCCCACTCGATGAACTGTTTGGCCGAGTCTGCCTGTTCCGTACCAGCCGGAATTGCCAGAGCCCACGCCCACAACCAATTCGAGCGCTTGCCAAGCCCCGTGTCGGGTGCAAGTGCAAAGCCGACGCTATCCGCGACTGTCGAGTCTGTCGGGTTGGTCACGAAAGAGGCCGCAACCGTTGCGTCGATCCACATGCCGCATTTGCCCTGCTGGAACAACGACAGGTTTTCGTTGAATCCGTTAGTGGCGTAACCTGCGGGGCCGGACTCGTTCATCATACCTACGTAGAAGTTCAACGTGTCAGCCCATTCAGGCTGATCGAACTGCGGCTTCCAATCTTCATCAAACCAGCGCGCACCAAAGGAATTGGACATCGCTGTGATGAAAGCACCGCCTTCGCCCCAACCAGCCTTGCCGCGCAGGCAGATACCGTTGATATCAGCGTCGCGATCGGTCATCGCAGCAGCCGCTTCGCGGATGAACTCCCAAGTCGGAGCATCCGGCATTTCCATACCCGCTTTTTCCATCAGGTCAGTGCGATACATGATCATCGAGCTTTCGCCGTAGAACGGAGCCGCGTAGAGCGTTCCATCATGGCTAAGGCCGCCTGACATGGCGGGCAGGATGTCACCTACGTCGTATTCATCCGACAGCCCGTCTAGGGGAACCAACCAGCCGTTCGCGCCCCAGATCGGCGTCTCGTACATACCGATGGTCATGATGTCGAATTGGCCACCTTTGGTGGTGATATCCGTTGTCACGCGCTGGCGCAGCACGTTTTCTTCCAACGTAACCCACTCGACATCGATGCCGGTCGCTTCGGTGAATTTATCGGTATAGCCCTGCATCCGGATCATGTCGCCGTTGTTCACGGTCGCTATTGTTAAGGTATCCGCTTGGGCTGCTGCCGTGGCGACGAAAGTCATTGCTGTCGCCGCACGAAGTGCGTTCTTGAGATACATCCCTGTCCTCCCTGAGCTTGGATGTCGTGCAGAGAGGGTAGTTTTAAAATTGTCGCGCCGTCAATAAAAACTTTACGCGCGTTAAAAATATGAAGTCACGCGGAATCCCTTAAAACCAACCTCGCGGGGAAAAGAGTCTCGGTTCGAGTGTCAAATTTCCCCCCGTTTTCAATGAGTTCAAACAAAGTCTCCACACTGCGCCCGGCTACGTTGTCATAATCATGTGCTGCTGTAGTCAGGGATGGGCATGTGAATTTTGCAAAGGGATGGTCATCATTTGAGGCCAAGCGCAGCGTAGAATCGTCTTTGCGACCGACCCGAATCCCTTGTTCATAGCAAGCAGCAAGAAAGCCGATGGCCAAACGGTCGTTGCTGCACAAGACCGAGTCCGTCCTCAGCTCGCGATCTGACAGAACTTTCAGCGCGCCCCTGTGACCGATTTCCTCAAATGCCCAACCCTTGCCGTCGACTTTGATGATATGAGGATCGAACCCAAGGCGCTCCATCACTTCGATATAGGCCTTCCGTCGCTTGTTGGCGTTTGGGTTGGCGGGGGTGCGCATTTCGAAGAATGAAGGCGGTTCGCCGGTGCGGGTCATGTATTCGACTGTCTGCGAGACGAAACTGAAATTGTCCGACCCGATAAAGGCCGCGCCCAAACCTTCAAGATTACTGTCAAACAGGACTGTTGGAACATTGGAGCAGAATTTCTCGATCACCGCCCGATCCGAGGTGCGCCCCAAAGGTGCCAACAGCACTCCGGCGGGCTTCATGGATTTCAGGCCGTCGAGAATTTCGTTTTCCAGCTTGGGATCACCATGCGAGCTGAACAGCGACGGGCGATACCCCGCAGCAATACAGCTTTGTTCCAGATAGCGCGCGATTTCGGCAAAGAACGGATCGGCAAGATAGGGAACCACGATGCCGATATTCTTGGTCAGTTTCCGGTTTTGGTTCACCGCATAGATGTTGGGGCGATAGTCGAACCGCTCAAGCGCCTCTTCGATACGGAGCCGTGTTGTGGGCCGAACACTGTCTGGGTCCTGGAAATATTTCGATACTGTGGGCCGAGAGATGCCGCTGAGGGCCGCAAACTCTTCCATGTTCCTGATCTTCGTCATGCCAGTCTGTTCGTCCGCCTTGATCTTATCATAGTTTTACATATTCTTTGCGCGCGCAAAAAAAATCAATAGCCTGGCCGGTGATATCGGAATTATGCAAGGCAAGGGGTGTGAATGTATCTTGGGATCGACATCGGAACGTCAGCGGTCAAACTTGTCTGCGCGGATGCCGGCCGAATTCTTGCGACCTCGTCAGTCGGCATCGGGACGTTGTCGCCACAGCCCGGCTGGTCCGAGCAGAACCCGGAGATTTGGTGGCAGGCGACGCGCGATGCGTTGGGCCTGCTTGCTGGCGAAATCTCCCTGTCGGATGTGAAAGCAGTCGGATTGTCGGGGCAGATGCACGGGGCCGTGCTGTTGGACCGCGACCAATGCCCCATCCGTCCGGCAATTCTGTGGAATGACAGCCGCGCGGTCCGCGAATGCGACGACATTCGCGCGGCACAGCCACAGGTTGGTCACATCGCAGGCGTCCTGCCTTTGCCCGGCTTTACGGCCCCCAAGATTGCCTGGCTGAAACGGCATGAACCGCACAATTATGCCCGACTCTCCCATATCCTGCTGCCCAAGGATTATATCGGCCTGCGTCTGCATGGAGAGCTGGCAACCGATACTTCCGATGCCGCAGGAACAATGTGGCTCGATCAGGCTTCACGCCGCTGGCATACCGGAATGGCGGAAGCCACGGATGTCGCTGTTGACTGGCTGCCGCAGATGTTCGACGGCCACAATGTCGTTGGCACGGTAACAGTTCGGGCTGCAGCTGAGACCGGATTGAACTCCGGCGTGCCTGTCGTGGCCGGGGGAGGGGATGCGGCAACCGGTGCGGTGTCATTGGGCGCAACCGAACCTGGACGTGGGTTTATCTCGTTGGGGACATCCGGTCAGTTGTTTGTTGCGGATCGTAAATACAAGCCCAACCCCGAACGCTATGTCCATGCGTTTGCGCATACATTGCCCGACCGCTGGTATCAAATGGCGGCGATGCTGAACGGGGCAAGGCCCATTTCGTGGATTGGTGATCAGCTGGGGCTGTCTGCTGCCGAGGTTGTCGGGCTTGCTGAAACCGTCAGCGGTGATCGCGTGCCCATATTTCTGCCCTACCTGACAGGTGAGCGCAGCCCCCTGGGGGACCCGCATATCCGAGCCTGTTTCTTTGGCCTTGAGGACGCCACAACGCGTGCCGAGATCTGCCGCTCGGTGGTCGAGGCAATTGCCTTTTGTTTTGCTGATGCGGCACAGAGTTTTGGCGACACCATTGGCAGTTTGCCAGAGCTTGCAGCGATTGGCGGGGGCAGTCGATCTGATCTGTTGCTGGGTCTGATTTCAGCCGTAACCGAGAAGCCCATAGTGCGATCAGTGGGGGCGGAATCCGGCCCGGCCTATGGTGCCGCCCGGCTGGCGGCCTGTGCTGACGGTGCGCTGACCATAGCTGATCTGGCCGAGCAACCTGCGACGACGGACAGGTTCGAGCCTGTTGAAACGTATGCGTTATTTGAACGCCTGGGGCGGTTTCGGCGGCTTTATACTGCCGTTAGCACCGTGGACTGATCGCCCTCTCAGCTAAGGTCTTTGAACATGAAGGTTGTTGGTTCCAGCCGATCATTTTCCGGGCTGCGGCAGTAGTTCGGAATCTCTCCGGCAATTTCAAACCCAAGGCTTTGATAGAGGAGGAGCGACGGGTCCGTGCTGCGCGTGTCCAGCACCAAAAGGGACCGCCCCAGTTCGCGTGCCCGCGCCTCAACCGCCGCCATAAGCGCCCGCCCAATGCCCCGCCGTCGCGCGCGGGGATGAACAAGCAGCTTGGACACGTCGGCGCGATGCGCTTGGTTGGGCATCGCGGCAGGCACCAGCTGTGCGGTGCCGACAATCCGTTCGCCATCACGATAGACGAATATCTCGGCCGCGCCGGTCTGGATGTTTGGCCAGACATGGGACTGCCAATAGCGCTGCGCGTCGTCCGACGGAAATGGCTGAATGAACCCGATACTCGCCCCGTCATGCACGCAGGCGTGCAGTATCTCTGTCAGGTCATCCAGGGCGTTGTTCAGGTCATTGGCTGTCAGTCGCGATATCATATCAGCACCATCAAATACCGCGCACCGCGCTCGGCGTGGGTTTCGAAACGTGTCGGGCCAGACAGGTGATAGCGCAGGCAATCCCCGCTGGTCAGATGATGCGCGGTTCCATCCACGGTCAGGGTCAGGCCACCGTCCAGCATGATCAGGTGATGCTCCTGCCCGTGTTTTGGCGGCGTGTCATAGGTGATCACAACGCCAGGGGGCAGATGGCCTTCCATGACCTCTCCGCTCAGGCCCGCGGCCGGAGGGGAGACGGACCGGCGGGTAAAGCCGGTTTCGGGGTCGCGCCATTCGGGTTGATTTTCGAAGGGAACGCGCGGGGCGAAACTGTCCTCGACCATCATCAATAGGCGCGACATCGGCAGCCCATAGGCGGCACATAACCGGCCCAGAGTTTCCGCGGTGGGGCTGACATCCCCCTTTTCCATACGCGACAGGGTGGCTCGGCTGACACCGCTGTGTTCCGCCAACTGATCCAGCGACCATCTCCGCGTTTGGCGAAGATGATTCAGGTGGTTTGCAAGGCGGTCGGATAGGGTATCAGGCATAGCTCGTATATGGGAAACATTTCCGTATATGAGATTATTGACCAGAAAACATAACTTCACAATAGAAAAAGGGCGCAGAAAACTGCGCCCTTCTGCTCGATAGAATGAAAGATTACTTCCAGCCGGCCTCGTTAAAGATCTTCTGTGCCTCGGGGATGTTCTTGGCAACCTCGGACAGGTTGATCTCGTCGGCTTTGAACTCACCCAGCGCTGCCACGTTATCCGCAAGGGCGACGCCTTCGACCGCCGGGAATTCGTCATTGCCATTCGAGAAATAAACCTGTGCCTGATCGCTGGCGAGGTATTCCAGAAATTTGATCGCGTTGTCCTTGTTCGGGGCACTTGCGGCGACGCCAGCACCGGACAAGTTCATATGTGCGCCTTCGGCGTCTTGTGCCGGGAACTGGACGCCGATCATGTCAATCTCAGCGCTCAGGCCTTTGACGTCTTTACGCATTGCACGGGCAAAGTAATAGGAGTTCGAAACGGCGATCTCGCATTCACCCGAAACAATGCCGCGCAGCTGGTCAGTGTCGCCGCCTTGCGGTTCGCGCGCCATGTTCGCGACCATGCCTTCGGCCCAGGTCTTGGCGGTTTCCGCGCCGTGGTTTGTGATGATCGAGGCCAGCAGGGTCTGGTTATAGGTGTTGCTGGACGACCGGATGCAGACCAGACCTTTGTATTCGGGCTTGGCCAGATCCAGATAAGACGCGGGCGGGTTGGTCACATCGGCCTTGTCAAAGAAGATGATCCGCGCGCGCTGCGAAAAGCCGTACCACTGGTTGTCTTCGTCCTGCAGGTTGGCGGGAATACGTTCTTCCAGAACCGCGCTTTCGACCGGCTGCAGGATACCTGCGTTCTTGGCGCGCGCCAGACGCGAGGTATCAACGGTCAGCAAGATATCTGCGGGTGAGTTCGCGCCCTCGGCCTCCATCCGAGCAATCAGCTCGTCCGCTTTGCCTTCGATGCGGTTGATGGTGATACCGGTGGCCTCTTCGAAATCGGAATAGAGGCGTTCGTCAGTGTCGTAGTGGCGCGAAGAATAAAGGTTCAGTTCGCCCTCGGCAGCGGCAGAGGTCGCGATCAGGGCCGTCAGGGCGGCGGCAACGCAGGTAGAGGATTTCAGCATCATGTGTCCCAACATTGAAAATCGGCGCGGGTAATAACCCGACTGAAATGGTCAATTAAACGATTCTCAGGGGGATGCAAGAAATTCCGACAAAATTAGTTGGTCAAATCACCGCCAACATGTCGCTGGCTCCGACCAAGTGGTGCAGCACAGCGGGGCCTTAGGGTCGGCAAAGCCCATCCTGGCTACGCCGTCATGGCTGGCCTAGTCGTGTTGATTTAAAAACTGAAAGATCGAGAGACGCTGCTTAGCGCTTTCTCTGTCTTTTTTCAGGTTCAGGTGGAGACGGGTCCGGGACAGGTGCGGGGGCCGGCTCAGGGTCCGGGTCGTCGGTCAACACCGGTTCTTTTTTCAGCATGACCTGTGTGACAGCTTCCATGTATTTCTGCAGCAGGACCGGCGGATCGGCCGGGGCCAGTTTGATGGTCAGCCTGCTTGCGCCTTCTTGGCTGTAAGCATAGCGCGAGGAATAGCTGGCATTGACCTGCGCTGCGACAGGGCCCCAACCACCTTTGACCGAAGCGCTGCCCGCTTTTTCGGTTTGCTTAGTCATTGAGATCGCCATTTTGACCTCAATTTCGGCTTCTTGCACCGCGTAGAATGCGGGTAGAAAGCCCATGGAAACCAAACTGAATTCTTTGGGGGGGCCATTGGGATTGGACAGGTCCGGAAGCTGGATCTTCTGATCGGCCATATATTTGGCGACATCTGTAGAATGTCGATCCAACTCGGTCTGCGACTCGGCAACGGAAAGCGCAAGCTTTTGAACCATTTCCGCAAACGGGACGTTTAGCAGTTCCTGCCCGATACTCATTTCCAATCTCCTCTGTTAATTCAGTCTTTCTCAATAATTTGCGTGGCGGTCCGCCTCCTGACGGAAAAAGTGACCTTGGAAGCGTTCTGGCTGATCGCCTGTTTTCGGGCATTCGTCGCGATTTGGGCTTTGGTGCCGTCCTGACCCAACCCAACAACCGCTTCGACTTTGACGTTGTCGATGGTGAAATCACTGCTCCCATCAGACCCGGCGAGGATCTGTTCACCCAGGGCTTGCGAGAATTCCTGCGCGTTGACGACCTGTGTGTCAGGATCGTCCGCTCCCATTGCCGCGCGGCCCTCGGCCATCGGGTTCATCACCGGGTTACCCGCGCCCATCAACATGCCGCCGCTGCCTTCTTCCAGATCGTCGATCCGTTCTTGGAGGTCGTTGATCGTCTCGAGCAGCGCGACTTCGCGCGCCTCCATTGCCGTCATGCGGTTTTCAAGTGACTGAAGCAGAGTGGTGAATGCCTCGGGCATCTCGGTGACGCGGACATCTATGGGCGCTCTTTTGGGGGCTTTGACTTTCTTAGTTGCCATCATTGCCATCCAAAGATCTGCTCTCATCTACGGGACCGGGCGCGAAACGCATTCGCATCGTGGACGCGCTTTTGGAATCGAGCGTGTCTGTCTGAGTCAGCTTCGGGCCAAAAATAAAGGTGCCAATCCTGCTGCGTTGGCCTTCTTCGGTGGAACTGCTCATCTCCATGACGACCTTCAGTTCCACATCGACATCCTGCATGTGATAAAAGACCGGCGGGATGCCAAGATCGCGCAGTTCCTGGGGGTAGTTCTTCAGCGCTTTCAGCTGATCAATGCTAAGCTGTTCGGCCGCCTGGGCCACACTGCGGCCTATATCGGCTACCATGTCGGTCAGAGTTGTTCCGAATATCTTGTCCAGATCATCGTTGGCCAATCCGACCTCCCGTCATAAAATCACGGAAAGCGTAGCACGAGATCGCCCTATCACAACGTTGAATCTTAGAACCGAACTTTCTGAGCGAATTCCTGCAGTTCCGTCCGCATTACATCTGGTTGAAATGCCGGACAAAAAAACCGCACCCGAAGGCGCGGTTCTTTGAATTCAGTATGTGCAGTTCTTAGCCCTGACGAGCTTTGAACCGACGCTGCGTCTTGTTGATCACGTAGACGCGGCCTTTGCGACGCACAACCCGGCAATCACGGTGCCGGTTCTTGAGCGAGCGGAGCGAGTTCTTGACCTTCATGGGTCTGTCTCCAATCTGCGGCGCCTTCATCAAGGACGTGGCCAGCGCCTGGGTTTGCGGGTGCCCCGGAAATCCGAAGCAGTGAGTTCATGGTGGGCGGTACAAGGATCGAACTTGTGACCCCTTCGATGTCAACGAAGTGCTCTACCGCTGAGCTAACCGCCCATGAAACCGTCGCGTGGCCAACCCCATAACGAAATGGGGCGCGGAACCCCGCGCCGGTAGCGGGGTCTATAAAAGGAGTCGCAAAAGGGTTCAAGGGGTTTGGTAGAACTATTTTCCGGTCTATGTTTGGTGCGAACAAGGAGTCGCCATGCAAAACGCTGCTTACCTACTGGATATGCCTGCCAAGCGCACGTCCTGTGTGGTTTTTTCCTCTCCGCATAGCGGTCGAAACTATCCAAATGGGCTGATGAAGCGATCGATTCTCAGCCAAGATGTGATTCGTTCTTCCGAGGATGCTTTTGTGGATCAGTTGTTTTCATCAGCGGCGGACCATGGTGCGCCACTGATTTCGGCGATGATGCCACGCGCCTATGTCGATCTGAACCGCAGCGCAGAAGAGCTGGATCCAGCCCTTATTCAGGGCGCGCGCCGCCAAGGCCATAACCCGCGGGTAGCGTCCGGGCTGGGGGTGATTCCGCGTGTGGTCGCCAATGGTCGAGAAATCTATCGCGGTAAGCTGACCATGGATGAGGCGCGTCTGCGAATCGATACCTGTTGGCGTCCCTATCATGCCCGGATCAAATCGTTGTTGGCAGAGTCGCATCAGGAATTCGGGCAGGCGATTCTGATCGACTGTCATTCGATGCCGCACGAAGCCGTGGCCCTTGCGTCAACAGTCAATTCCAGACGTCCCGAGATCGTGCTGGGGGATCGGTTCGGTGCCTCTGCAGCGCCAGAGGTCGTCGAACAGATAGAGGCCGCTTTCGTCTCGGCGGGTCTGAGTGTGGCCCGAAATACGCCGTTTGCCGGGGCCTATGTGACCCAGACCTATGGACGCCCCAGCCGCCACCAGCATGCTGTACAGATCGAGATCGACAGATCCCTGTATATGGATGAAAGCAGGATCGAGCCGAATGACAATTTCGCTGCCTTCAAAGAGACCCTGGGCGAAATCATCATGGATATTGCGCGGATCGGACCTGAGCCGCTGCAGCTCGCAGCCGAATAACCTCAGCGCAGGGCACGTCCTTTGACGATGGCATCCGTCCCAAAACGGCGGCGAATCTCATCCGTGGCGCGTTCGGCCTGCGACCTGCGCGAGGCATCCGGATCCAGCAGATCCCCTGAAATATCCGCCTGATCCTCGGGGCACAGATCCGACAGGCCACACCCCAACAGCCGATAGGGGCCCTGATCACCAACCTGATCGAACAGCGCCCGTGCTGTGCGATAGATCCGATCGGCAATCTGTGTGGCATCGCGAAGAGAAACGCGTCGCGTAATGAGTTTGTGATTGGCTCTTTTCAGTTTGAGCGTCACAACCCGCCCGGCCAGCCCCTTGGCCTTGGCCCGATCCGAGACTTTTTCCGCCATCCGCCAAAGGTGCCCATCGAGAATGTCGGCATTGGCCGTATCCTCAAAAAAGGTCGTTTCGTTGCTGATGGACTTCATCGGTTCATGTGCCGAAACCCGGCGCTTGTCCTGACCGCGGGCCAGATGCCACAGCCGGTAGCCCATGGAGCCAAACCGCGCGGTCAGATCCTCTTGGTCCCAGCGCAGTAGGTCCGAGAACAAGCGTATGCCTGCGCGGTCCAGCGATTCCTGCGCCGCAGGGCCTATGCCCCAGATCAGGCGCACTGGCTTGTCGTTCAGAAACGCGGATGTCTCTTCCTTGCCGATCACCGAAAATCCGCGCGGCTTGTCCAGATCGGATGCGACCTTGGCCAGAAACTTGTTATGTGACAGCCCGATTGACCCGGTCAGCCCCAACTCGGCCTTCATCCGCTTGACCAATCGTGCAAGCATGACGGCGGGTGGAGCGCCGTGCAGACGTTGCGTGCCGGATAGGTCCATGAACGCTTCGTCCAGGGACAGCGGTTCAACAATCGGCGTCAGCTCGTCCATCATCGACCTGATTTGGCGCGAAGCCTCGGCATAGACCGACATGCGCGGTTTGATCACGACAGCGTCGGGGCATAGTTGCAACGCTTTGAACATCGGCATTGCCGAACGGACGCCGCGAATCCGGGCTACATAACAAGCCGTAGAAACAACACCGCGCTTGCCGCCCCCGATAATGACGGGTTTGTCGGCCAGCTCCGGATTGTCCCGTTTTTCGACAGAGGCGTAGAAGGCATCGCAATCCATATGTGCGATGGACAGGTCAAACAATTCAGGATGCGTTTTGACGCGCGGGCTGCCGCAGACCGGGCAGCGGCGTTCCTTGGTCAGTTCTGTCAGGCAATCTCGGCAGAGGCCGGGCATTTTCTTTTCCCGTCTTCCATGCGGTCCGTAAGGTTCGGTGACTATATCATTCGCATGCCACGGGCAAAACCCGCACAGTGAGGGTAGGAACCAGATCTGCCAAAAGAAGGCCCCCCGCAAAGTGGCGGGGGGAGGTGACGGACCTCAGGAAGAGATGGTCCGCGGGGAGTATCACCTACTTAGATTCTCTCAAAATCGAATTTTTCGATAGAA
Organism: Ruegeria sp. CDSA241; assembly: GCF_059611265.1. Classification (NCBI taxonomy): domain Bacteria; kingdom Pseudomonadati; phylum Pseudomonadota; class Alphaproteobacteria; order Rhodobacterales; family Roseobacteraceae; genus Ruegeria; species Ruegeria sp. CDSA241. The sequence goes on from NZ_JBXWPF010000021.1 coordinate 71,231, forward strand.
CCCAGTTCACACAGTGGAAACTCGTGTTTTGCATGTGTGTTTTGGGGCACAGGGACGATTTGGCGCGGATCAGGTGAAAAGTGACCTAAGGTCAACTGTTTGCGGGTTGTTCTTGCGAAAATTTAGCCTGATTTAGCCGGATTGCCCTAGTGTCGGGATAAGGAATTTAACTCTGCAAGCACCGCCTCTGCGGCGGCTTTAGGGTCTTGCGCCTGATAGATTGGGCGCCCGACGACGATGTGATCGGCACCATCACCGATGGCATTTGCCGGGGTTGCGACCCGTTTCTGATCTCCCAGAGCGGCACCGGCGGGCCGAACGCCGGGTGTCACGATCAAGCGGTTTTCGGCTTGGGGCAGGGCACGGATCAGCGCGGCCTCTTGCGGGCTGGCGATGACGCCATCGGCACCCGCCTCCAACGCTTTGGCTGCGCGTTCGACAACCAGGTCCCGGACATCGCCCGACTTCAGCAGGCTGGCATCCAGATCATCCCGGTTCAACGAGGTCAGGATGGTCACGGCCAGTATCTTGAGGTCTTTGCCAGACGCACCCTCTTTGGCGGCCCGCACCACGTGCGGGTCACCATGTACGGTCAGGAAATCCAAATCGAACTGTGCCAGACCGCGCACCGCATTTTCCACCGTATTACCGATGTCGAACAGTTTCATGTCCAGAAAGATGCGCTTGCCCTGATCCTGCTTTAACTCGTTCGCCAGGGCTAGCCCGCCCCCTGTCAGCATTCCCAGACCGATCTTGTAGAATGAGACACTGTCCCCCAACCTCTCGGCCAAGGCCAGACCGTCCAGGGCGTTGGGGACATCAAGGGCTACAATCAGGCGGTCATCGGACATTGGGGGCTCCTTTTTGGCAAACGTCTGCGTCCTAACGGTTTCGTGCGCTTCTGTCCATGCGCGCCTTGCGTGATTCAGATCACGGCAGAGGTTTCCAACTGTGCTATTATCGCGTTGTGCAACTGGGACGGAATTCGGAATGAGACAGTTTACGAAACCCACTATCGCAATCTGCGCGGGGCTGATGCTGGCCGGGTGTCAGGACATGGCGCTGGAAAAAGAGGCTGCTGATACAGTCCTGAGGTCTCCGACAAACGACAACCTCCGGCTGATTGGTGGTTATCGTTCGATGGATGATGACTGTCAGGTTACAGGGGAATCCGCCTTTACCGTGGATTTTCTGGATGACGCCGCCGATCTGGTTTCCTGCCCGACAGGCAGCGATGCGGCGCAATCGCTTGTCGATATGTACGGTGCGCGTTCTGTGGCGAAAACTGGGGGGTATACAGTTTATTCTGTGCCGCGTCGGTAGGTTGGATTCTGTTGGCAGACCCCTTGAACCGCGCAAGATATTTCCCAGATTGAATGTGAGGCCCAGACCGACGCGCGCTGCCAGGCGGGCGCGTCAAAACCGGGCGCTTAGAGAAGGAGCAAAATATGGACTTGAACAAGTTCACCGAGCGGGCACGAGGTTTCGTGCAGGCAGCGCAAACGATTGCGATGCGCGAGGGGCACCAGAGGTTGACCCCTGAACATATACTCAAAGCCTTGATGGACGATGATCAGGGGCTGGCCAGCAATCTGATCACCCGCGCAGGCGGAGCGCCCAGCCGTGTCGTTAACGCACTGGATGCGTCCATGGCCAAAATTCCCAAGGTCAGTGGCGATGCGGGCCAGGTTTATCTGGATGGTCAGACCGCCAAAGTTCTGGATGAAGCTGAAAAGATCGCCACCAAGGCAGGCGATAGTTTCGTGCCGGTTGAACGTATTCTGATGGCGCTTTGCATGGTGAAATCCAAAGCCAAGGATGCTTTGGAAGATGGCGCGGTGACGGCGCAGAAACTGAACGAAGCCATCAATGACATCCGCAAGGGCCGCACTGCTGACACCGCATCGGCGGAAGAGGGCTATGATGCGCTCAAGAAATACGCGCGTGACCTGACCGAAGCGGCGGCTGAGGGCAAGATCGACCCGATTATCGGGCGGGATGAGGAAATCCGCCGCTCGATGCAGGTTCTGTCGCGCCGCACCAAGAACAACCCCGTTCTAATCGGCGAGCCCGGCGTGGGTAAAACCGCGATTGCCGAAGGTATGGCCCTGCGCATCATCAATGGGGATGTGCCGGAATCGCTAAAGGATAAAAAGCTGCTCGCGCTCGACATGGGTGCGCTGATCGCAGGTGCGAAATACCGTGGTGAGTTCGAAGAACGCCTCAAGGCGGTTTTGACCGAAGTGACCGAAGCCGCCGGTGAAATCATCTTGTTCATTGATGAGATGCACACGCTGGTGGGTGCGGGCAAATCCGACGGCGCGATGGATGCTGCCAACCTGATCAAGCCTGCGCTTGCCCGGGGTGAGCTGCATTGTATCGGTGCCACTACGCTGGATGAGTATCGTAAATACGTGGAAAAAGACGCGGCTTTGGCGCGCCGGTTCCAGCCGGTTGTGGTTCAGGAACCGACTGTCGAGGACACGATCAGCATCCTGCGCGGTATCAAGGAAAAGTACGAGTTGCACCATGGTGTGCGTATCTCGGACTCGGCTTTGGTGTCGGCAGCGACCCTGTCGCATCGCTACATCACTGATCGCTTCCTGCCCGATAAAGCTATCGACCTTGTCGATGAAGCGTCGGCTCGCTTGCGGATGGAAGTGGACAGCAAGCCCGAAGAACTCGATCAGCTGGATCGCCAGATTCTGCAGATGCAGATCGAGGAACAGGCGCTGAAGCTCGAAGATGATGCGGCATCGAAGGATCGTCTGGAAACCTTGCAAAAGGATCTGGCCGATCTGCAGGAGCAATCTGCCGAGATGACTGCCCAGTGGCAAGCCGAACGTGACAAGCTGGCTGGTGCGCGCGATCTGAAGGAACAGCTCGACAAGGCACGGGCCGATCTGGAAATCGCCAAGCGCGAAGGCAACCTCGCCAAGGCGGGTGAGCTGTCCTATGGCGTCATCCCCGAGCTTGAGAAGAAGCTGACCGAAGCCGAAAACGCCGAAAGCAGCCAGATGATGGCCGAAGAAACGGTGCGCCCCGAACAGATCGCAAGCGTTGTCGAACGCTGGACGGGAATCCCGACCTCGAAAATGCTGGAAGGTGAGCGCGAAAAGCTGCTGCGGATGGAAGACGATCTGCATTCACGCGTGATCGGTCAGGATGCAGCGGTGACCGCCGTGTCCAACGCTGTGCGCCGTGCTCGTGCAGGTTTGAACGACGAAGGCCGTCCGTTGGGTTCGTTCCTGTTCCTCGGACCAACCGGCGTGGGGAAAACCGAGCTGACCAAGGCAGTGGCAAACTTCCTGTTCGACGACGACAACGCGATGGTGCGCATCGACATGTCCGAGTTCATGGAGAAACACGCGGTTGCCCGTCTGATCGGCGCCCCTCCGGGCTATGTCGGCTATGACGAAGGCGGTGTGCTGACCGAAGCCGTGCGGCGCAGGCCCTATCAGGTTGTGCTGTTTGACGAGGTCGAAAAGGCGCATCCGGATGTGTTCAACGTGCTGTTGCAGGTACTGGATGATGGTGTGCTGACCGATGGTCAGGGCCGTACCGTGGACTTCAAGCAAACGCTGATCATCCTGACCTCGAACCTCGGCTCTCAGGCGCTCAGCCAGTTGCCCGACGGTGCCGACAGTGCACAAGCGCGGCGGGATGTGATGGATGCGGTCCGGGCGCATTTCCGGCCCGAATTCCTGAACCGTCTGGACGAAACGATCATCTTCGACCGCCTGAAACGGGATGATATGGATGGCATTGTCGATATCCAAATGGCACGCCTGCAAAAACGCCTGGCCGCGCGGAAGATCGAGCTGGTTCTGGACGACGGGGCTAAGGAATGGCTGGCCAACGAGGGCTATGACCCGGTCTTCGGTGCTCGCCCACTGAAACGCGTGATCCAACGCGCCTTGCAGAACCCGCTGGCCGAGGCGCTGCTGGCGGGTGAGATCAAGGATGGCGAGTCTATTCCGGTCACCGCCGGGGCCGAGGGCCTGATCATAGGCGATCGGCTGGGCACGTCTGAGCGACCACGACCGGATGATGCCGTGGTGCATTGAACCTAAACTGATTGTTGAATGGACCCGCTTGACTGGTGGGTCCATTCTTGAATTTACCCGCGTTTTTTTGCGACTAACCCCCGGCTTGTCCGAGAGGGTGGGCCAGATGGGAAAGAATAGACCGTTTCGCAATCAAAACCTGCTTCATCTAGCAGCTCTAAGATCTCCACGCGCTGAAACGTTCTATGTCGCCATTGCAACCAGATGATGGCGTTACACCAATGTGGCTTTGATACCACCAAAAACAGGCGACCCCCCGGGCGCAGCAGTCTGTGAATGTCTTGCAAGGCTTGGGACGGATCTGCGCAATGTTCAATCACATGGGCCGCAAGAGCTACGCTCACGGGGTCTAGATTGACATTGCCTAGCACCCCTTGGGCTAGTTCTGGTTCGACCCCCCGCGCCCGCAGAGCCTTTTGACCTTGCCTGATCATCCCCGTGCTGGGTTCAAGTAAGGTTATCCTGGCCGGTTTTCCGTGGACCGCTACCCAGGCCTCGGCGAAGGACGCAGTGCCAGCCCCAATATCGACCACATGTGTCACGTCGTCAGCGACAGGCAATCCCGAGGTCAGGAATTCTAGGTAGCCATCATAGTACCCAAGCGCGCGCATCTTGTCCCGCCACCGGGGCGCGGCTGTATCGTAACGATGCGTGATTTCGGCAATGGGTTTGGGCATCGGTCCGTGCTTTGAAGGTATGCTGCATCACTAGTGCATCGTGGCTTTAGACCAACGCGAATATCCGTGCCGGACCTCCGGTGCCGCCAGCATGTTTCGGTGCGCCGATGACCAGCGTGGCCCCCGCGGCCGGAACCCGATCCAGGCCCGCAAGGCATTCGATGCCAAACCGACCCGAGGGCAGCCAGGCATAGTGGGTGGCGAAATCAGCAGACATGCCGTGATCCAGCGACAGGGTATCCACCGCAATCGACCGCGCGCCGGTGTCTTCCATTAACATCTGCGCCGCTTCGACGTGAAACCCGGGATAGTGCTGCGCCTCACCGTCGAAATTGCGGAACCCGTCCGTGGCGGTCTTGCCGGACCAACCGGAATGCATCGCCACGCAAGCGCCGTCGGGGATGTCTCCGTTGGCCGCAATCCACGCCTTCAGATCGTCCGGGGTAACGCGGGTGTCGGCGTCTTCGGCCGCGCGGGCGGCGATATTGACGACACAAAGCGGCGCGACCAGATCGGTCACCGGGATCTCATCAACAGACATGCCATCTGCGGAGAAATGCAGGGGCGCATCTATATGCGTGCCGGTATGTTCGTTGATCGACAGATTGAAAAGGTTAAAGCCGTGATCCGCGAAGTTGAACGCCTGTTCGGCCGAAATGCCGGGTTCGCCTCCCCAAGTTGGAAAGTCGGGGCTGAGCGTATGGGTCATGTCCTCGACCCCGCCATGACCTGCTGCCAGCGCTGCTGGTGCAATCGCTCCGGTGGTCGCAGCCGCAACGCTCGTGGCGGCCGCAGCTTTGAAGAAACTCCGCCGCGACAGCATTCGATCTTTGACGGCATTCATAACGCAGATGTCACACATTCTTCTTCTCCCACTGGTGGATTTCAATCGTTGGATGGGTCGTCCATCTTTTCCCTTGTTGGTAATACCTGCGGCCCAGCCTGCATTTTTGAGGCCTGCGTTGTAAAGGTGGTGACCACAGGTGGTGCCGCGACAACAGCCTCACCCCCTTGATACGTTACAAACTGGTCGCTCAATCGTGAGGCCTGTTTCCTTGGCTCTATGCTATCAGCAGACTACCTCACCTCAGAGGATGTATGAAGACGGAGACTTAGATGGCGCATCGCTGGACCAACACATTGACACATGCCGACGTCACCCCCCGGGCGGCGTTTCTGAACCGGCGCCAGATGATGGTCGGGATGGCGGGTGTCGGATTGGCAGGGCTGGCGCAGGGGGCAACCGCGCAAGAGGCGCTGGAGCCGAACACCTGGGAAGAGATCACCGGTTATAACAATTATTACGAGTTTGGTACGCGGAAAGAAGATCCTGCAAAATACGCCTATACTCTTGTTACTGAGCCGTGGAGCATCAAAATTGACGGTCTGGTGGACAAGCCCGGCGATTACAATTTCAAGGACATCCTGTCCGAAATGACCGTCGAAGAACGGATATACCGGTTTCGCTGTGTCGAGGCATGGTCGATGGTGATCCCTTGGAACGGGTTTGAACTGGCCGACCTGCTGAACATGGCCGGTGTTCAGGAAGGCGCCAAATACGTGGCCTTTGAAACCGCTTATCGTCCAGATGAAATGCCGGGTGTTCAGTATCCGGTTCTGGACTGGCCGTACCGTGAAGGTCTGCGGCTGGACGAAGCAATGCACCCGCTGACCCTGATGGCCACTGGTATTTATGGCCGGCCGATCCCGAACCAGAACGGCGCACCATTGCGTCTGGTGGTTCCGTGGAAATACGGGTTCAAATCCATCAAGTCGATCGTTCGCATTACGGTGTCAGATGTTGAGCCACCGACAAGCTGGAACATGGCCGGTCCGCGCGAATATGGTTTCTATAGTAACGTGAACCCCAATGTGGATCACCCGCGCTGGTCGCAGGCCTCGGAGCGTCAAATCGGCGGTGGGCTGTTTGCCAAGCGCATCCCGACGCTCATGTTCAATGGCTACGAGGACGAGGTCGCCGGGCTTTACGAAGGCATGGATCTGTCCAAGCATTATTGAGAGTATGAGCGCGCTGAACCAGATATTCCGTCGGATCCCTGATTGGGCCGTCTATTTGCTGGGGGTCCTGCCGGCACCCTGGCTGTTCTATCAAGGGCTGACCGGAGGTTTGGGTGCCGACCCGATTGAGGCTCTTGAGCATAAGTACGGCAAACTGGCATTGCAGTTTTTGATTGTTGTTCTGGCTATATCGCCCCTGCGCAGGTTTGTCGGCGTGAACCTGATCAAGTTCAGGCGGGCGCTGGGCGTTTTGACATTTATATATATCAGTCTGCATCTTTTGGTTTGGCTGGTATTGGATGTGCAGGCCCCCGGGCAGATCTGGGCGGACATCCTGAAGCGCCCCTATATAACTGTGGGTATGGCGGCATTTGTTCTGACGCTGCCACTGGCCGTGACGTCGAACAACTTTTCAGTACGGCAGCTTGGCCCGGGCTGGCGCGCGCTTCAGCGTTTGGTCTATCCGGCAGCAGTTCTGGGGGGCGTGCATTATGTAATGCAGGCCAAAGGATTTCAGATCGAACCCTTGATCTATTTGTCCGTGATTTTGGCTTTGCTTGCTTTGCGCCTACCGATCTCGACCCTGATGAGCCGATTCCGAGGTGCGATTCCGCCCGACTCGGCCTGAGTCTGCCAGCAAGCCTGTGCGAAACACAATTTTCCGTACGCATCTTGGCGGTTGGTCGCCGTATTTGGGCGCGGTTCTATTTGTAAGCATTTGTTTTATTTCAGTAAATAATTGTTTTGAAGATTTTCGAGAGTTTCGGGAATTTTCTGCTTGCGGTGTATGTTTGTAATGCTTAGAACCCCCTTCACCGGCGCTGCTGAGGCGCTTGTGACACACTG
>NZ_JBXWPF010000022.1:0-72945 GCF_059611265.1 Ruegeria sp. CDSA241
CAAAGGTATTCCTCTCGGCCATCGCTCTCGCTGCTACAGTCCTATTCTGGCTGTAAATCAATGAGTCTGGAGCCTAGTCGTACGTTCCCAACCAAGTTTTCTTTTGGCTCGACCACATTTACTTGCTTCGGAACTTAGTCGGTGTCATTCCGGTTTGACCTCGGAAAAAGCGAGTGAAATGGGACTTGTCGGAATAGCCGAGCATCAGACCAATCTCCGCAATTGTCATCTGGTCTTCTTTGAGGTGCTCTTTGGCGACATCGACACGCAGCCGTTTGATTTCACGGGGTAGCGTTGTGCCTTGTCGCTGAAGCGCTTTCAGAAACCGTTCCGGTTGTATTCCCAGCATTCCAGCCACCATCTCAGGTCCCAAATCGGTTTCATCTAGTTTGTCGCGTAAGACAGAGCGCAAAGCTGCCACCACGGTTACTTCTTCCTCTTGTTGAGGTGAAGCTATCGGCTTGGCAGAGCCCTCAGAGACATGGTGCAAAAACAACCATCCCACAGGAAAACTAATTTGCATTCCGGGATCAGTCCCAAGGCCAACCTCGATCCCTTTGTAGTCGATAGGCAGCCCATTGATGTATCTGCTTTCCCATCGCACACGCGAAGAATCCCAAGAATCTCCGACGACGGTCTGCAATAGGCGTACATAGATTGCGGCACCAAAACCGGTCACCTGAATGGGTGGGACAGTTGGTTCCTGTTGCCTCTCGATACGATAAGTCGCCTTGTCTGCTTCAATCACAAGGCTGTGCCGCACAGAATTGGACTCCTGCGGTACGAGCCCAACAAAGCGGGTAAAAAACTCGAATAACGTTTTCGTAGATTGCAAGGCTTGAGCGAAGGGCGGCCATCCTTGTAGGTCAAACGCTTCCCCTACATTCAGTCCTAGGTATCGATCTCCTGATACTTCTGAGAAGGCATTCACCAATCCGTAGACCAGCTCTGAGTGAACGAACACGGATGGGTCAGACAACAGTTCGGCCTTCAATCCGACCTGGTCCAATGCTGGTTGCGGATTGATCTTGCGTTCGGTGAGATATTGCAAAAACGGAGCGGCTAAGGAGAGGCGAATAAAGCCCTCGCTATGCTCTTGAGAGGCGGAGTTGAAAGGCAAGCTCGTCACCCTTGTGATGATTAGTATTTGTATTCAGTGGCCATTTTTACGAACACATTCGAACATGCTAATTCAAAAGTGGCAACCGAGGAAAAGTTTTCCGGACTACAGTTGGCAAAACATGAATATGAAGGGAGTACTTATGTCCGGTCTACGAATGTCGCTTTGCTCGACCGTAATTGTCGCTGCAGGTCTTTCTTTTTCAGCATCCGCGCAGGCTCAGGATCAAGAAGAACCCCAAACGTTGTTTACCAACGTGCATATCTTCGATGGCGTGAATGAACAGCGTATCGAGAATGCCAGCGTATTGGTCGAGGGCAACCTGATTAAGTCCGTATCGACCGATGCGATCGATGCCCCCAATGCTACAGTCATTGACGGAGAGGGGCGGACACTGACACCCGGGTTTATTGAACTACACGCACATCTCATGCTGATGGGGCCGACCTTGCCTGCGATGGAGGCCAACACGACCTGGGAGGACTTTGCCATACACGGTGCGCGGATGGCCGAGATGTATTTGATGCAGGGTTTCACCACTGTCCGGGATGCTGGTGGCGCTAATGGCGGACTACGTAGGGCGATTGACTCGGGGCAAATCGAGGGCCCTCGTTACTATCCATCTGGGGCGTTTATCGGAACACGCGGTGGTCACGCTGACTTCGCGAATTTCACAGCACCACCTGGTTCGGAGACAAACATGGGTCGGCTGAACATGGCTCAGGAGGTCAGTGGTGTTGATGACGTCTATAAATTCGCACGTAACAACTTTCGTATGGGCGCGACGCAATTGAAATTCATGCAATCCGGTGGTGTCGTGTCGGCATTCGACCCTTGGCAATTGCTGGCCGGGTCGCCCGAAGAAATCAGAGCCGCCGTGCAGGTCGCGAATGAATATGGCAGCTATGTCATGGCGCATTCCTATCGTAAGGAAGCTATCCTGAGTGCGCTCGACGCAGGTGTTATGTCAATCGAACATGGTTTTTCTTTTGACTGCGAAATTGCCGAAGTCATGAACGAGAAGGGTGCGTACATTACAACAAACCTAACGGCATTTGACCCCGGCCTTCTCGACATTCCAGCTGTGGCGAATGTTCCGGCGAGCCTTGCCAAGGCAAAGTCTGCCTCGGCCACATTTGCAGGCTATATCGACAATATGAAAGAATGCCCGGTGAAGCGGGGTTTCCAGACAGACTGTGTTGGTTCGGTAGAGGCGTGCAATATCCAGATTGCCTACGAAAAACACTTAAACAATGATTTTTTCGGCCCCTACACGTCAATGGTCACGTTGACATCGACGGGTGGCGAGGTAGTCGCTCTATCAGGAGACTTTATGAACCCTTATACCGCAGGAAAACTGGGTGTGATCGAGGAAGGCGCCTATGCAGACATCCTGCTGATCGATGGTAACCCCCTCGAAGACTTCTCGGTCGTTGGCACGGGTGATCAGTGGTTTGGTGCCGATCCGAGGCCGGAAAGCCCTGAAACGATCCGGCTTATCATGAAGGACGGTGTGATATACAAAAATACACTGAATTGACCCCAAAACTCGACTGGAGAGTATTCATGTTCCTTTGGTTTCGTTCCGTCTTGCTCGCGGGTTTGGTCTGTTACGGTCATTCCGCCATGGCAACGCCAGGAGCAGCGCTGGATTGGGCAGACCTCCCGGACCCATCTGTGCAGGTCTTTGAGGATCCCTATCGGGAGCTCAGCCCCGAACAGTTCGACGACGTCCTATTCGTTGTGCGGATGCGTGGCAGGCTGCAGCAAGACACTGGCAGCGCGGAAGAAAGACTGAATTGGCAGGAGCTTCTGACCGAGACCGAGGATGCCTTGGCGGGAGTTGGCGTTGATGTCGATTGGCTGCTCGATCAAAGAGAGCTTGTGAAAGAACGGCGAAGAAAGGCAGGAACAAACGGAAATCCGCAATTCGACGGTCAAACAATAACAATCGCGGGCTTTGCCATCCCGGGCCCGAGCGATCCAGACGGGCGATCTGTGGCGTATCTAGTGCCAGAACGAGGAATGTGTAGCCACATGCCCCCGCCCCAACCCAATCAAATGATTCGCGTGCGGTTGAATGGCGACTGGACGCCCAGCTATTTCCACGAACCCGTTCGGCTGACGGGCACGCTGACTATCGATCCCACTGTTCAGAATATGATGGTTGTGGACGGCCTCATGCCTATGAGTGCGACATTCCAGTTGGAGACGGAACGTGTCGAAACTCTGGAAACCGAAGCAGACAGGCTGGAATGGAAGCAGCGTGCCGCTGATCGTATCCGGGCGGCGGGCAATCGCAAGACCGGCGGGGCAAAAGCGTCTGAATGATAAGACTTCTCGTTGTCGTACTGAGTATTGTCTTTGCCGGCGCGGCGTCGGCTCAAGGTCTGTCCGGGCCCTCTTCGGTCGAAGCTGATCTTGAGCCCGGAGATGGACTGACCGATCCACAATATCGTTCCGATTTTCCGCGCAATACCGCACCGGGTTGGTTTCAGTGGAAAGACCGACTGGCGGAGAATGGGTTTCGGTTCAACATTGATTACTTGGCATTGGGCCAAACCACGAACGCGGATCTGGGGGAGGGCGAAGCTGCCAGCGGAATTGCGCGGTTCTATGGCAGTTGGCAGGCGACTGAACAGGGGTCTTTGACATTCAAGATCGAAGACCGGCACAACTATACCGATGTTGCCCCACAGTTTCTTGGTCTGGATGGTGGAGCCCTTTCGATCACGGGAACAGCCTTCAACGATAATGGTTTGCTATTGACCAACCTGTTCTGGACCCAAAGGGCCGAGAACGGTTCGTGGACGCTGCAAGTCGGCCAGATTGATGTAACGGACTTTGTGGACATTTATGGGTTGGTAAGCCCATACAGTGGTTTCCAAAACCTGTCTTTCAATACCAACCCGACAATCAACGCACCCAACCAAGGCCTTGGCATTGCGGGCGGGATAAAGCTGAGCAAGAACCTCTACGCTGTCGCGAGCGTCTCAGACGCAAACGCCGACCCGTCTGATCCAAACTTTGATGTGTTTAGCGACGGCAATCTCTTCAAATCACTCGAACTTGGTTACACCTCTGGCTTTGATCGCATTTACTTCGACAATATCCATCTGACCCTCTGGCATGCGGATGCGGCTGACGATGGTAGCCGTCCAGAAGATTACGGTGCCGCGTTCTCAGCAGCATGGTTTATTGACAATAAGTGGATGCCGTTCTTCCGGGCAGGGGCCTCAAAAGGGGCAGCAGCACTCTATGATCGGTCCGTTTCTGCGGGTATTGGCTACTACGGTCGCAATACCGATTTGGCCGGGTTGGGCCTGAACTGGGCCGAGGCAAGAGGCATAGATGGCGATCAGTTCACACTCGAAGCATTCTACCGTTTTTCAATCGCACCCGGACTGCAGATCACGCCATCGGTACAATTCATTTCCGACCCGCTTCTAAATCCCGATCAGGACCGGATTACCCTGTTCGGTCTAAGAACCCGGATCGTTTTCTAATGCGGGGTGAATGCAATAGGTAAGTGGCAGTGCCAAAGGGCGACTAAGTGAGATCAACAGGACTTAGCAAAGCCCGCTTTCTGCGCGTTGCCACCGTTAGCGCGGACTGCAGCACCCGGTAGCTTTGGGCTCTCCTGGCACCTTCGCCGCGAGATCCATGAACGACCGTTTCGCGATGGAGCGCCTTTCGCGGCGCGGCGCACGAACTGGCAAGACGCGGACAAATTGGACTTTCCCATTGAAAATTTGAATGTCCGCTCTGCACGGCTGAGATAATCGGGCAGTTCAAAGTTTCATAGCCATCTCATGCCAAGTCATTCCTCCATGGTCAGAAGTCGATGGCTGTAAATAGCTGTATCCAAAATTCTCGTAGAGTGGGACGTGATGCTCTTTGCACATGAGATGGATTGTGGATTTACCCATCCTTTTCATGCGCCCCACGAATTCGACCATCAATGCCCGTGATAGACCCTTGCCCTGATGCGCGGGATCAACAACAACAGACATTATTACGACATTTGGGGCGTCGGGGTCATGGCCAACAAGCTCTTTGAACTCTTCATCAGACATTTCGACTTCATGAGCACATCCGCAATTTACAAAGCCAACTATCTCGCCTTCCATCAAAAGAACTAGGAAGCCATTGGGATAGACCTCAATCCTTTTAGAAATCTTTTCGAGCGTTGCTGCTTCGTCGCCTTCGTAGGCATCAATCTCTATTTCAAAGCAGCGAGTTGCGTCGGCAGGTTTGGCGTTTCGAAATTCTCTCATGTGCCTACACTATTCGGGATGGATAGAGTTGCAACGCCGCCGTTCGTACTCATCGCAGCATTGGTTACTGAGGGCTCAGAGCGGACCTCGGAGGCAGCGCGGCATCATCCTCAGTTGAGCCGCAGATATAGGATAAGTCTGTCCGGGGAAGGGGGAACTGCGCTCAAACTCCGATTTGCGCAACAAAGGCCATCTACCTGATCAAAAAGGCGACGAGCAGCGAAAGTCCAATCCGAATATTCAGTCTGCGGTGACGATACCTTGGAGAAAGTCGTCAAAGATGGCGTTCACCACGATATGGATTTTTGGGCGATCTATCTTGTCTGGATGGAGACCGCCGTTGGTTACGAAGCAACCAACGGCAGATATCTAAAGCAGGCGGGTCGCCATACCACCGTCAACGGCGACCGGAGAACCCGTCACGAAGCTTGCCCGGTCTGACAGAAGGAACAATGCAGATTGGGCAATCTCCTTTGGCTCCGCCATGCGTTTCAGGGGATGCAAGTTGGCAATAAAGTCGTGCGTCGCAGGATCATCGCCGGCCATGTCAGTTTTAGTACCACCCGGCAAAATAGTGTTGATACGGACCCTCTTGGCCGCATGATCAGATGCCAAAGACTGTACGAGCCCAATCAGTCCAGCCTTTGATGCGGCATAAGCCCCCATGCCGGGCATTCCCCCATTGCTGACACCAACAAAAGTTCCGGTGAATACAATAGACCCGCCACCGCGTTCCTCCATTGCCGGAATCTGCGCTTTGGCCGCAAAAAATGCACTGTTGAGGTTTGTAGCAAGAACCGACTGCCAGTTGCCGGACTCCATTTCGTGAATTGGACCCATCTCGCCCATAATGCCCGCATTGTTAAATGCGCCATCAAGGCCGCCAAACTGCCGTTTCGCCAGATCAACAAGATCCCTGGAATATGTTTCGTCCGTCACGTCGCCCGCAAGGTAAACGGCGCGCCCGCTGCTTTGGGTAATCTGCCCGACGAGTGTGTTTAGCTGAGCTTCCCTGCGGGCACCTAACACAACATTCGCCCCTTCCGAGGCAAACAGAAGCGCTGCTGCAGCACCGATTCCGCTGCTCGCGCCGGTAATGATGATGGTTTTGTCTTTAAGTTCCATGGTCATGCCTTTTTGAAATTACATGCCAATCACCTAAGGAATGATGCGAGTGAATCGCGACCCGGTTCTTGCGGGTGTTGAGCTACTTGAGGTGAAAGCGCAAGAAACGGATCAATTGGTTGACCTCAAACGGGAGCCGCCGTTCGTTCGCGGTAGCGAAATCACTTTATTGGGATCAGTACCAACGCTGTTGCAAGTGCAATATCTAGCGATTGAGCCTACGAGAACGGCCCATACCGGCCGTTGGCCAATGGGTAAATATGCTGCGGTCGCAGCCCGCATTGCCGACCTTCACCGCGAGCGCGAACCCTCGGCTCGCCGAACGCACACATCGCGGACAAAGCTGCCTATCGCGGCAGCGCAGCAAGTGCTCGCTGAGGGAGATCTGCCTGCAAAAAACCTCTGCATTCTGAAAAAAGTTGCATAAGTAGGTGTCATTTCTGTGAAAAGCAATGCGGACGTTTGACCGCCAAAAATCAGCCTGTGGTTACAGCGTTTTCTTGATTAGCGTCCCGTATCTAAGCATGATCCCGTTATGGCGGTTGAAATCGACAAATGGCTGAACGATCTCGAACTGGGTCAATACTCAGACGCTTTTGCACAGCATGATATCGACGCGCGCGTACTGCCACTACTGTCAAACGACGACCTTAAAGAGCTTGGGGTTAGTCTGGGCCATCGAAAAATCATCCTGGCAGCGGTTCAGGAATTGACTGGTCAAAAGCACTCGTCTCAATCGCCGCAGGCCGCAGACATGGATGCAGACGAAGTCGGCCCGGTCCCCATTTCGGATGAATCGCAAGGCGTGACCTTATCCACAAGGAAGCCTGCTTCATTAGCGATCGCAGAGAGGCGTCACTTAACAGTTTTGTTTGCTGATCTCGTCGCCTCGACTGAGTTGACTAACCGGTTTGATCCCGAAGACATGCGCGAACTGCTGCAGAGTTACCAGGATGCGGTTGCAGGTGCAGTTAGCAGGTATGGCGGCTACGTCTCGAAGTATTTGGGCGACGGTCTCCTGGTGTTTTTTGGCTGGCCTACAGCCTATGAAGATCATGCAGTTCGCGCTTTAAAGGCTGGTCTTGAGGCCGTTCGGCGGGTCAGAGATCTTAAAGCACCTGACGGTGAGCGTTTGTCGGCCAGGTTAGGTATCGCGAGTGGCGACGTGGTAGTTGGCGATACGATCGGTGAAAACACCTACGAAGAAGGAGCCATGACGGGGCCAATTGTCAATCTGGCAGCGCGGCTTCAGGAACACGCAGCACCGAACTCAGTTGTTTTATCTGCTGAGGAGACCGAAGAAACTTTGCATCGGCTATTTGAGTTTAGGTCTCTTGGACAAACCGAGCTGAAAGGTTTCAAAGAACCACGGACCCTTTTGACTGTCGTATCAGAACACAGCGCGGAAAGCCGGTTTCGAGCATCTTATAGGGACGAAAGTGGCAGCGTCATGATTGGTCGCGACTACGAAAAAGGTATCCTTTTACAATCATGGCTGCGTGCGCAGAACAGTCAGGGAGAGGTTGTTCTGCTTGCCGGTGAAGCAGGGATCGGTAAATCGCGATTGGCGGAAGAGTTTCTCGCTAATGCTGTAGCGACTAGCGAAGCTGATATTATCAGGCTGAACTGCTCTCCTTACCTTATCAGTAGCCCGTTCCACCCTGTCGCCCAGAGGATTTCTCAGGATGCTGGTGTGGGGACAGATTTTGATGACGACCAAATTCTCGACCTTGTCAAAAAAATGTTGGAAAGCCGAGAGGGCTTGGAATGGGAAAA
The DNA here is from genome assembly GCF_059611265.1 of Ruegeria sp. CDSA241. Classification (NCBI taxonomy): domain Bacteria; kingdom Pseudomonadati; phylum Pseudomonadota; class Alphaproteobacteria; order Rhodobacterales; family Roseobacteraceae; genus Ruegeria; species Ruegeria sp. CDSA241. The sequence goes on from NZ_JBXWPF010000022.1 coordinate 8,299, forward strand.
GGTTCTGCCCGTCTTTGCCGCGCTGGTTGCGCCTCACAGTGCTCTTGCCCGAAGCGTTCTCGATATGTCACCGCAGGAGCAACGTGACCTCACGATTCAGACGTTAATCCACACGGTTCAGGTGCGCGCAAGCACGCGTCCTGTTATTCTTTGTGTTGAGGACGCGCATTGGATTGATCCTTCCACCCAAGCTCTTTTGGATCGCTTCAAAGCAATTTGCGCAGATCTGCCTTTGATGATTTTGATTACCCACAGGCCCGGCTGGGAACTTGCCCATGATGACGGGGAAGCGCACGTACATACGCTCCAGCTGCGTCGGTTCGATACGACCCATGTCTCGAACCTAGTTCGCCATGTTACCGGAAAAGCACCCGACGATGCTCTGATTGCCACAATCATTGAGAAGACGGACGGCGTGCCTTTGTTCGTCGAGGAACTGGCCCGGGCGATTGTTGAGGCGGGTGAACACGGGCAAGTCCACATACCCGCGTCTTTGAAGGGCACACTGATGGCACGTCTTGACGCGGTCTCGCCAGAGGCTAAACAAGTCGCGTTAACAGGAGCCGTCATTGGACGGGAGTTCGAGCCTAGCTTGCTGGCTTCCGCAATAGGTCTTGCGAGTGCGGAAATTCAATCTCGTATAGAAGAGCTGTCTCGAACGGGTTTGATCTTTGAAAGCGGGCACAATCGAGGGTATTTCGTTTTCCGTCATGCCCTTATTCGCGATACCGCCTATCAATCCATGCTTGGCTCAACCCGCAGACAACAACATGCAAACGTGGCCCGTGCTTTGATGCAGTTGCGGTCAGCTGAGATTGAACGTCGGCCCGAGTTGGTTGCCCGCCATCTTTCAGAGGCCGAAGAATGGCGTGCTGCGTTCGACAAATGGCAGACGGCAACTGAAATGGCATTGGCGCGATCCGCCAGCCAAGAGGCGATGGTCAACGCCAGGGAAACACTCAAAGCGGCCGAAAATCTTGGATCTGATAACGGTGTCGAAACGATCAAAGCCAAAATCCTTATTGGTCGCAGCCATGACAGCCTGGGTCAGTTGCCGGAGGGGATAGCGGCCTTGAAAGATGCCTCGGACGCCGCCCGTGGAATACACGATGTGGCGCTCGCCGCTGATGCTGCGAACCATTTTGCGGACTCGTGTATGATGTCGAGTAAGAGACACGGCGAGGCCATTGAACTTTGTGATAGAGCTCTGAACGACCTCCCCGACGATGACGAAGTACGGCAGTGCAGATTGATGAGCCAACTTGCACGGGCACATATGTTTGTCGGCCAGTTTTCTGAAGGCGCTCGCTATGGTCAGCAATCAATGGAACTGGCCGCGAAACTAGGGGACTATAAATCCCAATTCTCGGTGATGATGATGCATTTTGGGGCGCCATTCGTCGCGCGCAAAGGAAGAGAGGTACGTCATTGGCGTGAAAATCTTGATGCGATGCATCGAGTGGCCGAAAACCTAGGGAGTATTGATCAGGGTCGGGACCGGACACTCAGTCTTTTTGTCGGGGCCGAAATGGCCGACCGCGACTTGATGGATCATTCACTCGAATTGCTGACGGAGATTTCGGAAAAGGACAATCATCTGCAACTCTACTGGGTGCAAAAGCACGCACGCGCCATGGTTGCAATTATGGATGGCGATTTTGAGCAAGCGGAGATGCATGCCAACGAAGCGGTGAAAATCGGTCGTCAGACACATGGAGAACATGTTGAGGGCGTCTTCGGTGTTCAGATGTTTACCATCCGCCGCGAACAAAACCGGCTGCACGAAGTTGCACCGGTGATCAAGAAGCTGATGACAGATAGCCCGGAAGACATTTCTTGGAAACCAGGATTTGGCCTTATTGCCGCCGAGTTGGGATACAAGGAACCAGCTGAACGCATACTGAATGAAATGGCAGAGAATGGCTTCGATCTTCCGCTTGATGCTATGTTTTCAACTACTTTGTCTTATCTCGCTGACATTTGTGTCGCAGTCGAGCATCTGGGACATGCTGAGACCCTCTATGACATGCTGACCCCATACGAAGAGCTGACGATCACCGCTGGGGCAACAACAGTTTGCGCCGGGGCGGCAGCAAGACGTCTAGGCAATCTGGCAGCGGTGCTAAAAAACTGGGACGCCGCTGAGAGGATGTTCCATAAGGCCATCGAAATAGACACGCGCATGAAGTGCCCACCGTGGATTGCGCACAGCAAGGCAGCGTATGCATCCGCGCTAAGGCAACGGGGCCGCACGAATGATTTGAAACTAGCGTTTCAACTAGAAGGGGAAGCGTTGGCAATTTCACAGCAATTGAGTATGGTTTTCCTTAGGTCAAAGCTCGAGGGAGTAGCTGTTTAAAGTCATTTACATGCTTGGGGGAGCATTATGCCAAGGTACATAATTGAGAGAAATTTTGCCGAGCAGCTGAACGTTAGCGACGACGACAAAATTCACATCAAAGAGATCAATGACGAAGTCGGGGTCGAGTGGATTTTCTCGTTCCTCAGCGCAGACAAGCGCAAAACATACTGCCTGTATGAGGCCCCTGACGAGGAAAGCCTCAGAAAGGCGGCCGAGCGCCTTAACATCCCAGCCGATGTCATTACACCCGTGGATCAGATAGATCCCGGAATATTCACCTGAGTATTCGCAGTTCTAAAACCTAATCCGAGGCGATTTAACTGCGGGACAACGCATCGGAAGTCACAACTATATGAGGCAGCCGCGCAAGAAGCCTGATCTGAAAACAGGGAGGCCTATGCATGTACGACATAAAAACACTCGACGGAAACAAGGCAACTGTGGATCAAGGCGCTTTGGATGCGCTTAATTCCTCGCTTCGCGGCGGCGTCTACTTACAGGGCACTCCGGAATATGAAGGCGCAAGAACAACATGGAACAGCATGTTCGAACGTCACCCTGGGTTCGTGATCCGCGCGATGGGGGCGAGCGACGTACAGAAAGCTGTAAACTTTGTTAGGGACGCCAGCCTCATAATGTCGGTCCGATCAGGTGGGCATCAAATTGCAGGGCACGCTGTTGCAGACGAGACCGTATTACTCGATCTTTCCCAGATGCAATCGGTACACGTAGACCCTGTCAACAAGACTGCTCGGGTTGCACCGGGTGCATTGCTTGGCGATGTAGATCGCGAAACCCAGGCTCATGGGCTTGCTGTCCCTGTCGGCATCAATTCGACAACTGGTATCGCTGGTCTGACCCTTGGCGGCGGCTTTGGGTGGACGACGCGGAAATTCGGAATGACGATCGACAATCTTCTGTCGGCAGAAGTTGTGACGGCAGATGGGACGATTGTCTGCGCCTCGCCCACAAGCCATCCGGAGCTTTTCTGGGCCATCCGCGGTGGAGGCGGCAATTTCGGCGTCGTGACCTCATTCGAGTTCCAGTTGCATGATCTTGGGCCCGATGTTTTGTCGGGTCTGATCGTTCACCCGATCGAAAAGGCGCCAAAGCTGCTTGCAGAATTCGCAGCCATTGCAGATGACTCACCCGATGAACTGACCGTCTGGAGCGTGATGCGAAAAGCTCCTCCTCTCCCGTTCCTACCAGAAGAGTGGCATGGGAGAGAGGTGCTGATTTTTGCAGCTTGCTACAGTGGTCCTATAGACGATGGTGAAAAAGCCTTGTCGGGTTTGCGCGCGCTAGGAGAACCGATTGCCGATGTCATCTCACCTCACAAGTTTGTAGACTGGCAAGCAGCATTCGACCCTTTGCTTACACCGGGCGCTCGGAATTATTGGAAAAGCCATGATTTCGAAGCGCTTTCCTCGGAAGCAATCACAGGTCTTCTCGAGGCGGTTTCCAGCCTTCCCGACCCTGCTTGCGAAGTATTTATTGCGCATGTAGGTGGCGCAATGGCACGCATTGAACCCCACTCAACAGCTTATCCGCAACGATCAGCACACTTCATAATGAATGTTCACACACGTTGGGAAGACCCGAGCAAGGATGATGAGTGCATTGCGTGGGCGCGGGGACTTTATAATCAGATGCGGCCTCATGCGACCGGTAGCGCGTATGTAAACTTTATGCCCGAAGACGAAGCGGATCATATGGCTGGTGCATACGGCCTAAACAGCGGGAAGCTTTCGAAAATAAAGGGCAGCTATGATCCAAAGAACCTGTTCAGGATTAATCACAACATAGTGCCTGAGTAGGGCCATCCGATTTGGAAAGGCCGATCTATTCGGACGCTTAGAGCTTATGCTTGATATTTGACAACGAGTATTCTGTTACGCGTTAAGACCACCAAATATTTTTCGCGTCAAAAATGTCGACACTGTCTTTTCCACTGTCAGGCGAATTCCGTGTTCCGCTGCGACGGCAGGGATTTGTTGACCAATTAGCCGCTTTGGGCTCGATGCTAACGCCGGAGCTATCGTGGCATCTTTTCGACTGCCTGACCTCGCTCAGGTGTGAGCGGCCCAAAGCGGTCACTCAGACAAATGCTGAAGTGCTGCATTCGCAGCCCGCATTGCTGGCATTCGCTGCAGACGCGAATTAACTGGGGCTGCAAGTATCCGTGTTGTCCCACGAAGTTGCCTATGAAGGTTTCGGTATGAAAGACCGGATTGTGGCAGCGGCGAAAGTCGCGGTTTGCCAAAGAAAAGCGTTCTCTTTCTATCTCCCCATGAACCACTTTCTAGGTGGTCCCATCGATACGGCACATTAGCGAACGGTGGTTTCTTGCGATGGCCATAATTGCGAAATGATAGTTGGGTCGTACTTTAAACGTCACCGATAGTCCGGCGGGACGATAACCGGTTTCACTTCACTACACCGAAACACGCTAGGTGCGCTCGCCTCGTTCCATCGAAAAAGTGTGATGTGCCAAAGGCCCGGGCGCCTTCGTGAGGGGTCAATCAATCCAATATGCCCGTCTGCTCTGATCCGATCAGCCGCGAGCCATGAGGACGGATCCCCACCGGCAGCTACGAGTTTGCGCCAGGGTTGACTGGCGAGTGCATAGATATCTGCGGCTTCGGGGCTGCGCAGATCGAACAACGCACATCGTTCCACCTCGAAAGTCAGCACAACCCGCGGGCGATCATCCTTTCTAACGTCCTGTCCGATGGCGACCCTTGCGCTTTCAACATCAGGGCTCAGATACAAAGCGTCTTGCCCGCGGCGATTAAACCGAGCGGGTGGGCGATCTGGTGCGCCGCGCATGAGGTGAACGTCTGGGTCATCGGCCCAAACAATCTTTACGAATTCCCCGGAAACTTCTGTCAGCATAATAGGTGGCACAGATCGCTTGCGCGTCGCGCAATGGGTGAGACGCAATGCGACGGACATTTTCCTAGTAAAGAGAAGACGCATGATACCTTGATTGAAATCACTTACTCATGTTTCCTCGCACTGTGTTGCATTCCCAAAGGCCTCTCGCATGAAGGTTCCAAAGATCGCCCTCCTTGGCGCAATTCTCGAGTCAAATCGTTTTGCACCCCCGGCTGATTTGTCAGACTTTAAGTCTCTGACATGGCTATCAGGCGATGCTTTGATGTCTGAGGCCAGATTCGCGACACCAAAGCTGGCAATAGAATTTGCAGCCTTTGTCAGGGCGATGGATGCTACGGGCGACTGGACGCCGGTACCCTGTATCTTGGCAGCCAGCCACCCGGCAGGTCCAGTACGAAAAACCGTGATCGAAGAGATCATAGTGACTTCGGAAGACATGCTTCGCTCAGCTGGCCCTGTTGACGCAGTCTACATCTGCAATCACGGCGCGATGGTTGCCGAGCATGACCACGACCCCGACGGTTTGTTGATGTCACACATTCGGAGAGTTGTCGGACCGGACGTACCTGTCGTTGCGACACTCGATCTGCATGCAAATATCTCACAGCAGATGGTCGATGCCTGTGACCTGATCGTCGGCTATCGGACCAATCCTCACGTCGATCAGATAGAACGTGGCGAGGAAGCCGCCTTTTCGCTGCGCCGGGTTTTGGCGTCGGGCGTCCGGCCCCAAACCGCGCATGTCAAACTGCCTCTTGTTCCGGCATCCGTAACCCTTCTAAGTGCCGAGCACCCGTATGGCACGCTGATCGACCACGGTCAGCGACGACAAGCCGAAGGCCGAGGTGAGATTCTAAACGTATCGATCTTCGGCAATTTCCTTTTCTCCGACACGCCCGACAATGGTCTGAGCATCGTTGTTACTGCGCGTGAGGACCAGAAGGCGGCCAGTGCACTGGCGGAAGAACTGGCAGACATAGCTTGGTCGTTGAGGAAGGATTTCGTTCGAAAACTGACATCCGTGACGGAAGCGATCTCGATTTCCGCCGACCAAGCGCGCGCGCCTGTGATTTTCTCCGATGCCGGTGACAATCCTGGTGGCGGCGGCAGTGGCAGGACGACAGAACTGTTAGCCGCTCTTCATGCGGCAAAAGCCGAAGAATGCCTGTTCGGTTCCTTTTGTGATCCGGAACTTGTGAACGAAGCCCATCGCATCGGTGTCGGCGGTAAATTCAGGGCACAATTCAACCGTTCTTCCGATTCCAGTGTTTTCTGGGCGCAGTGGGATGTGCCTTTCGAGGCGGATGCGGAGGTCTTGGGTCTTCACAATGGAGATGTGGTCGGTGAACTGGGAATGACGGCCGGTCGGAGATTGGCCCTGGGGCCATCCGCTGCGCTTCGTATTGGTGGCATCACCGTGGTAGTGATAACCGATCGCACGCAGACCGCCGATCCCGTGTTCTTTCACATGTTCGGACTGGATATTGCGTCGGCCCGGACCGTTGTTGTGAAATCCCGAGGCCACTTTCGGGCCGGGTTTTCCAACTGGTTTGGGCCAAACCAGGTTTTTGAGGTCGACACGGGCGGGCTTACGTCGCCAGTTCACGACCGCTGGCCGTTTGCGAATTTGCCACGACCGAACTTTCCGATGGACATCGACGCCTCGTGGTCGGCTCAGTTGCTGCGCTAAACGGGCTCTGAATACTTGTCATGCGGCGTCGTCAATTTGACAAACTGCATGAACTGGCGGGCAAGCTGAGATGGTGGCCTGCCTGATGGAAGAACAAAGCTGGTGTCATAAAAAATAGCGGCGTCAAATGGCCTGACGACGACACCTTCCATCCCCGACGACAACAACGGGAAGGGATTGATCAGCGTCACACCCAAACCCTCGCGGACAAGCTCCAGAGCGGCCATGTTCGTTGCCGTTTCGGCGACTTGTTTTGGACGAATTCCGGCGCGCGCAAAGATCTTTTCGGTGATCGCTCGCGTCCCCAGCCTTCTCAGAAACTCTATCAGCGCGACACCTTCCAGATCCTGCGGCGTCACCACTCGTTTTTCCGACAGCGGATGGTTGCTCGGCATGGCGCAGACCACCTGACTGCGGCGCCACGGCATGAGGTGAACACCAGTTCGTTGGATCATCGCACTCGTCAAACCAAGATCGTAGCGGAGGTCGAGAATGCCGGCGACCAGCACGTCTGTCGCCTGAATATCCAATTGAAGCTGCTTTCCTTCATTCTTCTTGAGAAAACTGGCGACCCTAGAGATGACAAAGTGATGCGCCAGTGTCGGCGGCACGATCAGACGCAACGGCTCGTTATCCGGAGTAGCCCATTCTGCGCCCTCGATATCGGCAAGCGTCTCGAAGATTGGGTCCAGTTTTTCGTTGAGGCGCAACGCTTCGTCGGTTGGGTCAATGCGTCCCGACCGGCGGAGAAACAGCGACCGTCCAACTCGGGCCTCGAGTTGCGACAAGGACCGGCTTACGGCAGACTGAGAAATCCCGAGACGCCGTGCGGCACCGATTGTCGTCCCAGTTGTGATCACGGCTCTTAGCGACTCGAACTCGCGCAGTCTGTGTCGGTGTTCCGTCATGCTGCATTCCTCCCACGGTATGAGCGATTGAACATCCAAACTCTTGGATTGATCTATGCAGAATTGCATTGCATTGAGTATTGGCAATGATTTTTGCGGTAGCTAGCCTTTTTTAATAGGGCGCGGGATCGGCCGAGGATTCGCCTATTCACAAGCGCCAAACAAACAGGGAGTCTTTTTGATGAGGAAACTCGCATCTGCGACAGCTGTCGCTGTCGGCATTTTGGCTTTCGGCGTCGGTGCTGTTTCGGCCGAAAAACTGACGATCGGCCTCGCTTCGGAGCCGACGTCGCTCGATCCGCATTTTCACAACTTGGGTCCGAACAACGCAATGTCCGTGCACATCTTTGACCGGCTGATCGCGCAGGATGAAAATCAGCGCCTATCACCGGGTCTTGCAAAGTCATGGGAGCCGATTGATGAATTGACTTGGGAGTTCAAGCTGCGTGAAGGCGTAAAGTTTCACGACGGAAGCGACTTTACGGCAGATGATGTAGTCTGCACCATGGCGCGCGCGCCGGACGTACCGAACTCTCCATCGGGATACGGCACCTATCTCAAGGGTAAGGAAGTCGTCAAGATCGATGACTACACGGTGCACTTCAAAACGGCCGCACCTTATCCGTTGATGGGCAATGACATTTCCACGATCCCTGTGATCTCAGAAGTGGGCTGCGAGGCAACGACGGAAGACTTCAACGCGGGTACGGCCGCCATCGGCACAGGGCCATTCAAGTTCCAAAGCTACACGCCGGGTGAAAGCATCGTGCTGGTACGGAACGACGGCTACTGGGGTGATGCGCCGATCTGGTCCGAGGTGGAATTCCGCCCGATCACCTCCGGTCCGAGCCGTGTTGCATCGCTTCTTGCCGGTGACGTCGACATGATATCGGGCGTCCCGACGACCGATATCACTACACTTCAGGGCAACGATGATATCCAGCTGAGCCAGGGCGTGTCCAACCGAGTGATCTATCTTCACATGGACCAATTCCGCGAGGATTCACCCTTTGTGAAGGCCAATGGTGGCGGCGATATCAAGAACCCGCTCATGGACGTCCGCGTCCGGAAGGCGATCAGCATGGCGATCAACCGCGATGCAATCGTTGAGCGTGTCATGGAGGGGGTTGCGTTACCCGCCGGCCAGCTTCTTCCCGAGGGGTTCTTTGGCGTGTCCGACAATTTGGACGTCGTGGCGTATGACCCGGACGGTGCTAAAGCGCTTCTGGCTGAAGCCGGTTATCCCGATGGATTTGAAATGACAATCCATGGGCCGAATGACCGCTACATCAACGACGCCAAAATCGCCGAGGCAATTGCGCAAATGTTGACCCGTGCTGGCGTCAAGACGGCCGTCGAAACCATGCCGCGTTCGGTATACTTTGGACGCGCTTCCAAAGGCAGCCCTGAGGGTCTGCCGGAATTCAGCTTTATCCTCGTCGGATGGGGCGCGGGGTCCGGCGAAGCGTCCTCGCCTCTCAAATCGCTGATCCATACCCATGACAAGGATGCGGGCTTTGGATCATCAAACCGTGGCCGACACTCGGATGCTGAAACCGACGCGCTGATCGAAGAAGCCTTGCGAACAGTCGATGACGCCAAGCGACAGGAACTGCTCGCCGCGGCGACAGAGCGCGCGATCGAGAATGTGGCAATCATTCCGACTCACTTCCAGGTCAACACCTGGGCGGCCAAAAAAGGTCTGAGCTACATCCCTCGGACCGACGAATACACTCTCGCGACAGGCGTCGTGAAAGAGTAACCGCAATGCATCCGGGCCGCCTTCGCAGCGGCCCGAAGCCTTTGCCCAGGGAATGTCCTCATGACCGTTTTTGTCATTCGCCGATTGCTGCAAGCAATGCTTGTTGTCTTTCTGATGTCGGTGATTGTCTTTTTTGGCGTCAACATCGTTGGTGACCCGGTCTACATGCTGGTAAGCCCCGACGCGGATCAGGCTGACATCGAAGCTGCCATTCGACGGCTTGGATTGGATCGGCCTATTTGGGAACAGTACTGGTTGTTCCTCAAAGGTGCAGCACAAGGTGACCTCGGCGATAGCTTCGTCTTCGGTGAGCCCGCGCTCAAACTGATCCTGCACCATATGCCTGCCACGATGGAACTGGCCTTCAGTGCACTCTTTCTTGCTATCGTGATCGGTATTCCATTGGGTCTTTATGCCGGGCTCTATCCCGATAGCCCGCTTTCCAAGGGAATCATGGCTGGCTCGATTCTCGGTTTCTCGCTGCCGACCTTCTGGGTCGGACTAATGCTCATCATGCTGTTTGCAGTCGAACTTAGATGGGTCCCGGCGACAGGGCGTGGCGATATCGGCTCGTTTCTTGGAATTCACAGCAGCCTTTTTACGCTCGATGGGTTGAGCCACATCTTCCTGCCTGCTCTCAACCTGGCACTTCTTAAGATTTCACTGGCAATCCGCCTTACCCGAGCGGGTGTCCGTGAAGCGATGGGGCAGGATTATGTGAAATACGCCCGGGCCAAGGGTCTTTCGACCCGACGCATCATTCTGGTGCATGTGATGAAGAACATCATGATCCCGGTTGTGACCGTCATGGGCCTCGAATTCGGCAGTTTGATCGGGTTCTCGGTGGTGACTGAATCGATCTTTGCATGGCCCGGAATGGGCAAACTGCTGATCGACGCAATACTGCAATTGGATCGGCCCGTCGTCGTCGCCTATCTGATGATCATCGTACTGTTTTTCGTGCTGATCAATCTGATCGTCGACATACTCTACTCGATCCTCGATCCGAGGGTTCGTTTGCAGGATCAGGGCGCATGACCGACACCGTCACAGATCATTCACTGACCCCCACCAAATCCCCGAAAGTCGAGACGCCGTTCCAGCGTTTTCGAGCCGAGTTCTTCGAAAGCAGGATCGCGACAGCGGCGCTCGGCATATTCCTGGTCATCGTTCTGCTGGCCATCCTGGCGCCCTGGATCACGCCGCAGAACCCCTACGATCTTGGTCAGGTCAGCGTCATGGATGGGCGCTTGCCTCCAGGTTCCGAAGCATTCGACGGATACACGATGTGGCTCGGCTCGGACGGGTCTGGACGCGATCTCTACTCGGCAATTCTCTATGGCTTGCGTATTTCTCTGACCGTTGGGCTTGCATCTGGAGTGATTGCCCTTCTGATCGGTATGGTGATTGGTCTGGTCGCGGCCTACGCCGGTGGCCGGACCGAAGCGTTCATCATGCGCATCGTGGACCTTCAACTGTCGTTCCCGGCATCGCTGGTAGCACTGATGATGGTTGCGGCACTTGGTAAGGGTGTCGACAAGATCATCCTTGCCCTCGTAATTGCGCAATGGGCATACTACGCCCGCACGGTCCGCGCGACCGCGCTTGTCGAGCGTGGCAAGGAATATGTTGAAGCCGCACAATGCCTCGGCATTTCGCGTTCGCGGATCGTCTTTCGGCATCTTCTCCCGAATTGCATGGCGCCTCTGATCGTCGTTGGCACGGTACAAACCGCCAGTGCGATCTCTTTGGAAGCGACGCTTTCGTTCCTTGGCGTAGGCCTTCCACAGACTGAGCCGTCGATTGGGGTGCTGATCGCAAATGGATTCGAATACATGCTTTCAGGACGCTACTGGATTTCCGTTTTTCCCGGCGTCGCGCTGTTAATGACGGTCGTGTCCATCAACCTTGTTGGCGACCATTTGCGCGATGTTCTGAATCCGAGGTTGAAGAGATGACGGCAGTACTCGAAGTCAGCGGGCTGAAGACCCACTTCTTCACGCATGCGGGTGTGGTCAAGGCCGTTAATGGTGTGGATTTCACCGTCTCCAAGGGCGAGGTCATGGGGCTAGTAGGTGAGTCCGGGTCGGGCAAGTCGATCACCGGGTTCTCCATCCTAGGGCTGATCGATCCTCCCGGGCGCATCGTCGATGGGTCAATCCGTTTTAATGGTGACGAGATCGCGAACGCACCGGAAGAGCGACTCAAATCCTTGCGTGGCAACCGAATCTCGATGATCTTTCAGGATCCGATGATGACGCTCAACCCGGTCTTGCGCGTCGATACGCAGATGATCGAGGCCATTCTCGCCCATGAAAACGTCAACCGCCAAACCGCCTGGGAAAGAAGCCGCGATGCGCTTGGATTGGTCGGCATCCCATCGCCGGAAGAGCGATTGCAGGCCTATCCGCATCAGCTTTCCGGTGGGATGCGGCAGCGCGTGGCGATTGCGACAGCCTTCCTGAACCAGCCGGACCTGATCATTGCCGACGAGCCGACGACCGCGCTCGACGTGACAATTCAGGCGCAGATCATCCACGAGGCCCAGAAGCTGACGAAACGCACGGGAACCGCGATGATCTGGATCACGCATGACCTGGCCGTTGTGGCGGGGCTCGCGGATCGGATATCAGTTATGTATGCCGGACGGATCGTTGAGCAGGGCGGCATCGACGATGTGATAGACCGTCCGCTGCATCCCTATACGGTTGGGCTTCTTGGATCTGTTCCGACCGCTAACCGGCGTGGGCAGCGCTTGTTCCAGATCGAAGGGATGACGCCGAATATGTTCGCCCTTCCTGAAGGGTGCGCCTTTGGTCCTCGCTGTCAGGCTCGGACGGCAGCTTGTTCCGAACAACCCCAGATTAAGGACGTGGATGGCCGCCGCCTTCGCTGTTTCAACCCGCAGCGTACGGAGGAGACTACGCTATGACAGAGCCGCTCGTTGAAATCCGAGGCGTTTCGAAGCGCTTCACCAAGCGTTTGGACGTAGCGGGGAAAATCGCGCAGCGACTTGGCGCAAACATCCGTGAAGAAACTGTCCATGCAGTCGATAATGTAAACCTGTCGATCCAAAAGGGCGAAGTTCTGGGATTGGTCGGCGAGTCTGGCTGCGGCAAGTCCACGCTGGGACGTGTTGTGGCCGGCATTCACGCCGCTAGTGATGGGCAGATGTTCTATGAAGGCAAAGATGTCGCGACGTTGAGCGGCTCCGATAAACGCGCGGCAACCCTCGCTATTCAGATGATCTTTCAGGACCCTTTTGCCAGCCTCAACCCGCGTATGCGCGTCGAAGATATCATCGGTGAAGCACCGCGTATGCATGGGAGCGTCAGCAAGGCAGAGAGTGCGGATTACGTGGACGACGTTATGCGTAAGGTCGGCCTCGACCCGTCGCTCAAGCGGCGCTACGCACATCAGTTTTCCGGTGGGCAAAGGCAGCGGATCGTGATCGCGCGTGCGCTCGCCGTGAAGCCGAAGTTCCTTGTTTGCGACGAGGCCATCGCTGCGCTGGACGTATCGATCCAAGCGCAGGTTATCAACCTGTTCATGGACCTGCGCGAGGAGCTGGGCCTGACGTATTTGTTTATCAGCCATGACCTGAGCGTCGTCGAACACATCGCCGACCGCGTGGCGATCATGTATCTGGGCCGCATTGTCGAGAGCGCATCGACAGAGGAAATCTTCTCTGACCCACGCCATCCCTACACGAAAGCTCTGCTTGCAGAGGCTCCGCGCCTTGATCAGCGCCGGCGTGAGTTTGCCCCGATTGACGGGGAAATTCCGTCGCCGCTCGATCCACCATCTGGATGTACCTTTCACCCGCGTTGCCCGGTGGCGACCGCTGAGTGCCGCACCACCGTTCCTGAACTGAAAGCCGGGCGCGGCGGGCGCGAAACAGCCTGCCTGCTGGAACACGCCGAAACCGTTTGAACGAGAAGCTGGAGAGCCCCTTGAAAAACGCCGATCCGATCTGGGACCACGTTGACCGCCATCGTTATGATTTTATCGCATTGTCTGACCGCGTCTTTGACACGCCCGAGACGCTTTACGCCGAGTACAAGTCCGTCGCTGAACATGTGCAGATGTTACGCGCTCAAGGTTTCAAGATAACAGAGAATGCAGCTGGCATTCCTACGGCCGTGATTGGCGAGGCAGGAGACGAGGGTCCGGTGATCGCCATCCTCGGCGAGTTCGATGCGCTGCCATATCTGAGCCAAGCGCCAGGTGTGGCTGAACATCAGCCGATTGAAGAGGGCGGCAACGGGCATGGGTGTGGTCACAATCTGCTCGGCGCCGCCGCACTCTTGGCTGCCACGGCGGTGAAAGACTGGTTGGCCGAAAACGGCATCAAGGGCCGTGTGCGGTACTATGGCTGCCCCGCCGAAGAAGGGGGCGCGGCCAAGACGTACATGGTGCGCGAAGGACTGTTCGATGATGTCGACGCGGCCATCTCCTGGCATCCAGCAACCTTCACAGGCGTGAATGAGGCCAAATCGCTCGCGAACACCCGGATCGACTTCACTTTTCATGGAAAAGCCGCCCATGCTGCTGGCGCGCCTGAATTGGGCCGGTCCGCGCTTGATGCGGTTGAACTGATGAACATCGGTGTGAATTATCTGCGCGAGCACATGCCCGACAGCGCCCGGGTGCACTACGCCTATCTCGATGCAGGTGGCGTTGCGCCGAACGTGGTGCAAGCCAAGGCCACGGTGCGCCAGCTCGTCCGCGCCAGTTCGCTACCCGACCTCGCCGATCTGGTTACGCGTGTCAGAAAGATTGCAGACGGTGCGGCGTTGATGACCGGAACGCAGGTCACAAGTCAGGTCTTTTCCGGCGTTTCAAACCTGCTTGGAAACCGTCCTTTGGAAGAAACCATGCAGCATGAGCTAAAGAAACTCGGACCCGTCGCCTTTGACGAGTCAGACCTCAGCTTTGCCCGCGAGATTCAGACTACATTGACCACGGCTGACATCAACACGACCTTCAAGCGGATCGGAGCCAAGCCGAAAAAGGATCTCGCACTCTGCGACTTCATAGCTCCTCTTGATCGCCACAGCGATGGCGGCGAAGGCTCAACAGATGTCGGGGATGTGAGTTGGGCTGTTCCGACAGTTCAGGCGCGGGTCGCGACCTGCGCCATTGGAACGCCATTTCATACCTGGCAAACAGTTGCACAAGGCAAGGCGCCCGCAGCGCACAAAGGCATGATCTATGCCGCAAAGGCAATGGCCGCGACGGCCTGTCGATTGGTTGAGGACCCGTCACGCATTGACGCTGCGCGCGCGACGCATCAGGACCATCTGGGAGAAACGCCGTATACATGTCCGATTCCTGACGACGTACGCCCACCTGTCTGAGGGAAGGTGATCATGACCCGCGCTGCTGCCATAGACAACGCCGCCGAGTATTTTGATAGCGGTCGATTTGCAACCGATCTTAGCGAACTGGTTGCCCATGAGACAGAGAGCCAGACACCAGAGAAAGCCGCGGAACTTCCGCTCTTTCTTGAAGAAGCCCTCGTTCCGCGCCTGCGCGGTCTTGGGTTCTCCTGTGCAATCCACCCGAACCCTGTGCCGGATGCAGGTCCGATCCTTGTCGCTGAACGCATCGAGGACGACTCGAGCCCAACGATCCTGTCCTATGGGCATGGCGACGTGACCCGCGCGCAAACTGATCAGTGGCGAAACGGGCTTCACCCGTTTCGTCTCGTCGATGATGGTAATCGCCTCTTCGGACGCGGTACCGCTGACAACAAGGGACAGCACCTCATCAACTTAGCTGCGTTGAGCTCCGTCATCGACGCTCGTGGATCACTCGGCTTCAACATTCGGATCCTTGTTGAAATGGGTGAGGAGATGGGGTCGCCGGGGCTGTCGAATTTTTGCGCCACGCACAAAGAAAACCTTGCCGCGGATGTCCTGATCGCATCGGACGGACCACGCCTTCAGTCAGACACTCCGACGATGTTCATGGGTTCACGGGGCGGCTATTCGTTCGACCTCATTGTTGACCTTCGAGACGGTGCGCATCATTCCGGCAACTGGGGCGGTTTACTTGCCGACCCCGCGATGATCCTTGCACAAGCCCTCTCGACGATCACCGATGTGAGGGGCCAAATCCAAATACCAGAGTGGCGACCGACCAGCCTAACCGAAGAGATCCGGCATGCCCTGCGCAACTTGCCGGTAGGCGAAGATGGCGGTCCGAAGATTGACGAAGACTGGGGCGAGGAAAGTCTGACACCGGCCGAACGGGTCTTCGGCTGGAACAGTTTTGCGATCCTCGCGATGAAAAGCGGTGTCCCCGAAGCGCCGGTTAACGCGATCTCGGGATATGCCAAGGCCGCCTGCCAGCTCCGCTTCGTTGTTGGCACCGATCAATCCGGTATCCTGCCGGCCCTTCGTCGCCACCTTGATGCAAGAGGATTTGAGATCGTTAATATCAAACCTCATGACCGTGGATTCTTTGATGCGACGCGGACATCGCCGGATCATCCTTGGGTGTCGTTTGTCGCGCGTTCGCTGGAAGATACCTCCGGAAAGCAGCCACATATTCTGCCAAATCTCGCCGGTTCCCTACCCAATGAGGTCTTTTCCGATGTGCTCGGCCTCCCAACGGTTTGGGTGCCTCATTCCTATCGTGGCTGTTCGCAGCACGCGCCCAACGAACACGTGTTGAAGTCGGTGTCGCGTGATGCATTGCGGGCAATGGCCGGGCTTTTCTGGGATATTGGTGACCTTGCCAGGCCACTCTGACCGCGCGCCACAAAGGATTTCATCCATACCTGGATCGGGCGGGTATCGCACTCCCGACAGTAAATGACCGCTTTCACGGATTGCGGGAGTTGTTATCGCATATGGAGCGAACGTCTTCTTCCCGCCCTTCAAGTCGGAAAGCTGGAATAACACCATACGCTCAAAGGTGGGCTATAAGGTGGATAGAAATACAGATACCCGCCTTAAGTGATTGAAAAATATAATAATATTATGGAAATTTGGTGCCCAGGAGAGGACTCGAACCTCCACGTCCATACGGACACTAGCACCTGAAGCTAGCGCGTCTACCAATTCCGCCACCTGGGCAGGTGTCGTGGAGGGGCGTTTAAGCCTACTGGCGGAAGGCGTCAACCGGATTCGGAAAGTTTTTTGAAAGTTTTTTAACCACTGCTTTCAACCGTCTGTGCCGCGTTGCTTTTTCGTGGCTGCGCGGCGTTATTGCGCCTTGTTTGAAAGGGCATTGGGCGGTAGATCGGATCAGGACCCAATAGCAGGAGCCCTCAAATGTCCAAACTGGTCACGATTTATGGCGGATCCGGATTTGTCGGCCGGTATATTGCGCGACGTCTGGCGAATGAAGGCTGGCGCGTTCGGGTTGCGGTGCGCCGTCCGAACGAAGCGATGTTTGTTAGACCCTACGGTGCGGTGGGGCAAGTCGAACCTGTCCTGTGTAACATCCGCGATGACGCTTCGGTTGCTTTGGCGATGCGGGGGGCTGATGCGGTGGTGAACTGTGTTGGTGTGTTGAACGAGATTGGCCGGAATGAATTCGATACCGTTCAAACCGAAGGGGCTGAACGCGTTGCGCGTCTAGCAGCCGCTGAAGGTGTAACCCGTATGGTCCATATCTCGGCCATTGGTGCTGATGCCGAGGCGGGGAGCGAATATTCTCGTACCAAAGCGCGGGGAGAGGCCGGTGTTCTGGCGCATATGCCGGGTGCAATGATCCTGCGCCCTTCGGTGATTTTCGGAACCGAGGATCAGTTCTTCAACCGTTTCGCTGCGATGACCCGGGTGGGGCCATTTCTGCCGCTGGTCGGGGCCCAGACGCAATTTCAGCCGGTCTATGTGGATGATGTCGCCAAGGCTGCGGTGCAGGGCGTGCTGGGGCAGGCCAGCGGGGGTGTCTACGAATTGGGCGGACCCGAAGTGAAAACCTTTCGTGCGTTGATGCAGCAAATGCTGGATGTGATCAACCGCCACCGGATTATCCTTGGGATTCCCTTTTGGGTGGCCCGGATCATGGCGGGAATGCTGGACATAATGAAATTTGCGAGCTTTCAGTTGTTTCCGAACAATATCCTGACGCGTGATCAGCTCAAGAATCTGCGTCACGACAATGTTGTCTCAGATAGCGCGCTTGGCTTTGCCGATCTGGGGATCGAGCCGGCGACGCTGGATTCGGTCCTGCCGGATTATCTGTGGAAGTTCCGCCCCTCGGGTCAGTATGATGACATACAGAACTCGGCCAGCAATATGCGGACCTGATCAGCTGTAGGCGATGACCAGAAGGATTGCGCCCACTACTACGCGGTAGATCACGTATGGCGTAAAGCTGACGCTGCGCAACAGGCGCATCATTAGCGACAAGGCAAGCAGCGCGGACAGAAACGCAAAGAACGCCGCAACAGCACTGTCGAACGCCAGTTGGGCATTTGCCTGGCGGATGACCTCTGTGGACAGCAGCGCTCCGGATGCCAGAATCGTGGGTATGGACATCAACATCGCGATGCGTGCACCGTCTTCGCGGCTGTATCCAAGCTGGCGCGCCCCGGTGATCGTGATCCCGGACCGGGATGTTCCGGGGATCAGCGCCAGAACTTGCCACAGGCCCATGATCATCGCATCGCGCAGGCCCCAGTCAGAGGTTTCTTTGCTTTGCGGCCCTTTCTGGTCCATCCAGTAGAGCAATATGCCGAACCCCAGCATCGTCCAGCCGATGACCGTCATTGAGCGCAGAGACTGGCTGAGCCCGGTTTTGAACAGGATCGCTCCGACAATGACGGTTGGGATCGTGGCCAGAATCAGCCCCAGGGCCAATCGGGCTTGTGGTGTATCGGTGCGCCCCAAAAGAGCCTGCGGCAGTCCGGAAATCGCCATTTTCACATCAGACCAGAAATACAGAATTACGGCGCCCAGAGTGCCCACATGCACAGCGACATCGATGGCCAACCCCTGATCGTCCATACCGGTCAGGCTGGGTAAAAGTATCAGATGACCCGAAGATGAGATCGGCAGAAATTCGGTAATTCCCTGAATGACTGCTGCAAGAATCAACTGAAAAAGACTCATTTACCTGCCCGTGCTGCCGCCACGTGTTCTTTGTGATCCCTGCGTATAAGCGCGGTAAGGAAAAGAAAAGGATGCAAATAGGTCCGAATCGGAACTAATATCTTGTATTTCTCACTGGTCATCGGTGGAATCCAGCAAAGTTTTTGAAAAAAGGTCAGCACACTTGACTTTTAATCCCCCTACGCATCTTTTAAAGAGGCGCGACCAAGCCAATTCATGGAGTCTGACCCGTGGCCAAGCAACCGATGCTGAAATTTGTGCAGATCGACCGAGTAATGCCGGAAAAACGGGCCGCAGATGCCCGTACGGAAGACTTTGACGAAATCTATGCCGAATTCGCTGCTGCCAAAGCTGAAGAACAGGCCAGCCGCTGCAGCCAATGCGGTGTGCCTTATTGTCAGTCGCATTGCCCGCTGCACAACAACATCCCCGACTGGCTGAACTTGACCGCAACGGGCCGTCTGGAAGAGGCCTATCACACCAGTCAGGCCACCAACACCTTCCCCGAGATTTGTGGGCGCATCTGCCCACAGGACCGCCTGTGCGAAGGGAATTGCGTGATCGAACAATCTGGGCACGGCACTGTTACCATTGGCTCGATCGAGAAATATATCACCGACACAGCCTGGGAAAAGGGGTGGGTCAAGCCGGTCGTGCCGGGTGCTGAGCGCCGCGAAAGCGTCGGCATCATCGGCGGCGGCCCTGGTGGGCTGGCAGCGGCGGACATGCTGCGCCGTGCGGGTATTCAGGTCTCCGTGTATGATCGCCATGACCGGGCAGGCGGACTGCTGATGTATGGAATTCCGGGCTTTAAGCTGGAAAAAGACGTTGTTCAGCGCCGCAATGACCTGTTGGCTGATGGCGGGGTTGAGTTCGTTCTGAATTGCGACGTGGACGCCGCCAAATTCGCGGAAATCCGTTCCAAACATGATGCGATTATCATCGCAACCGGCGTTTACAAGTCGCGCGACCTGTCCATGCCTGGCAGCGGTTTGACGGGTATTGAAAAGGCCATCGACTTCCTGACAGCCTCGAACCGCAAAAGCTTTGGCGATGAGGTCGAAGATTTCGACAATGGCCGTTTGAATGCCGAAGGCAAAAAAGTTGTCGTGATCGGTGGCGGTGATACCGCGATGGATTGCGTGCGGACTTCGATCCGTCAGGGTGCGACCTCGGTCAAATGCCTGTATCGACGCGACCGCGCGAACATGCCCGGATCGCAGCGCGAAACGCAGAATGCCGAGGAAGAAGGCGTCGTATTCGAATGGCTAAGCGCACCAAAGGGCTTTACCGGCGATGATCAGGTTTCCGGCGTTATGGTCCAGAAGATGCGTCTGGGTCAGCCCGATGCCACCGGCCGTCAGGCCCCCGAGTTGATCGAAGGCGCGGACTATGTCGAAGACGCTGATCTGGTGATCAAGGCGCTGGGGTTCGAGCCCGAAGACCTGCCCACCCTGTTTGGCCAGCCTGACCTGCCCGTGACTCGCTGGGGCACTGTAAAAGCAGCGTTCGAGACCGGCGAGACCGAGATGGACGGGGTTTATGCCATCGGTGACATCGTGCGCGGTGCCTCGCTGGTGGTCTGGGCGATCCGCGATGGGCGCGACTGCGCCGACGCGATCCTTGACCGTTTCAACAACACGGCTGCGGTTGCAGCCGAATAAGCCCCGCGACAGGAGGGACAGAGATGCCCGAATTGCAAGGCCAATGTATGTGCGGCGCGGTCACAGTGACTGCCACCCCGGCGAAAGATTCGTTGGGCGCGTGCCATTGCGACCAGTGTCGCCGCTGGACCAGCTCGATGCTGATAACGTTTCCCGCGCAAGAGGGGTATGCGGCCCTTGGGCCGGTTAAGACCTTTACGTCCTCGGATTGGGCGGAACGTGCATTTTGCGCCGATTGCGGATCGGCCCTTTGGTACCGGATCACGCTGCCGGGTGAAATGCACGGGCATACCCAAATGGCAGCAGGCCTGTTCGACGACACGGACAATCCGCTGCAACTGGAACTTTATATCGACAAAAAGCCTGACGGGTACGCGTTCGCAGGCGAGCGTCGGCAGATGACCAAAGCTGAGGTCGAAGCCATGTACGGCCTGCCGGAAGAAGGAGACAGCCAATGACCAAATATGATGCCGATTGGGTGCGGGCCGAAGAAGCCAAACGTCAGTTCATGGCCGAAAACGGTCTCTATTCCGAGGAAGAAGAGCATTCGTCCTGCGGTGTGGGTCTTGTGGTCTCAGTCGATGGCAAGCCGTCACGCAAGGTTGTGGATGCTGGCATCGCCGCGCTCAAGGCGATCTGGCACCGCGGCGCGGTAGATGCGGATGGCAAGACCGGCGACGGCGCGGGTATCCATGTGCAAATCCCGGTTCCTTTCTTCTATGACCAGATCCGTCGCACTGGGCACGAGCCCAAATTGGATCAGCTGATCGCGGTTGGTCAGGTCTTTCTGCCCCGCACCGATTTCGGCGCGCAGGAACAGTGCCGGACCATCGTGGAATCCGAAGTGCTGCGCATGGGTTATTATATCTATGGCTGGCGCCACGTTCCGGTTGATGTCACCTGCCTCGGCGAAAAGGCCAACGCGACCCGGCCCGAGATTGAGCAGATCCTGATCTCGAATTCCAAAGGCGTGGACGAAGAGACATTCGAGCGTGAGCTTTATGTCATCCGTCGTCGCATTGAAAAGGCTGCCGCAGCGGCCGGGATTTCCGGGCTGTATCTGGCGTCACTGTCCTGCCGGTCAATCATCTACAAGGGCATGATGCTGGCCGAGCAGGTTGCGGTTTTCTACCCCGATCTGATGGATGAACGGTTCGAATCCGCCTTTGCCATCTATCACCAGCGCTATTCGACCAACACTTTCCCGCAATGGTGGCTCGCCCAGCCCTTCCGCATGCTGGCCCATAACGGTGAGATCAACACCCTCAGGGGCAACGTCAACTGGATGAAAAGCCATGAAATCCGCATGGCCAGCGGCACCTTTGGCGATTACGCCGAGGATATCAAACCGATCATCGCTGGTGGATCGTCGGATTCTGCCGCATTAGACTCTGTATTCGAAGTTCTTGTACGCGCAGGCCGCTCGGCCCCGATGGCGAAAACCATGCTGGTGCCCGAAAGCTGGTCCAAGCAGGCGGTGGAATTGCCGCAGGCCTGGCGCGACATGTATTCTTACTGCAACTCGGTGATGGAACCCTGGGATGGCCCTGCCGCGTTGGCCATGACCGATGGCCGCTGGGTCTGTGCCGGTCTTGACCGGAATGGATTGCGTCCGATGCGTTATGTGGTCACTGGAGATGGTCTTGTAATTGCAGGCTCCGAGGCCGGGATGGTCCCGATTGATGAGGCCAGCGTGACCGAAAAAGGTGCGTTGGGCCCGGGCCAAATGCTGGCCGTGGATATGAAAAAGGGTAAGCTGTATCGCGATACGCAGATCAAGAACAAGCTGGCCCGCGCACTGCCATTCGGCGATTGGGTCGGCAAGATCAACGATCTGGACGAGTCTCTGGCTGGCATCACCGAAGCGCCGATCTATGCGGGCGAGGAGCTGCGCAAGCGTCAGATCGCGGCCGGATATTCGATCGAGGAACTGGAGCAGATTCTGGCGCCAATGGCCGAAGATGGCAAAGAGGCACTGGCTTCAATGGGCGATGACACGCCATCGGCTGTTCTGTCGAAACAGTACCGTCCGCTCAGCCATTTCTTCCGCCAGAACTTCAGCCAGGTGACCAATCCTCCCATCGACTCGTTGCGCGAATATCGTGTGATGTCGCTGAAAACCCGGTTCGGAAACCTGAAAAACGTGCTGGATGAAGACAGCAGCCAGACCGAAATTATCGTGCTGGAAAGCCCGTTTGTGGGCAATGCCCAATGGGAAGCACTGGCAGAAAACTTCAATGCCCCATTGGCAGAAATAGACTGTAGCTTTGAAGCCGGACAAGGGGCGCTGGGCGCAGCTTTGGCCCGTATTAGAGCCGAAGCCGAAGAGGCCGTGCGCTCGGGCGCGGGGCATTTGGTGTTGTCCGATATGAATTCAGGTCAGGGTCGCGTGGCGATGCCAATGATCCTGGCAACAAGCGCGGTGCATTCGCATCTGACCCGCAAGGGTCTGCGCACCTTCTGCTCGCTGAACGTGCGGTCGGCGGAATGCGTTGATCCGCATTACTTCGCCGTTCTGATCGGGTGCGGGGCCACTGTGGTCAACGCCTATCTGGCCGAAGATTCTCTGGCCGATCGTATTGATCGCGGGTTGCTGGATGGCAGCCTGACCGAAAATGTCGCGCGGTACCGCGAGGCGATTGACCAGGGCTTGCTGAAAATCATGGCCAAGATGGGGATTTCGGTGATCTCATCCTATCGTGGCGGATTGAACTTTGAGGCCGTGGGCCTCAGCCGTGCCATGGTCGCCGAGTTTTTTCCCGGTATGACCAGCCGGATTTCCGGCATCGGTGTTACGGGTATTCAATCCAAGGCCGAAGAGATCCATGCCAAGGGCTGGGAAAGCGGTCTGGATGTTCTGCCGATCGGTGGTTTCTATAAGGCGCGGAAGTCGGGCGAAACCCATGCGTGGGAAGCGACCTCGATGCATATGCTGCAGATGGCCTGCAACAAAGCGTCGTATGAGCTGTGGAAGCAGTATTCGGCCAAGATGCAATCGAACCCGCCGATCCATCTGCGCGACCTGATGGATTTCAAACCGCTGAGCAAGCCGATCCCGATTGAAGAGGTGGAATCTATCACCTCGATCCGCAAACGGTTCGTGACGCCGGGCATGTCGCTGGGGGCGCTGTCGCCCGAGGCGCACAAGACGCTGAACGTTGCGATGAACCGGATCGGGGCGAAATCCGACAGCGGCGAGGGCGGCGAAGATCCGGCGCATTTCGTGCCGGAACCCAATGGTGACAACCCCTCGGCCAAGATCAAACAGGTGGCTTCAGGCCGGTTCGGTGTAACCGCCGAATACCTGAACCAGTGCGAAGAGCTGGAAATCAAGGTTGCCCAGGGTGCCAAACCCGGTGAGGGCGGGCAGTTGCCGGGCATGAAGGTCACCGACCTGATTGCGCGCCTGCGCCATTCGACCAAGGGTGTAACACTGATCTCACCGCCGCCGCACCACGATATCTATTCGATCGAGGATCTGGCGCAGTTGATCTATGATCTGAAACAGATCAACCCGCGCTGTAAGGTGACGGTCAAGCTGGTGGCGTCCTCGGGTGTTGGCACGATTGCTGCAGGTGTAGCCAAGGCAAAAGCGGACATTATCCTTATTTCAGGTCACAATGGCGGCACCGGCGCATCGCCGGCGACCAGCATCAAATATGCCGGTCTGCCGTGGGAGATGGGCCTGACCGAGGCGCATCAGGTTCTAGCGATGAACAACCTGCGGGATCGCGTGACCCTGCGAACTGATGGCGGCTTGCGTACCGGTCGTGACATCGTCATGGCCGCGATGATGGGGGCCGAGGAATACGGTATAGGCACTGCCGCCCTTATCGCGATGGGCTGTATCATGGTGCGTCAGTGCCAGTCCAACACTTGCCCAGTTGGCGTGTGTACTCAGGACGAAAGCCTGCGCGCCAAATTCACCGGTAATGCCGATAAGGTCGTCAACCTGATCACCTTCTACGCGCAAGAAGTGCGCGAGCTGCTGGCCAGCCTGGGTGCGCGCTCGATTGACGAGATCATCGGTCGGGCAGATCTGCTAGCGCAGGTCAGCCGAGGGTCGGCGCATCTGGATGATCTGGACCTCAACCCGCTGCTGATCACCGTCGATGGTGCCCATAACATCGTCTATAATCGCGACAGAGACCGGAACGCGGTGCCCGATACGCTGGATGCGGAAATCGTGCGCGATGCCGCCCGGTTCCTGAAAGACGGCGAGAAAATGCAGCTGTCTTACGCAGTGCAAAACACGCACCGAACCGTTGGGACGCGGGTTTCCAGCCATATCGTGCAAAATTTCGGGATGCGGAACACGTTCCAGTCGGATCACCTGCACGTGAAGCTGCAGGGCTCTGCCGGTCAGTCGCTGGGAGCGTTTGCAGCGCCGGGACTCAAGCTTGAAGTTTCGGGTGATGCCAATGACTATGTCGGAAAGGGCTTGTCTGGTGGTATGATTGTTGTGCGTCCACCGCAGGTCAGCCCGCTGAAGGCGGATGACAACACCATCATTGGCAACACGGTTCTGTATGGGGCCACGGACGGGTATCTGTTTGCAGCAGGCCGCGCCGGGGAACGGTTCGCTGTGCGCAATTCAGGCGCCAAGGTGGTGATCGAAGGCTGCGGCTCGAACGGGTGCGAATACATGACCGGCGGGGTCGCCGTGATCCTGGGCAGTATCGGCGCCAATTTCGGAGCGGGCATGACAGGCGGCATGGCTTACCTGTACGACCCCGACGGCAAGGCGCAGGCGCTGATGAATATGGAAACGCTGGTGACATGCCCCGTGACCATTGGCCATTGGGAAGATCAGCTGAAATCGCTGATCGAAACCCATCAGGCCGAAACCATTAGCCGCAAGGCTGCGGATATCCTGCAGCACTGGGAGGTCGAGAAGGCGAACTTTATCCAGGTCTGCCCGAAAGAGATGCTGAACAAGCTTAGCCATCCGTTGGCGGTCGAGGCAACAGCGGTTCCTGCAGAGTAATCTGAGGACTAATGAAAATGGCAACCCCGCGTGTCTTTTAAACCACGTGGGGTTTTCTTTTATTGGTCCTAGGTGGTCGTTTGCTTGTCGAAACGGGCCCAATAAGCCTAGATTTCGTCACTTTTTGTTCGGAAGTTGCGGTTAGGCTGCTTTGCAGTC
This sequence comes from Ruegeria sp. CDSA241, assembly GCF_059611265.1. Lineage (NCBI taxonomy): Bacteria > Pseudomonadati > Pseudomonadota > Alphaproteobacteria > Rhodobacterales > Roseobacteraceae > Ruegeria > Ruegeria sp. CDSA241. The sequence continues at coordinate 33,800 of NZ_JBXWPF010000022.1, forward strand.
GTGCGAACGCATAGGAGTCTGTTAGATGCCAACCACCTATCTTGATCAGTTTTATTCGTTTGACCCCGCGAATCCGCCACCGGGCGGTACATCGGTAGTTGTTGATAAATTCAACCTCACCGATGTGGATGACGATGGCGAGATCGACGCGCCCAGCGGGGATACGGTAAACGGCCAGGATGTTACTTCGTCGTGGCCGGGTGATGTTGTTACGATTAACGTGACAGGCGTTGGCAATGTCACCTATACCGGCACGACCTTCTATCTTGCTGACGGAACCCGTGTCTTTACACCAACAGACGGGCAGGTTCTGCAACCGGGCACGTTTGTCTCATCAACCTTTGTCAACACGCAGGGGCCGCTAGATGTTGGCAATCTTGGCCCGCCCTGTTTCACCCCCGGAACGCTGATCGAAACGGCTGATGGCCCTCGTCTTATCGAAGATCTGAAGCCCGGCGATATGGTCATCACATCGGACAACGGTGCGCAGCCGCTGCTTTGGATGGGGCGGACCACGGTTGAGGCCGAAGGCAAGCTGGCGCCCATTCGGTTTGAGGCTGGCGTGCTGGGGCTGGAACAGCCTTTGATCGTATCGCCACAGCACCGGATGCTGGTCTCGGACTGGCGGGCGCCGTATTTGTTCGGCCATACCGAAGTGCTGATCGCAGCGCATTGCCTGGTCAACGGGGATTCTGTTACGCGTGTTGAGGGTGGTCAGATCGACTATATTCATCTTCTCTTTTCGCGCCATGAGATCGTCATTGCAAATGGGGCCAAAAGCGAAAGTTATTACCCGGGGCACGCGCTCTCTCAGTCTGACGCCGAAACAAAGGCTGAAGTTCTGGCCCTGTTTCCCGAATTGCAGACCCGCGACGCGGTCCTGCCAGAAACCGCCCGTCCCGTGATACGCCCGCGCGAGGCGCGCGCTTTGGCGATTTAATCCGTTCCAAACATCGCCGCCGCGTCGTATAGCAACAATATGGCAAAGAAAGCAGCGCGCAAATCGAGCAGTAAGAAAAGCAAGGCGTCGAAGGCAAAGAACCAGACACAATCGCGGATTCGCCGCTGGGTGACCCGCGCGGTATTGGGTCTGGTTGCGTTTGTTGTGGCGCTTGTGGTGCTTTTTTCTGTGGTGAATCCCCCGGTAACCCATACGATCTGGTCTGAATGGCGGCGGCTGGGCAAGGTTCAGCGCGATTGGGTGCCGATTGAACAGATCTCGCCCGTCATGGCGCGATCCGTGGTGGCGGCAGAGGATGCCAATTTCTGCCTGCACTGGGGGTTTGATGTCGATGCCATTCGCGATGCTTTGGAGGAAGGCGGTACACGTGGCGCCTCAACCATCACGCAGCAAGTGGTGAAGAATGTGTTCCTGTGGCAGGGACGCAGTTGGGTGCGTAAGGCGCTTGAGACATCTCTCACCCCCGTGGTCGAGATTTTCTGGAGCAAGCAGCGCATTCTCGAGGTCTATTTGAACGTGGCCGAGACTGGCGAAGGTGTGTTTGGCGTTGAGGCCGCAGCCCAGCGCAACTTCAATGTGACCGCGGCCCAGCTGTCGCCAGTCCAGGCCGCACGTATTGCCGCAATCCTGCCTTCTCCCAAAAACAGGTCCGTTCGGGATCCGTCGGTCCGCACACGCAGACGGGCTGCCTCGATCCTCGATGGGGCGGCCACCATTCGCGCAGATGGTCGCGCGGATTGTTTCGAGGATTGAAACCCAAGGCCCTGCAAGGCTAAAGCTTGAGTGTATTCACTGGTTCGATTGGAAGCCCATGGCGCGTTTGTTTCATGTTCCCTTGTCCCCCTTCTGCCGCAAGGTGCGCCTGTCACTGGCGGAAAAGAAGATTGAGGTTGAGCTGGTCGAGGAGAAATACTGGGAGAAAGACCCGGATTTCCTGCGGCGCAACCCGGCCGGAAAAGTCCCGGTTCTTCGTCTGGACGGAAAGATCATGTCCGAAAGCAACGCGATTTGCGAATATATCGAAGAAACCCGGCCCGATCCTGCGCTGATGCCCCAAACGCCGGAGGCTCGATACGAAGTGCGTCGGCTGGTGGCCTGGTTTGATGACAAGTTCCATCACGAGGTGACATCCAAACTGGTTTATGAGCGCGTGAACAAGAAAGTTACCGGTCAGGGCTATCCCGACAGCAAAAATGTCAAGCAAGGTGCCAAGGCCATCAAGTATCATCTGGATTACATGGCCTGGTTGCTGGATCACCGCCGTTGGCTGGCCGGGGATCAGATGACATTGGCCGATTTTGCGGCTGCGGCGCATCTATCGACGCTGGATTATATCTCAGACGTGGATTGGAATCGGTCTCAGGCGGTTAAAGACTGGTACGCCAAGATCAAATCCCGACCTGCTTTCCGGTCGATCCTGGCGGATCAGGTTCCTGGGTTCAGGCCGCCCACCCATTACGCAGATCTGGATTTCTGATAGGGTCGCACAAGGGGGGCTGTCTGCCCCCCCATCGCGCCTTGGGGCGCGATTCCCCCCGAAGGTATTTAGGGCCAGATGAAGAGCGGATCGGGTTTAAAGGATAGGCTGGCGGCACAGGCGCTGAGCGAGGGCTTTGTGTCTTGTCGCATTTGTCGCCCGTGGGATGTCCCCGAAGTGCCCGCCCGGCTGGAGGCGTTCCTGCAGGCCGAATATCACGGGCAAATGGGATGGATGGCCGAGCGGACCCATTGGCGAGGCGATCCGGCAGCGCTCTGGCCCGAGGCGAAATCGGTGATCATGTTGGCAGAAAGCTATGCGCCCGAACATGATCCAACCGAGATTCTGGACCACCCCGAGAAGGGGGCGATCTCAGTCTATGCGCAGAACAAGGACTATCACGACCTGGTCAAGAAGCGGCTCAAAAGGTTAGCCCGCTGGTTGATAGCCGAGGCTGGTGGCGAGGTGAAGGTCTTTGTCGATACCGCCCCGGTTCCGGAAAAGGCCTTGGGTCATGCTGCGGGGTTGGGATGGCAGGGTAAGCACACCAATCTTGTAAGTCGCGATTGGGGAAATTGGGCCTTTATAGGGTCTGTTTTTACAACTCTGGACCTACCTTCGGATCAAGCAGAGGTGGATCACTGTGGATCCTGCCGGGCCTGTTTGGCCGCCTGTCCGACAGACGCATTCCCGGCGCCTTATCAGTTGGACGCGCGGCGCTGCATTTCTTACCTGACAATCGAACACAAGGGTCCGGTTGATGAAGACCTGCGCGCGAAACTCGGCAATCGGATCTATGGTTGCGATGATTGCCTTGCCGCCTGCCCCTGGAACAAATTCGCAGTCACGGCCAGTGACATGCGCTATGCAGCGCGTGAGGATCTGAAGGCTCCTCGGCTGGCAGAATTGGCTGGCCTGGACGATCCGGAATTTCGAACGAAATTCTCGGGCTCTCCAATTAAGCGGATTGGACGGGACCGGTTTGTGCGAAATGTGCTGTACGCCATTGGCAACTCAGGCCTGCAGGGGTTGATACCGATTGCACAGGATTTGACAGAGGATCCGGATTCAGCCGTGGCAGATGCCGCGCGCTGGGCGGTCAAACAACTGTCCTAGGTGCCGCAAACAGGCTGGACGTGTCGGTGCAAACCGCTAAACCCAATCACAGCGAACAGGAAGGAGAACCCGATGGCGCTGGCTTTGGGGGTTGATACAGGCGGAACCTATACGGATGCGGTGCTGGTCCGGGATGAGACTGAGGTGATTGCTTCAGCCAAATCTCTGACAACACGAGCTGATCTGGCGATTGGCGTTGGCAAGGCGATTTCTGCGGTTCTGACGCAGGCTCAGGTGTCACCGGAGCAGATCTCAATGGCGTCGCTGTCAACGACATTGGCCACGAATGCGCTGGTCGAAGGGCAGGGTGGCCGGGTTGCTCTGATCTATATCGGGTTCAGGGAGAGTGATCTGGAAAAGCATGGTCTGCGGGATGCTTTGAAAGGGGATCCAGCTTTGGTTGTGGCGGGCGGTCACACGCATGCGGGAACAGAGGCCAGGCCATTGGATGTTCAGGCGATTGAAGCCTTTTTAGACTCTAATTCAGGGGTTTCAGGTTTCGCTGTGGCCGGTCAGTTCGCCACCAGAAACCCGGCGCATGAACTTGAGGTCGCCCGCATTATTACTGATCGGACGGGTGCGCCGGTGACATGTTCGCACCATCTGTCGGCCAAGTTGAATGGCCCAAAACGTGCGGTGACAGCGGTGCTGAATGCACGGTTGATTGGCATGATCGACCGCTTGATCGGACGGGCACAGGATCAGCTTGTGACGCTAGGTATTTCAGCGCCAATGATGGTGGTTCGCGGCGACGGAGCGTTGATGAGCGCCGAACAGGCGCGGGATCGACCGATTGAAACGATTTTGAGCGGCCCTGCGGCCTCGATCGTCGGGGCGCGCTGGCTAACGGGAGCCGAGAACGCGCTGGTATCAGATATCGGTGGTACCACGACCGATGTCGCCTTGATCCGGGATGGCAAGCCCGCCATTGATCCCGAAGGTGCCAGGGTTGGCGGCTTTCGCACCATGGTGGAGGCCGTCGCAATGCGGACCCACGGGTTGGGCGGGGACAGTCAGGTACATGTTGTAACCGAAGGGCTGGGCGGCGGCATCTTCCTGGGACCGCGCCGTGTTTTGCCCGTATCTCTGATCGCGTCAGAAGCGCCCGACGAGGTTCACACGGCCTTGGATGCGCAGTTGCGGGCCCCAACTGTGGGTGAACATGACACCCGGTTCGCACGTCTGGTACCGGGTGTTCATGCCGAAGGTCTGGGGGCAAGGGAAACCGCCCTGGTGGATCGCTTGGGGCAGAAGGTCCTGCCACTGTCTGATTTGCTTAAAACGCGGATGGAGACAGGCGCACTTACTCGTTTGGTGGATCGTGGAATCGTTCAGGTATCCGGCGTGACACCTTCGGATGCCAGCCATGTTCTGGGCCGTTTGGATGCCTGGGACGCAGAGGCTGCACGCAAAGCGCTGGAACTGGTGGCGCGAAAACGGATTGGCACCGGCGATATGCTGGCTGCAACACCGGATCTGTTGGCGCAGATGATCGTTGATCAGTTGACCGAACAGACCTCTTTGACCTTGTTAGAGACCGCTTTTTCAGAAGAAGCCGAGGATTTCGGCGTTCCGGCACCCGATCTGGCCCGGCATATTTTGACGCGGAAAGGTCTGGCCGGGCATCGCGGTTTGGTGGCGCTGGACGCGGCACTGAATGTGGATGTGATCGGTCTTGGGGCGTCGGCCCCCAGCTATTACCCCGCAGTCGGGGAAAGATTGCGATGCCGCATGATTCTGCCGGAACACACGGGCGTGGCCAATGCGATTGGAGCTGTGGTTGGCAGGCTGACACTGCGCCGGGCCGGGACCGTCACGGCGCCATCCGAAGGGCGGTACAGGGTGCATCTTGAAGACGGGCCTCAGGATTTTAGCGATTCTGACGAGGCGATGGCGCTGCTAGAATCCATCCTGAGGGCTGAGGCGGAAGGAGAAGTGCGCGGAGCCGGTGCCGAGGATATCCGAGTGATCGTCGACCGGGATATCCGCACTGCCCGTATCGAAGCGCAGGAGGTCTTTGTTGAGGCAATGATCACCGTCGAGGCCAGTGGACGGCCGCGGGTGGCGTCGGACTAGCCCCTGATCCGGGGCTAATCCTTACTCGGCCGCGTCGCGTTTGGGCAGAACCCAATCCGGGCGCGGGAAATGGCAGGTATAGCCGTTCGGGATGCGTTCAAGATAATCCTGATGCTCGGACTCGGCCTCCCAGAAATCGCCAACGGGTTCCAGCTCGGTCACGACTTTGCCGGGCCAGATGCCACTGGCATTCACATCGGCAATGGTGTCCAGGGCGACCTGTTTCTGGGCGTCATCGACATAATAAATGGCCGAGCGATAGCTCATCCCCATGTCGTTCCCTTGCCGATTCACCGTAGTCGGGTCATGGATCTGAAAGAAAAACTCAAGCAGATCGCGATAGGTGGTCACGGTAGGATCGTAAAAAATCTCGATCCCCTCGGCATGGGTGCCGTGGTTGCGATAAGTGGCGTTGGGCACGTCTCCACCAGTATATCCGACGCGAGTGCGGAAAACGCCCGGGCGTTTGCGGATCAGATCCTGCATGCCCCAAAAGCAGCCCCCGGCAAGAACGGCGCGATGTTCGGTCATTCGATCTCCTCCACATGAATCAGGAATTCGCCATAGCCTTCGGCTTCCATCTGATCGCGATGGACGAACCGTAATGAGGCTGAGTTGATACAGTATCGCAGCCCGCCATGTTCGCGGGGGCCGTCGGGAAATACATGCCCCAAATGGCTATCGCCATGTTTCGAGCGAACTTCGGTCCGGATCATACCCAGCGAGGCATCGCGCAGTTCTTCAACATGCTCATGCACGATTGGTTTGGTGAAACTGGGCCAGCCGCAGCCGGATTCGTACTTGTGCGCCGAGGCGAACAAAGGCTCACCCGAGACGATATCCACGTAGATGCCGGGTTCTTTGTTATTCAGCAGTTTGCCAGTTCCGGGCCGTTCGGTGCCGCTGTTTTGCGTGACGTGGTATTCCTCGGGCGACAATGCGGCGACGGCCTCAGGGGATTTGGTGTAACGGGTCATTGCTCCTCCGGACTTCTGGTGGTTCGCATAATAGATGGGGATTATTGGCGGAAAGCAAAGGGTGTTCTGCCGGGCTCGCGCAGTTGTGCAAGGTCAGGCTGGTTTTCTGCCGGGTTGGCGAGACAGTTGCACCGCCAGAATGCCCAGTGTTGTGATAAGAACCCCGACCGCATCCAGCGGCCCCAGTTTTTCGCCCAACAAGATCGCGGCGATGGTGACACCAAAGACCGGGTTGAGAAAGTGAAACGTGGCCGCCCGGGTTGCGCCGATCCGATCCAGCAGCAGGAACCAGATGAACGTGGCCAGAAGGCCGGGAAACAGAGTTGTATAGGTGAAGGCCAGGACCAGCGGCACCGTCAAGTGGAAATGAATCGTTTCGAATACCGGTGCTGCAACAAACAGAATGGCCGATCCGACCAGCATCTGTAAGCCAACCACCATCATGAAATTCCCGCCCGATGTCGCCCCACGCACTGCGAGCGTGGCAAATGTCAGCGCAAGCGCTCCAATGCCACAAAGCATGACGCCGAACAGATCAACGCCGTCGCCGATCCGACTGCTCATGATCAGAGCAACACCGGCGAACCCGGCACACAGGCCGACAATTCCAATTGGCCGTAATCTGTCGCCCATAAACAGCCAACTGGCCAAGGCAACCAGCAATGGCATGGTCGAGGCGATGATGGCGGCAACAGAGGCCTCGATTGTTTGCATCGCATAGAAGTTTAGGCCCAAATAAAGGGCATTTTGACAAATCCCGAACAAGATGGTGGCATACCATTGTGACCGCGTCAGCCGCCAGCTTTGACCCATCGCCCGTGCAATCACGACGCCAATCAAACCCGAGATCAGAAACCGCAGAGCCAGGGAAAACAACGGCGATGCGTCCGCCACGATGATCCGGGCCGAGGTGAAGGCCGAAGACCAGATAAACGCAAATGTCAGCCCCATGGCCATTGCGCGAAAATCCATCGCGACCCCCTGTTCAGATTTTCGCGCACTGTTGACCGAATAAGCGCGCGCCGCAAGCAGTGCTGTTTTTATTGATTGATCAGCCAATAAACTATAACAGCGTCATGAACTGACATTAATGGGAGGATTGTCGGTGCTATTGGAGTACATACTATCATTTGGCGTCTTGCTGGCGTTGGGCCTTGTTGCCTTCTTTGTGGTGAAGTGGTGGAATCTGCGGATCGTCGGCGTAACGCCGGTTCATCTGTTCACCTTCATCGCGATTCTGTTCACATCCGGGTTGGATGTCGGCCTGATCATGTTTCCGCTGACCGAATTCGGCGGCTATGCCGAAGATCCCGCCTATGCGTTTGCCAACCCACTGGCGATCGAATTCGGGTTCTGGGGCTTTCTGATCTGGGCGTTCTACTTTCTGACCGCGTTCTATTTCTGTGTCATCGAGCCGCGCGTGAAGTTCTTTGAAATCCCGCTGGTCAAGCTGATCAACAATGTGGTCATCATCGGCACCTGCGCTTTCACCGCCAGCCTGTTCCTGATCTACCTGCCTGGCTACCTGCCCGAGGTCGGAGACGGCGAGTCAGTGGTCACCACCTTCTATGTCATCGTGTTTGTCGTCATTCTGGCAGCGGCCTATTCTTCGACCGACCTGAAATACGTGCGTATCCTGTCGGTGGGCTCGACCTTTTTGTTCCTGGCACTGATCCTGGGCATGTGGGTTGCTGCGGGCATGGGCGTGAATGGCTTTGTGGAAACCGGAAGCAATGTTGGTGCCTATTTCACCAACCTGCACAAGTTTGTCCTGCCGCTGACAGATTATCACGCCTTCTACCTGTTCTGGTGGTTTGCCTGGTCGATCATGATCGGCCAGTTCACATCTCGCTTTGTAGGTGGGCTGAAGACCTGGCAGCTACTGGCTGCTCTGCTGATCTTTCCGTCGATACCTTTGGCGATCTGGTTCACCGTTCTCTACTATTACCACCTGAACGGCATCAGCACCGCAGGCATCACCAACATTGCGATGGTGATTGTGGGCGTGACCTTCGTGATCAACTCACTGGATTCGTTGATCAGGCTCTATACGGACAACCTGAACATGACAGTCGCCCGCTTTGGTAAAGCGATCTATGTGGCGGGCAATGTTGTGCTGCTGTTCGTCCTGACCTTGCTGTTCCAAAGCCAGTGGTTGCAGATCCAGTGGATCGGCGCAGTTGTTGTCGGCCTCTATCTGGCCTGTGTGGTTTATATCCTGATCACCAAACGCAAAGAGGTGCTGAGCATAACTGGGATGCCCGAAGACCGTGATCTGGATTTCCACAAGGTCGAGACGGTTCACTGATCAACATCGAGAAAAAGCTAATACGGGCGCCTTGGTGCCCGTATTTTTTTGGCCGCGACTGTGTAAGCAATGCGGAAAGGGTCAAAAAGGCCAAACAAAGCGACACGTGTGAAATCACAAACTTGCAATATCTTTTACTTATGTTGGCTTAGTTCAATCGTCATTCACTGGAGAGCTCTCTTGAGGTTCCATCTTCCTTGGAGTTGATAACCTCAATGTTCCCTCAGGCGCGTTTTTCACCAATCGTGGCCACACCCAGAACAGACAGGACCTTGGCCTCGATCTGTTCGGCATTCATACCGGCAACCGCATACATATCCGCCGGGTTTGCCTGATCAATGAAGATATCCGGAAACACCATCGAGCGGTATTTAAGGCCCTGATCAAACACACCCTCATCGGCCAGTAGCTGCGCCACATGGCTGCCGAAACCGCCAATCGCACCCTCTTCGATGGTGATCAGCGCCTCATGATCGGAGGCCAGATTCAGGATCAGGTCGCGGTCCAGCGGTTTGGCGAAACGTGCATCGGCGATGGTGGGGGTTATGCCGCGTGCGGATAGGGCCTCGGCGGCTTTTTGTACTTCGGCCAAGCGCGTACCGAAAGACAGCAATGCCACACGCGCGCCCTTCTGAATTATCCGGCCTTTGCCGATTTTAAGCACTTCACCACGCTCGGGCAGGTCCACGCCCACGCCTTCACCGCGGGGATAGCGGAAGGCGATCGGGCCTTCGTCGTGGGCGACGGCGGTGGCCACCATATGCATCAGCTCGGCCTCATCTGCGGCGGCCATCACGACCATGCCCGGCAGGTTGGCCAGATAGGCAATGTCAAACGATCCGGCATGGGTCGCCCCATCAGCGCCCACCAGACCAGCGCGGTCGATGGCAAATCGCACGGGCAGGCGCTGAATGGCCACATCATGCACGACCTGATCATAGCCGCGCTGCAGGAAGGTCGAATACATGGTGCAGAACGGCTTCATCCCGCCCGCAGCCAAAGCCGCCGAGAACGTCACACCATGCTGTTCCGCAATCGCTACATCGAAACAACGTGACGGGTAGCGTTCGGCAAACAGGTTCAACCCGGTTCCATCGGGCATGGCGGCGGTGACGGCGACGATCTTGTCGTCCCGCGCGGCTTCTTCCACCAGCGTCTTGCCAAAAACCGAAGTATAGGACGGTGCGTTAGACGGCGCCTTCTTTTGCTCACCCGTCACAACATCGAATTTCGCGGTCGCGTGACCCTTGTCGCGGGCCTGCTCGGCGGGGGCATAGCCCTTGCCCTTTTTTGTCAGCACATGGATCAGGATCGGGCCGGTGGCCCGCGTCTTGACCGTGCGCAGCACCGGCAACAGCTGATCCATGTCGTGTCCGTCAATCGGGCCGAGATAGGAAAAGCCCAGTTCTTCGAATAAAGTACCCCCTACGGCCATGCCCTTGAGCATTTCCTTGGCGCGTTTGGCGCCTTCGCGGAACGGTTCCGGCAACAAGGACACCGCGCCCTTGGCGGCGGCCTTCAGATCGTGGAACGGTTCTTCGGCATAAATGCGCGACAGATAACTGGACAGGGCGCCAACCGGCGGTGCGATGCTCATTTCATTGTCGTTGAGGATAACGATCAGGCGCTTTTTCAGGTGGCCCGCATTGTTCATCGCCTCAAACGCCATACCCGCCGACATCGAGCCATCGCCGATTACCGCAATCGCATCGCCCAGACCTTCGGGCGTCACGCCACCCAGATCTCGCGCCACGGCAAAGCCAAGGGCCGCACTGATCGAGGTGCTGGAATGCGCCGCGCCAAACGGGTCATAGGGGCTTTCGCTGCGCTTGGTGAACCCGCTCAACCCACCGGGTTGGCGCAGGGTACGGATCCGGTCGCGCCGCCCGGTCAGGATTTTATGCGGATAGCACTGGTGCCCGACATCCCAGATGATTTTGTCACGCGGCGTATCGAATACCGCATGCAGCGCGGTGGTCAGTTCCACCACGCCCAGACCCGCACCCAGATGCCCGCCGGTGACCGACACGGCCGAGATCGTCTCGGCCCGTAATTCCTGCGCCACCTGATGCAGCTGCGCGTCCGAAAACTGCCGCAGGTCGGCCGGGCGGTTCACAAGATCCAGCAGAGGAGTGTTCGGGCGGTCAGACATATGGCGCGTTCCTGGCTTAGCTGTCCCGGGCAATAACGAAGCGGGCGGCGTCCTTCAAGGTTTCAGCCGACGCGCCATAGCCTTCCAACGCGGCGCAGGCCTGTTCCACCAGCTCCGCGGCACGGGTTCTGGCGGCGTCGAGGCCCAGCAGAGACACAAACGTGGCCTTTCCCGCCTCGGCATCCTTCTGAAGGCGCTTGCCCGCAATTTCGGCGTTACCCTCTATATCCAAGATGTCATCTGCGATTTGAAAAGCAAGACCAAGGGATTGGGCATATTGGCGCAAGGGCGCAAGATCAGCTTGGGCCAGACGCGCGCCGGCGCATGCAGACCACTCGATCAGCGCTCCGGTTTTTCCTGCCTGCAAATGGGTGATTTCTTCCAGCGTCAGCGGAGAGTCTGCCGATTCCGCCGCGATATCCAGCGCCTGGCCCAGCACCATGCCCTGCGCTCCGCTTGCCTGCGCCAGAGACAAGGCCAATTCCGCGCGAATTTCGGCGGGGCCAATTTCGGGACGGGTGCAAAGTTCGAATGCCAGCGCCTGCAATGCGTCGCCTGCCAGAACCGCGATGCCCTCATCCCATTTCACATGAACTGTCGGGCGCCCGCGACGCAAATCGTCGTTATCCATGCAGGGCAGGTCATCATGCACCAGAGAATAGGCGTGCAACGCCTCGATCCCCGTGGCAGGCCAGATCGCACGCGCTGTATCCACATCATGCAGCCGCGCGCTTTCCAGCACCAAAAACCCGCGCAGACCTTTGCCGCCTTGCGTGGCATAGGCCATCGCCTGTGTCACATCCAGATCGTCCAGCGCGCCCAGAACCAGATCAAAATGGCCCTGAATCAGCGTTGCATCCTGCGCCAGTCTTTCGCGAAACATTTACTGACCTTCGACAACCGTCGTCCCGGTCGGTTGACCATCGGCGTCCAAGGTGATCGCGGCCACTTTTTCCTCGGCCCGCTTCAGTTCATCCTCGCAGCGTTTCTTCAGCGCTGCACCCCGTTCATACAAGGCGATGGACTGGTCCAGCGCCACATCTCCACGCTCCAGCTGGCCGACAACGGCCTCAAGCTCCTTCATCGCCTGTTCGAATGTCATCTGGTCAACGGGTGTATCTGTCATCGGGCTGCCTTCATCAACTCTTCCACATGGGCACGTGTGGCCTCGGCCAGCGCTTTCAGATCATACCCGCCCTCCAAAGTCGAGACGATACGTCCCGCGCAATGCTGATCGGCAATCTTGCACAATTCGGCAGTGATCCAGGCGAAATCTTCGGTGGCCCAGTTCAGATTGGCCAGCGGATCATCCTGATGGGCGTCAAACCCGGCAGAGATTATGATCAGCTCGGGTTTGAAGGCGCGCAGTCTCGGGAAAGCCATTGTTTCATAGGCGGCGCGCATCTCGGCGCCGCCGGTTCCGGGAGACAGTGGAATATTCAGGACGTTCTCAAAGGCGCCGGTCTCGTCGGCGCGGCCTGATCCCGGCCACAAGGGCATCTGTTGGCTGGTGATCACCAACGCGCGCGCCTCATCCCACAGCAAATCCTGCGTGCCATTGCCGTGATGCACATCGAAATCCACCACAGCGACGCGGCGCAGACCGTGATGATCCAACGCGTGTTTCACCCCCAATGCGGCGTTGCCGAACAGGCAGAACCCCATAGCGGTTTCATTCTCGGCGTGATGGCCGGGAGGGCGAATGGCACAGAACGCATTTGGGGCTTCTCCGCCCAGCACTAAATCCACGGCTTTTACCACAGCCCCTGCAGCCCTATAGGCCGCATCTACAGATCCCGGCGACATGAATGTATCGCCGTCCACCTGCCGGAATCCCTCTGTCGGGCGACTTTTGCGGATGTCGCGAATATGGCTTTCGGGGTGAATACGCAGCAGGTCATCATCGGCTGCAAGCGGCGCGGTCACACGATCCAGGTCCAGCCTATCCAGCGCATGAAGGATATGTTCCAGTCGCGCGATTTGTTCCGGATGCCCCTCGGGTGTCACGTGCCCAAGACAATCCGCATGGGTCAAAAGGGCAGTTTTCATCACAATCCCCTGTTCATCTGGTCAAAATACCTTCGCCGAAGGCAAAGAACCGCCACGCAGCGGCTCAATCAATCCGGTGCCAGCATGTACCCGGCCCCGCGCACGGTCTGCAGGTACCGGGGTTGTTTCGGGTCTTGCTCGATCTTGCGTCTCAGCCGTGTGATCTGCACATCCACGGCACGCTCCTGCGCCTGACCCTTGTCACGGCCCAGATCCTCGACCAGCTTGGCGCGACTGATAGGGGCGCCGGGTTGGGCCGAGAAGATCTTCATCAGCTGGCTTTCCGTTGCGGTTAGGCGGACCGTTTCTTCGCCCCGCCACATCTCACCGCGCTCAACATCATAGCGGATCGGGCCGAGATGCAGAATCTTGGTTGCGGCATCCTGTGCCGGGGTTTCCGGCATCCGGCGCAGGATCGCATTGATCCGCAACAAAAGCTCTTTGGGCTCGAACGGTTTGGCCAGATAATCATCGGCCCCCGCCTCAAGCCCGGCGATACGGTGTTCGGTTTCGCCCCGCGCCGTCAGCAACAGGATCGGGGTGGTGTGGGTCTCGCGCAGGGCTCTGGTCAGGCTGACACCATCTTCGCCGGGCATCATCACATCCAGAACGATCATGTCGAAATCCAGCCCCGAGAGCACCCGACGTGCATGGGCCGCATCCCGCGCCGCGGTCACCAGAAACCCGTTTCGCATCAGGAATTTCTTGAGCAGATCGCGAATACGCTCGTCATCGTCAACGATCAACAGATGGGCGTCCATATCACTCATGAGGTCGTATCCCGCAATTTGGTATAGGCATGACGCATATCAGCATCCATCATTGCTTCAAGCACTTTGCGAAACCCAGACACCGCTTCTGGGCCTGCGTCCTTATAGGCCGCGCGCATCCGCACGCGCTGGGCCTCGGACAGCCTGGTTTCAAGCGCCCTCCCGGCTTCGGTCAGAAACAGGTGCCGTTCGCGCTTGTCCACTGTACCGACCCTGCTTTCGACCAACCCATCGTCAATCAATGTCCGAAGGACCCGGTTCAGAGACTGTTTCGTCACTCCTAGAATAGCAAGCAGGTTATTGACGGTCGTCCCCGGCGCGCGATTTATAAAGTGGATAGCACGGTGGTGTGCCCGCCCATATGCCAGCTGTGTCAGAATGCGATCCGGGTCCGCCGTGAACCCGCGATAGGCGAAAAACATCGCCTCGATCCCCTGCCGCAGCTGTTCATCCGTAAGAAACAACAGGCTTTCTCCGCCAAAGGCCTGGGCGGGGCGGGTATCTGACATATTCTGCCTCATTCGTTACACAGGCCAGAGTTTATGTCAGCGTTGTTGACATTCCAAGAGCGGACAGGTATCGAATCGCAGTTTTTGCGCAACTTTATGTCCACTTCGGACCTATATTGCGCAATAATCGGAATATTCAATCCAGGCAGGGAGGTTTCGCATGGCGGGGTATGATGATCGTGACGGTGTCATCTGGATGGATGGAGAACTTGTGCCCTGGCGCGAGGCGAATGTCCACATACTGAGCCATGCGATGCACTATGCGTCTTCGGTCTTTGAGGGCGAGCGGGCCTATAACGGCAAAATTTTCAAAAGTCGGGAGCATTCTGAACGGCTGGTCGCCTCGGCCAAGGCGCTGGACATGCCGATGCCCTATACGATCGACCAGATCGAAGCGGCAAAGGAAGGCGCGCTGAAGGCAAGTGGCTTGCAGGACGCCTATGTCCGTGCGCTGGTTTGGCGTGGTTCGGGTGAGGATATGGGCGTGGCCTCGGCCAAGAACCCGGTCCGCATGGCCGTAGCGGTCTGGCCCTGGGGTGCCTATTACGGCGACGCCAAGATGCAGGGCGCCAAGCTGGATATCGCGGAATGGAAGCGGCCCAGCCCTGAAACCATCCCGGTCCATGCCAAGGCGGCCGGGCTTTACATGATATGCACCATTTCCAAGCATAAGGCCGAGGCCAAGGGCTGCTCGGATGCGCTGTTCATGGACTGGCGCGGTTATGTTGCCGAGGCGACCGGGGCGAACGTCTTCTTTGTGAAGGACGGCGAAGTTCATACTCCGCTGGCCGATTGCTTTTTGAACGGGATCACCCGCCAGACAGTGATCCAGATGCTAAAAGACAAAGGCATCACAGTGCATGAGCGCCGCATCAAACCCGAAGAGATGGCCGATTTTGAACAATGCTGGCTGACCGGTACTGCGGCCGAGGTCACGCCTGTGGGCCAGATCGGCGACTATACGTTCGAGGTCGGTGACCTCACCCGCGAAATCGCCGCAGATTACGAAAAACTGGTGCGGGCATAACCTGCAACCAAGTTGAAACCCCGCCTTGGCGGGGTTTTTTTGCTTTTGGGCAACCGTCAACAGGTACGGTTAGATGTGTGAGTGCGTAAACTACCTTACAATGACCGAATTGAGCCCAAACTTCCTATGGTCGGATGAGTTCCACGCAATTCATTTCGTAGTACAGATAAGCCCATGAAGAGGCTAGCAGCAAACCGAAACAAGCAGACACGACGGCCAAGCCCTTCTTAGTGTTTTTCCAGAAAGTGAGCGAGATAGCCAATGCCACAAGGGCAATTAACCAGCTTTCCCAGTCGAAATATATGGACCGCAAACATTCTTCATAAGTCATTTAGTTTCGGTTCCATGTCGAGTTTACGTCTGGAATTCAAGCTGGCTTTCAAAGTTTTGCCAATGACCGCATAGCCCGGTCATCAGACCTTGCGCTAGCATTCCCTCAACCCGGCCTACCCGCTCTGTAAAACTGACTCTAATCCTAGAAATCGACGCCGCGCTGGGCTTTGATCCCGGCTTGAAACGGGTGCTTTTCCTCGGTCATTTCGGTAACCAGATCGGCATAGTCGCGCAGCGCCTGTGGCGCATCGCGACCAGTCAAGAACACGCTGGTCTTGTCGGACCGCGCCTTGAGCCCGTCGATCACCTGATCGACAGTCAGATATTCATAGCGCAGGGCAATATTGATCTCGTCCAGAACGACCAGATCATACTCACCGCTTTCCATCAGTGCCCGCGCCTTGTCAAAAGCGGCGTTGGCAGCAGCGATATCGCGTTCGCGGTCCTGAGTGTCCCAGGTAAAGCCTTCGCCCATCGTGTGCCAGGTGACCAAGTCGCGCTCTTCAAAGAACCGTCGCTCACCGGTTTTCCACTTGCCCTTGATGAACTGTACGACGGCAACTTTCTGACCCCATCCCAGCGCTCGGATCACGACACCAAACGCGGCCGAGGATTTGCCTTTGCCCTTGCCGGTATTGATCAGCACCAGACCACGGCCCGGGTCGACGGCCTCGGACACTTTTTTGCGGTGCTTGGCCTGCACCTGCTGCATCTTTTCTTTGTGATCCTGCGCGTCGCTCATTCGGGCACCTCTGTGATTGTTGGGCCCAAACTAGGGCAAGATTGAAAAAGGTAAAGTCACGCTTTGTGATCGGTCAGGGACCGGGCCTTGCCGCGTTCCAGTCCCAGCTGGTGTTCGCGCCAGATCACGACCACATTGCCCGCAATCACCAGCGTCGCACCCAACAGGATCGCAAGCGTCGGCAGCTCATCAAACCAGATATAGCCGATGAATATGGCAAACAGCATGGTGGTATAGTCATAAGGCGCCAGCATTGAGGCCTGACCAAAGCGATAGGACGAGGTGACCAGAATCTGTGCAACACCGCCGATCAACCCCATTATGACCATAATTAGAGCCTGATTAAGCGTCGGCATGGTCCAACCCCAAAACGCGGTCAGAGCTGAAAGCAGGGTAGCGGTCATCGAGAAATAGAACACGATCGCGGCCGGGTGATCCACCTTGACCAACTGCCGGATATGGATCTGAACAAAGGCACGGGCGAGTGTGGCCGCCAGCACGCAAAGCGCCCCGATTGTGGCTGCCATCTCCATCTGGGTGGTGCCCAGCCTTGGCCAAACCATAATCAGCACGCCCAACAATCCCAGCGCGACGGCACCGATGCGGATCATGCGAATGCGCTCGCCCAGAATCAGCGCGGCTAGGATCAGGGTGAAGATCGGCGTGGCATAGCCTATCGCTGTTACCTCGGGGAGTGGCAACAGGCTGAGACCCGTAAAGGTCAAACCCATGGCGCTAGTGCCCAGAACGCCGCGCCAGAAATGACCCATCGGCTTTTTGACCACAAAGCCCTGCGCCAGCTCTCCGCGCCAAAGCAACCAGGCAATGATGACGGGAATGGCGAAGAGCGACCGGAAAAACACCAGTTCGCCGGGCGGGAAATCTTCGGACAGGGCCTTGACCAGTGCAGACATTGAGGTGAACAGAACCAACGCGGCCAGTTTCAGGCCCACTGCAAGCATGGGTCGGTGGGAAGTCAGGGATTGTGCCATTGGCCGAGAACCTGAGCCTTTGACTGCGAAAGATCAACGATTGGATTGTACCAATCAGGCAGATTTCCACGTGTCGGGCAGGGGTTGGCCGATCTCTTCGCTGAACGCCTCAAGAAACCGGATCATCCGTGCCACACGCGCCTGTGCCAATTCGCGCCCGGTGGGCGTCAGCATGTCTGCCGGCAGGCTCAACAGTTTGACCTTCCAGTGATCAATCGAGAATTGCTGATCATTCAGATCGCGGGCAGTGGCAAAAGCATCCTCGGGATCATACAGGTCGCGACCTAGATCACCTGAAACAGCGAAGTTGCGCGCAATGCCGATGGCCCCCAGCGCATCCAGCCGATCTGCGTCGCGAAGGATGCAGGCCTCGGGCGTTTCAGGCAGTATCCCGGCCGAGAAACTATGTGCGGCGATGGCGTGTTGAGTGGCATCGATTTCAGGCTGAGAAAACCCCAATTTCGCTAGAATAGGCTCTGATTCAGCCGCAGATTGGCGTGAGGCGAGGTGACGATCAGGGTCATCTTTGGGCAAGTTGACCAGGTCATGAAGATAGCTTGCCGCAAGCAGAACCCGAATATCTGCTTGCGTGTCCGCGATGGCCTGTACATTGATCCAAACGCGATCCAGATGCGCCAGATCATGGGCAGGATCTGTTTTCATGCGCTGCGCGACGATGCCGCGCAGCCGGGCGCGCAGCTCAGCCGATATGGCCACGGTTCTCGCCGATCTGACCCCGGTGCAAGAGCAGGTGGTCAAGGATTACGCAAGCTATCATCGCTTCGCCAACCGGAACCGCACGGATGCCGACACAAGGGTCATGGCGGCCTTTGGTGATGATCTCGGTCTCTTCTCCGGATTTGGTGATCGTTTTGCGCGTGGTCAGAATCGACGAGGTCGGTTTGACCGCAAAGCGTACGACTATATCCTGCCCGGTCGAAATCCCGCCCAGTATGCCGCCTGCGTGGTTCGAGCTGTATTGCGGGCCATTCTGCCCCATGAAGATCTCATCGGCATTGGCCTCGCCGGTCAGTTCAGCGGCGGCCATGCCTTCGCCGATCTCAACACCTTTGACTGCGTTGATCGACATCATCGCTGCGGCCAGATCAGTGTCTAACTTGGCATAAACTGGCGCACCAATCCCGGCAGGGACACCACGCGCGACGACCTCAACCACTGCCCCGACCGAATTGCCGGACTTGCGTAACCCGTCTAAATAGGCGGCCCAATCCTCGGCGGCTGTCGCATCGGGCGTCCAGAATGGGTTCTGTTCAATCTGTGACCAATCGAAATTCGTGCGGTCGATCTTATGCGGGCCGATCTGGGTCATGTACCCGGTGATCTGCACATTCGGCGCGATCTGCTTGATGGCTTCGCGGGCCAGGCCCCCGGCGGCAACGCGCGAGGCGGTTTCGCGCGCCGAACTGCGGCCACCGCCGCGATAATCGCGGATACCGTATTTTTGCCAATAGGTTATATCAGCATGGCCCGGGCGGAACTTTTCCATGATATCGCCGTAGTCTTTTGACCGCTGATCGGTGTTCTCGATCATCAGCTGGACCGGAGTTCCGGTCGTCTGCCCTTCGAACACGCCGGACAGGATTTTCACCTGATCGGGCTCGCGCCGCTGGGTGGTGTATTTATTCTGTCCTGGTTTGCGCTTGTCCAGCCAGTGCTGGATCACCTCTGCGTCGATGGTCACCCCCGGCGGGCAGCCATCAACAGTGGCACCCAAGGCGGGCCCGTGGCTTTCACCCCAAGTGGTGACGCGGAAAAGATGGCCAAAGCTGTTCATCGACATAAGGCGTGCTCCTTCTGAGCATCGTGATTAGCGGGCAAGGCCCGTAGCCTCAAGCGGATTTGCGGTTGGGGCGCAGCACCCCAACCCTTTCCGGTCAGGCCGCCGAGGACAGCTGCGTCCTCATGGCGGTGATTTTCAACGCCGCCTGTGCCGCCTCGCGCCCCTTATCCACGAAATGCGCGCGGTAGATGGCATTGTGGTGGTCCGTCTCTTGATACTGGTGCGGCGTCAGCGAAACAGACAGAACCGGAACACCGGTATCCAGACCTGCGCGCATCAACCCGTCGACCACAGCTTGCGCCACGAAATCATGCCGGTAGATGCCGCCATCCACCACAAAGGCCGCGCAGGTCACAGCTGCATAGCGCCCAATCTGGGCAAGATCGCGGGCCAGCAGGGGCATTTCGAACGCGCCTGGAACGTCGAACACGTCCACCTGATCGGCGGGTATCAATTCCAGAAACCCGTCGAGTGCACGGTCGACAATATCGGCATGCCAGCTGGCCTTAACAAACGCATAGCGGGTGTGTGTCATCAAGATCTCCTTCCGGTTTGGTGGTCTGCTGGCGGTTGCGAAAACCGGTTCCCACTTTTCGCTGCCAGCACGACATGACACGTCACCCAAGGCGATCACGAGCAGGCGCGCGGGGTTACCGGCACACTGCACGTTCTCTTTCATCCGGACTGTAACCGTCGGCTCTGGCCTCTCACCAGATCTGCTGACACCCCGAAAAGGGGCCGCTCGCGGGCTTACGGGTCATCGCCCGCATACCGCCGGTGGGGAATTCCGCCCCGCCCTGAGAACGAGGCGCACCTTGCCAATAGGTGCGCTGTTCTGCAAGAGCTTTTGCAGGAGGACCGCCATGCACCCCAATCCCGCCTTCCGCGCCGAGGATCGTGACCGTCATATTGCTTTTGCGCGCGAGCGCGCATTTGGTGTTTTGGCTTTGTCAGCGGACCAGGGGCCTTTGCTTAGCCATGTGCCGTTTCTGTTGTCAGAAGATGGCGCAGAAGCCTCGCTGCATCTGGTGCGGTCCAATCCGATCGTCCGGGCATTGAACGAACCGCGCACGGTTCGAATCGCTGTATCGGGTCCTGACGGATATATCTCGCCCGACTGGTACGGGATTGAGGATCAGGTGCCCACTTGGAACTATGTGGCGGTGCACCTGACCGGAACGCTTTCGCTTCTTCCGCAGGACGCGTTGCGCGATTTACTCGATCGTCAGTCGGATTTTTATGAGCGCCGGTTGAACCCCAAGCCACCCTGGAGCGCCAGCAAGATGAGCGCGGAGGCTCTGGACAAGATGATGCGCATGATTGTGCCCTGCAAGTTGCAGGTAGATGACATTCAGGGCACCTGGAAGCTGAACCAGAACAAGCCGGACGATGTCCGTCTAGCCGCCGCAGATCATGTGGCGGTAGACGGGTTCGGAAGCGAGACCACTCACCTGGCCGCGCTCATGCGGTCTAGGTGAGCGGACGGGCTGGTCAGTTGCTGAAGGTCGCCAGATAAGCGGCGACATCCTCAGCCCCTTTTTTCAGTTTGACGCTCATGTTCGGACGGGCGGTTTCGTCATCCAGATAATCCCTCAGGAAAACAATCGGGTCCTGCGAATATTCGACGATGTTTTCCTGTGTCCAGACCAGCCCTTCCTGGCCTGCACGGATCATGTCATCGGTGTACATCCCGATTGGTAGGCGTTCGCTTCCGTTCAGGTAATCGGTTTCTGTTCCGGCCACCCGGCCTACGACCCCATAGAGATTCGGCCCGGTGATGCCGCCTTTGACCAGAACTTTTCCATCTTTGATAATTGCGTGGCACGAAGAGCACCGATTGTAGAGGCTTTCCCCCTTTGCCGGATCGCCGGCGGCGATGGATTGCGATGAAAGGGTCAGGGCGAAGGTTAGAGTGGCTATAAAAAGCTTTGGCATGGAAAAATCCCGTTAAGGTTGGTCCTGTTACAGGCCCTTGGGACATTCCAGCCAAATGTGCAATCGAATTGAGACTCGTCTAGTGTGTTGAAAAATATCTATTTTTAACTCATTATTTTAGCCGAGGTAGATTCAATCGAAGTGGATTTTTGCGTGGCAAAATCAGGTCAGAATTTTGCAGATTTTCGCCGGTCAACAGTCTCCGGTTCTGTGTTGTGAGGGTGTTTTCGTTTCCTGGTTGCCATCCGAATCACTCCCTGAACCACCCGCGCGGCAGGGCAAACTTTCACGGGTAATCCGGCCCATCCCTTGAAAAAAACGCCTTTCGTTGTGACATGAATGCCAAGATGGGGCGTAGTGCGCGCCTATGACCGCTGGACGAACCGATTTCTCCCGGATAGATAGCCGCGATGAGACGCCGCTTTGATGCGGTGCTGATGCATGTTTGCCCGGTATTGCCGGGCGCCGGAATCGGAGAAAACCTCGTGTCCCACGCAGAAGACCACGAAGGCACCCGCAGAGATTTCCTCTACTACGTCGCAGGCGGCGCAGGTGTCGTTGCGACGGGTGCAGCCGTATGGCCCCTGATCAACCAAATGAACCCCTCGGCAGACGTTCAGGCGCTGTCCTCGATCCGCGTGGATGTGAGCGGTGTCGAGCCCGGAACCCAGCTGACCGTCAAATGGCTGGGCAAACCCGTGTTCATCCGTCACCGCACCGGTGTCGAAATCGACGAAGCGCAGAAGCAGGACGCCGATGGCGTGGATGCCCTGCCTGACCCGCTGGCCCGTAACTTCAATCTGAATGCTGATGCACCGGCCACGGATGCAAACCGCGTGATGCCGTCGCCGGAAGGCGAAGCCGCAGGTGCCTGGATCGTCCAGATGGGCGTCTGTACTCACCTCGGTTGTGTCCCGCTGGGCGATGCTGGTGACTTTGGCGGCTGGTTCTGCCCCTGCCACGGCTCGCATTACGATATGGCTGGACGTATCCGCAAAGGTCCCGCACCTGAAAACCTGCCCGTTCCGCCCGCTGAGTGGACGGACGCCAGCACCATCAAACTCGGCTAAGGGAGACCCAGATGTCCGGAATTCCCCACGATCACTATGAGCCGAAGACAAGTGGCGAGAAGTGGCTGAACAGCCGCCTGCCCATCGTCGGCCTGATCTATGACACCCTGATGATCCCAACCCCCAAGAACCTGAACTGGTGGTGGATCTGGGGCATCGTCCTGGCGTTTTGCCTGGTCCTGCAAATTGTCACCGGTATCGTTCTGGTGATGCACTACACTCCGCATGTTGATCTGGCCTTTGCTAGCATCGAGCACATCATGCGCAACGTGAATGGCGGCTATATGCTGCGGTATCTGCACATGAACGGCGCATCGCTGTTCTTTGTCGCGGTATACATCCACATCTTCCGCGGCCTGTTCTATGGCTCGTACAAAGCCCCGCGCGAGGTTACGTGGATCATTGGGATGCTGATCTATCTCTGTATGATGGGCACTGCCTTTATGGGCTATGTTCTGCCCTGGGGTCAGATGTCCTTCTGGGGTGCGACCGTGATCACCGGCCTGTTTGGTGCGATCCCATTTGTGGGTGACGCGATCCAGACTTGGCTGCTGGGCGGACCGGCTGTGGACAACGCCACGCTGAACCGCTTCTTCTCGCTGCACTACCTGCTGCCCTTTGTAATTGCGGCGCTTGTCATCGTGCATGTCTGGGCTTTCCACACCACCGGCAACAACAACCCGACAGGTGTTGAGGTTCGCCGCGGTTCGAAAGCCGAGGCTGAGAAAGACACGCTGCCCTTCTGGCCTTACTTCGTGATCAAGGACCTGTTCGCACTGGCGGTCATCCTTGTTGTGTTCTGGGCAATCGTTGGTTTCATGCCGAACTATCTAGGCCACCCGGATAACTACATCGAAGCCAACCCGCTGGTAACACCGGCACATATCGTGCCCGAATGGTACTTCTTGCCGTTCTACGCGATCCTGCGTGCCTTTACCGGCGAGGTCTGGGTTGTTCAATTCGCCAGCTTCATCACCGGCGGCATCATTGACGCCAAGTTTTTTGGTGTTCTGGCGATGTTTGGTGCGATCCTGGCTATGGCTCTGGCGCCATGGCTGGACACGTCAACCGTACGTTCGGGTAAATACCGGCCGATGTTCAAATGGTGGTTCTACCTGCTGATCGTCGACTTCTTTGCCCTGATGTGGCTGGGTGCGATGCCCGCAGAAGAGCCCTATGCGACCTTCTCGTTAATCGCATCGGCCTACTGGTTCGGCTATTTCTTCGTGATCCTGCCGGTTCTGGGTGTCATCGAAAAACCCGATGCACAGCCGGAAACCATCGAAGAAGACTTCAACGCGCATTATGGCAAGGCTGACGCCGATGCCACGCCGGCCGAGTAAGAAGAGGGACCGGAAACATGTTCAAGAAACTTGCAATCGGTGCCGCGTTTGCTATCGCATTTGCTCCTGTCGCGTCTAACGCGGCAGGCGGAGGCGAACAGCATATCGAGGACTTCCAATTCTCATTCGAAGGTCCGTTCGGAACTTGGGATCAACACCAGTTACAGCGCGGCCTGCAGATTTACACCGAGGTTTGCGCGGCCTGCCACGGCCTGCGCTATGTGCCTCTGCGTGACCTCGAAGCGCTGGGCTATTCGGAAGACGAAGTCACCGCTTATGCGGCGGGCAACTTTGAAGTGTTCGACCCCGAGCTGGACGACTTCCGCCCGGCAAAACCCGTTGACCATTTCCCCGCCAATGATGGCGTTGGCGCACCCGACCTGAGCCTGATGGCCAAGGCGCGTGCCGGTTTCCACGGCCCTTACGGTCTGGGGATCAACCAGCTGGTCAACGGCATGGGCGGCCCGGAATACATCGCCTCGTTGCTGGATGGTTATACTGGCCACGAAAAGGAAGAAGCGGGAACGGTTCTGTACGAAAACACCGCCTTCCCCGGTGGTTGGATTTCGATGGCGCCCCCGCTTTCGGATGAGCAGGTCGAGTTTGCCGATGGCCACGCAAATGACGTCGAGCATATGTCGGAAGACGTTGCAGCCTTTCTGATGTGGACGGCTGAACCGAAGATGATGGAGCGTAAGTATTCGGGCTTTGTCGGTGTTGTCTTCCTGACGCTTCTGTCGGTCCTGCTGTATCTGGTCAACAAGCGTCTGTGGGCAGGCGTTAAAGGCAAGAAGAAACACTAAGCGCTTTTTCAGAAAAGTTAGAAACCCCCGCGCCACTGGCAGCGGGGGTTTTTTTGTTGCTTTGGGGTGGAAGGGGCGAATCAGGCGCTGAGCTGTGTTGCGGAGCGGCCGGTGATGGTGGCGGTCACGACTTGCCCTTCGGATTGAGCGGTTTTGAACGTGACTTCGGTGAACTGCTCGGTGCGGCCCATATGCGGATTTTCCATCAGGATGTGATGTACCTTGCCAACCTGGGCGGTCAGGTGCTTGGCAATCTGCACCTCGCCAGCGGCACGCAGACGGGCGGCGCGGGTTTTGATGACATTGCCGTTGACCTGCTGCGGAATGCGGGCAGCGGGTGTACCTTCGCGTTTGGAGTAGGGGAAGACATGCAGCCATGTCAGATCGCAATCGGCAATCAGCCTTAGCGAGTTTTCGAAATGCGCCTCGGTCTCGGTCGGGAAACCGGCGATGATGTCAGCGCCAAAGGTCATCTCGGGGCGCAGTTTGCGGGCCTCTTGGGTAAAGCGGATCGCATCGTCACGCAAATGGCGGCGTTTCATCCGCTTCAGGATCAGATCGTCGCCATGCTGCAGCGACAGATGCAAGTGAGGCATCAGGCGGGGTTCTGTGGCAATGGCCTGCATCAGGTTTTCATCGACCTCGATCGAATCGATCGAGCTGATCCGGAGGCGCGGCAAATCGGGCACCAGTTTGAGGATGCGCATAACCAAATCACCCAGCTTTGGCTGGGAAGGCAGGTCAGCTCCCCATGAGGTCAGGTCAACGCCGGTCAGAACGACCTCATTATAGCCCTTATCGACCAGACGCTTGATCTGGTCCACAACAACGCCCGCGGGGACGCTGCGCGAATTACCGCGGCCATATGGGATGATGCAGAAGGTACAGCGGTGGTCACAGCCATTCTGAACCTGTACATAGGCGCGGGACCGAGTGCCAAACCCGTCGATCAAGTGGCCAGCGGTTTCGGTAACCGACATGATGTCATCAACCTGGACGGCCTCGGTTTCACCAATGAAATCCGCCGCCATACCTTTCCAGGTTTCGGGTCGCATCTTTTCCGTGTTGCCAATGACGGCATCGACCTCTTCCATCTGGGAAAAGGTCTGCGGTTCTGTCTGCGCAGCGCAGCCGGTCACAATCAGCCGGGCATTCGGGTTTTCGCGGCGCAGTTTGCGGATTTCCTGCCGGGCCTTGCGCACTGCCTCGGCGGTCACGGCGCAGGTGTTCACCACCACCGCATCGGTCAGACCGGCCTGTTGCGACAGCTCTTTCATCGCCTCGGTCTCATAGGCGTTCAGGCGGCAGCCCAGCGTGGCGAATTTGGGCGGGTTCATCCCAGCGACCTCAGGAATTCCGGCGTCAGCAGGCCTGAGAAGACATGGGCGGTAGGGCCGGTCATCCAGACGCCATCGTCGCGCCAATCAATCCAAATCGTGCCGCCGTCCAGCTCGATCTGAACCTTGCGTCCGGTCAGGCCGCGCCGGGCTGCGGCCACGGCCGTTGCGCAGGACGAAGAGCCAGAGGCCAGGGTGATGCCAACGCCCCGTTCCCATACGCGCATGCGGATATGATCCGGACCGATCAGCTGTGCCACTTGTACATTGGTCCGTTCTGGATAGAGCGGATGATATTCATACCGTGCGCCGAACTCTGCCAGCGGAATCGCCTCGGCATTGTCGACAAAGAAGGTGCAATGCGGGTTTCCCATGCCGGTGGCGGTTGGGGCGCCTTCGATCGGCAGTTCCAAGGTGTCCACGTCTTCGGTCAGTGGAATCTCGTGCCAGTTCAGCTGCGGCAGTCCCATATTAACCGAAGTCAGCCCGTCCCCCGCATCGCTTGCATAGAGCGTTCCCCGCTCGGTGGTCAGGGTCAGGGTCTGTTTGCCGGTTTCCTCCATCAGAAACCGCGCGATACAGCGGGTGGCATTGCCACAGGCGGCCGAGGTCGAGCCATCGGCGTTGTAGAACACCAGATGGGCATCTGATGCGCCGTTTTCGATGACGGCGAGCTGATCAAAGCCGACCCCAAATTGCCGATGCCCAATGGCTTGAGCCAAGGCTGGTGTCACCCCGACCTCATGCGCGCGCGCATCCACAATGACAAAGTCATTGCCCAGCCCATGCATCTTCATAAAGGGCAATCCGGTGTTCTGAATTCCTTGCATGGCGGGCATATAACGTTGCTGCGGATGGGAATCCACCCTGTGGCGCAGATTCGTGAAAAAAGGGGTTGACCCCCTTGCGCCACCTGCCTAAGTAGGCCGCCTATCGGGACGCCGTTTCGAAAGAAACTACAGGCGTAACGAGGTGTGAAATAAGGTCTTGAACCCAGTCGGGAAAATGCCTTACAGAGCGCCACGGATCCAAAGGATCCAAACAAAAGAGTGGGCCGTTAGCTCAGTTGGTAGAGCAACTGACTTTTAATCAGTGGGTCGCAGGTTCGAATCCTGCACGGCTCACCACTTTTTACATAGCACCAAGGCGTTACGCAGGATCAGATTGATGCGAACGTATAACCACACCGCATGTGCGATGATCTGCCAAGGAGATCCGTGGCGATTGTAGCTTATCGGCGATGGCTGCTTCGATGTCACCTTCGTCCAATTACGGGTGTGAGAATCCAAACGGCAAGTTGGCGGGACAAAACCCTTCGAACTGCAGAAATCAATTTACGTTCAAGGGTTTGCGACTTCTGTTAGCCTCTGAATGTAAATGGTGCCTCAAGAGGGACTCGAACCCCCGACCTTGTCCTTACGAAGGACCTGCTCTACCAGCTGAGCTATTGAGGCAAGCGAGGCTCGTTTAAACCCTCGTGCGGGTGCTTGCAAGCGGTGAAACCCCGGGTTTCATGACCTCAGAAGCACCTGTTTCCGCATTTTGTTATCACCGTTCATTGAGGGTCCGGCGCGCACTGGAAATCGGAACCGGGTTGACTGCAGTTATATATTTCCATATTTCATGAAATATGGAAATAATAGCAACAGAACAACTGGCGACTTTGGGTCACCCGCAACGGCTTTCAGTGTTTCGCATGTTGATGCGACGCTTTCCTGACGCTGTCCCGGCCGGAGAGCTTGCCTTGGGGCTGGGGATCAAGCCCAACACATTATCGAACTATCTGAACGCGTTGCGACAGGCGGGGCTGGTCCGGCAGAATCGGTCTGGTACCTCTTTGCTCTACTCGATCGAGATGCAGAATGTGCAGCAGATGCTGGATTACCTACTGAACGATTGCTGCCGCGGACGCCCCGAAATCTGTATCCCGTCAGGCTGGGACAGCGACAGATCAGCGGACCGAAAATATAACGTTCTTTTCCTGTGCGTTGGCAATTCCGCCCGTTCGATATTTGCTGAATCTATCCTTCGCGCGCTGGCGGGTGAGCGTTTCAACGCATATTCTGCGGGAACGCAGCCTTCATCCGGGCTCAACCCTATAGCGGTGCAGGTCCTTAAGGACAAAGGGCATGACGTTTCGGCTCTGCGCTCGAAACATATGTCAGAATTTGCCACCTCTGACGTGCCCGAGATGGATTTTGTCTTTACCGTCTGCAATCAGGCCGCGAATGAGGAATGCCCGGCCTGGGATGGCCAGCCGATCAGCGGTCACTGGGGCGTGGTCGACCCGGTCATGGCGACAGGCACGAAGGCTGAAAAAAGCCTGGCCTTCCAGAACGCCTATGGTTCGCTCAGGCGCAGGATCGAGGCCTTTACCTCGCTGCCGGTCGAAAGCCTCGACCGGATCGCCTTGCAATCTGCTGTCGACGATATTGCCAGAACATCTGACGAGGACATGACATGACAACCTACGCCGTGAATGGCCTTGGCCGGATGGGCAAGCTGGCCCTGAAACCACTATTGGAGAAAGGCGCAAAGATCGCCTGGATCAATGACGGGATCGGTGATCCTGAAATGCACGCGCATTTGCTGGAATTCGACACGGTTCATGGACGCTGGGAAGCAGATTTTGACTATGACAAAGACAGCGTCACCATAGAGGGTATGCACTTGCCGTTTGTCGGTACCCGCGACCTGAACGCGCTGCCACTGGACGGGGTCGACGTGGTGATTGACTGCACAGGCGCCTTCAAAACCGAGATCAAGCTGGCGCCATATTTTGATGCAGGCGTCAGGAAGGTTGTCGTCTCGGCACCGGTCAAGGATGGCCCGACCGCCAATATCGTGATGGGCGTGAACGAAGGTACATATGATCCGAGCGCGCATCACATCGTGACGGCTGCCTCTTGCACCACCAACTGCCTGGCGCCGGTGGTCAAGGTGATCCATGAGAATATCGGCATTCGCCACGGGTCGATGACCACAATCCACGACGTAACGAACACGCAGACTATCGTGGATCGCCCGGCCAAAGACCTGCGCCGCGCGCGGTCGGCTCTGAACTCACTGATCCCGACCACCACCGGCTCGGCCACGGCAATCACCCTGATTTACCCGGAACTCCAAGGACGGCTGAACGGTCACGCGGTCCGGGTGCCGCTGCTGAATGCCTCGCTGACCGATTGCGTGTTCGAAGTAGAGCGGGAAACAACCGTCGAAGAGGTCAACGCGTTATTCAAAGAAGCCGCCGATGGAGATTTGAAGGGTATTCTGGGCTATGAAACCCGCCCTCTGGTGTCGACCGACTATACCAATGATCAGCGTTCTTCGATCATCGACGCCCCGTCGACGATGGTGGTGAACGGCACCCAGGTAAAGATCTACGCCTGGTATGACAATGAGATGGGATACGCGCACCGTCTGGTCGACGTCGCGCTCATGGTCGGAGCCGCGCTGTGACCCAGAAGCCCGAAGGGTTGTCCGCCTATATCGCGGTCACGGCAGCCTATTGGGCATTCATGCTGACCGACGGCGCGCTTCGTATGCTGGTGCTGCTGCATTTTCATACGATGGGCTTCTCGCCGGTCCAGCTGGCCTATCTGTTTGTTCTGTATGAAATTGCCGGTATCGGCACCAATCTGGCGGCGGGCTGGATTGCGGCTCGGTTCGGGTTGACCTCGACGCTCTATGCGGGGCTTGGCCTGCAGGTGGGGGCGTTGCTGCTGCTGACTCAACTAGACCCTAATTGGGCCATTCCAGCTAAAGTGGCCTTTGTCATGATCGTTCAGGGTGCCAGCGGCGTGGCCAAGGATCTGGCCAAGATGTCTTCGAAATCCGCCGTGAAACTGCTGGCCCCGACCGAGGATGGCGGCCTGTTTCGCTGGGTTGCCCTGCTGACCGGGTCCAAGAACGCGGTCAAAGGGCTGGGCTTTTTGCTGGGCGCAGGTCTGTTGGCAACGTTTGGCTTTAACTGGGCGGTGCTGGCCATGGCTATGGTGCTGGGCGTCATCCTGATCGCGGTCGTTCTATTCATGCCGCTGGGCCTGCCCAAAGGGCGTAAAGGCGCAAAATTCTCTGAGGTTTTTTCGAAATCCCCCAATATCAACTGGCTGTGCTTGTCCCGCATGTTTCTGTTTGGCGCGCGCGATGTGTGGTTTGTGGTCGGGATTCCGATCTATTTCTATGCGGTATTGTCCGACGGGTCCGAAACCGGGAACCGAGCGGCCTTTTTCATGATCGGGACATTCATGGCGGCCTGGATCATCCTATACGGCGCAGTTCAGGCCAGCGCCCCGAAGATCCTGCGCGCCTCTGACCGGTCCGAGCCCCAATTGATCCGCGCCGCGCGCGATTGGGCCGTAACCCTGTTCTGCGTGCCTGCCGCCCTGACCGTCGCTGTAGCCTTATCCTCGGGGCCCGCCACTTGGCTGACCATTACGCTGGTGATCGGCTTGCTGATCTTTGGAGTGATCTTTGCCGTGAACTCTTCGCTGCATTCCTATCTGATCCTGTCCTTTTCTCAGGCCGAGCGGGTCACGATGGATGTCGGTTTCTATTACATGGCCAACGCGGCTGGCCGATTGCTGGGCACAGTGCTGTCTGGCCTCACTTACCAGATCGGTGGTTTGGCAATGGTTCTGGGAACAGCCGCAACAATGGTCGCTCTGTCCGCCATGGCCTCGGACAGGATGCAGGACCGTTTGGCGGTGGGTTAGCATTCTCACCAAGCTTGCTCGCGAATGCGGCATGGACGTCATTATTTTTGCCGATGAATTCTGTGACGGGACAAATGGAATTAGCCCCTACATGTTACGCTATCCGGCAGAAACGCTTTATTGGCGATGCCGCAGGGCATTTCAGCGGATCCAATTTGTTGTTTCGAAATCTCAGTGGCACACTCGGGAAGCGCGCAAAGCAACACGTTCGAAAGCTCACTGAAGCAAAAGATTATTTTTTTGGTACCCAAGCAATAAGGCTTGCAGTGGTTCGTGGCCGACCGCTCAGCCTTAACAATCCAATGTCACTGCCCAGAGGCATTTGACCTGGAAAGCCACCACTCGAGTTGCATGAGGTCCGAGCATCAGCATTCCTTGGTCGGGTAGAAGTTAATGTCACACCACCGTCGCTATTCTGCAGCGTTCGGAACCGTCGCTTCTGCGTACATTCCCTTCACACGTTCCTTTGTTGGATCGAAATGCGGGAATGGCACGATCTTGGCTTTCAACCGCTTTTGTTGGCCGTCCAGCTGCCCGATTTCGATGTCCGCTCCAACGATGGCATGGGTAACCGAAATCCGACCCAAAGCGATGACCTTGCCGAGGATGGGTGATTTCATCGCGCTGGTAATCTCTCCGACCTGCGCTTTCCCAACGCGCACGCAGTCACCGGGTGAGGGGACCGTACCCCCTTCGATCTCAAATCCAACCAGTTTGCGGTGTGGGTGGGCCTTGCGCTCCTCTATCGCCGCCCGCCCAATGAAGTCGTCGGTCTTTGATTTCAGCGGCACAGTAAAGCCGATGCCGGCCTCGAACGGATCGGTCTGATCGTCGAATTCTGACCCGGCAAAGATCAGACCGCCCTCGATCCGCAACATGTCCAATGCGCCCAGGCCCAGAGGCGCAATGCCATACTCTTGGCCCACCTCCCAGACACGATCAAAGATTTCGACGGCATCCTTGGGGTGGCAGAAGATTTCATACCCAAGCTCTCCGGAATAGCCGGTCCGAGAAATTACAACAGAAGTCCCCTGCACATCACCAACCCGCGCGACCGAAAGCCTGAACCACGGCAGTTCGTCGATCGTTGGTTGCTGAGGCGGTGTCCAGAATATCTTGGAAAGTATGTCGCGGCTATGCCGCCCCTGAACTGCAATGTTGTGCAACTGGTCCGTAGAGTTGCGCACCCAGACATTCATATTGCGTTTGAGCGCCTGTTCCTGCAGCCACAACCCGCTGGTGTCATTCCCACCGATCCAGCGGAAGTTCGTCTCACCCAACCGGTAGACGGTGCCATCGTCGATCATACCGCCGTGCTCGTAGCACATGGCCGTATAAACGACCTGACCAACGCTCAGCTTTTTCATGTTGCGGGTCACGCAAAGCTGCATCAGTTCTTCGGCGTCAGGTCCCACGACTTCGTATTTGCGCAGCGGGCTGAGGTCCATGACAGCAACCTTGTCCCTGCAAGTCCAATATTCGGCAATCGCGCCATGATTGGTCATCGTGTTGGGCAGCCAATAGCCATTGTATTCGACGAAATCACGGGTGTGCCGTGCAAAGCAGTCGTGAAATGCTGTTTTCTTAGTTTCTTCCACATCCGCCTCCGCAGATTTTCTATAGCCATAGGACCGCTTGAAATCCTCGGTCGCCTTATAGGTTCGCACTTGAATGTCTGTTGGATTCCAGCCATTTGCCGGGTCGATATCGCAGGGACAGCCGGTGCTGACGCAAACCAGATCGGTCAGGGCGCGCAGCAGGACGAAGTCACCGGGTCGCGACCACGGATCGTCCATCCCAATGGCGTTGGTGTCATCCAGCATCGTGTTGAAAAAGAAGTTGATCGCTGGCCAGCCACCGCGCGGCTTGATGCCATATTGGTCCAGATCCTTGTTGATATTGTCCGAACAATTCACATGGCCGGGATAGCCAAGGTCTTCGTAATATCGCGCCGTACAGGCCAGACCGAACGTGTCATGGCGCCCACAGGTATCTTGAACGATTTCGATCAGAGGCTCTTGATCTACTGACCAGTACTTTGAGAAAATCCCGGGTTGAGGATACAAGCTGCCCATCAGGCTGCGTGTTGTTGTCGGGTCGATTTCACGCTCGATCCCCTGATCCAGTGCGCGGCGGCTGAATGCCTGAAAATCGGAACACTCTCGGCCACGAATATCGACGATCTGGATGAATTCACCGGCCTTCACTTCGTATGAGTGCGCATTTCCCGGCTGAATATTGAAATCCTTAAGCGGATCGGCCAGCGGATCGGGTGGTCCGACATCGGGCTTTTCCAATCCGGGCGCTGAGCGCTGGATGTACAAGATGATATCCGTAGGAGGGTTGTTGTCCTCGGGGCGCATAGCCTTGCCTGGTGCAGCGACAATCAAAAGACCATCGCTTTCCGCCACGAAATGCACCATGTCGCCCGGGCGTGAACCGCCAGCGAATGCCCGGATTGCGTCACCTTTTCCGATGTCGAAGCCCGCGATTTCCAATGCACGCAGAACTTTTTTGCCAGATGCTGATCCATTTGCGAGGGTTGTGATCAAACCTTCGGGCCGTCCATGCCCCTGAGTGCCCAGCATGGCTGCATCGGAGCTTCGGTCAGGAGAAAAGAAGACCATCTCAGCCGGTTGCATCCCATCGCGGTCCAGCAGCGTGATGGTATCGCCCTTGGACACCGGTACCGCGCGCGACCCCATTCCGGGGATCGGGTGGCGTTCCGTTCCATGCGGCAGGATCGGAAGGCCGGGGGCCAGAACCCCGCTGCGTTCGAATGGAACTTCGAAGACCGGCTTCACATTCATAGTGTGTTTTCCTGAATGGCTTCGGTTGCACCGCGATGGGTGACCACCAAGAGGCATCCCGCCTCGGTTCGCGAATAGTGGCTGAACCCGGCAGCAAGGCTGACAAAATCGCCGCTGCGATATCGAAACCCGTCGTGGTCGGTCAGATCGCCCTCAAGCACAAAGAACTCTTCCGGCCCGTAATGGACATGAGGGTTCGAACGTGTGCCTGGCGCCATCTTCATCAGATAGCTGCCTTGTCCGGTTTCTTCATCGAAACTGATATTCTTCCACCAGACCTGCGCATCGGGCAGGCCGTCCATTCGCATCCGGACAAATCCGGGGTCATCGAAGCGGATAACGGTGCGAGCGCTCTGCTGTTGTTCCATCTTAGTCGAGCCCCAACCGCTTTTTGCGCTGATCAGCCCAACTGCTGATCGCCATGTCGAAGGTAAGCGCCATCAGCGAGACATTCATGCCGAGCACAAAGTTCTTGCCCAGTTCGGTACCTGCCAGAGTTCGTTGAAGTTCCTGCCCCAGATCCTGCGTTCCAATGAAGGCCGCGATAATGACCATGAAGAAGGCGAACATGATGGCTTGATTAAACCCGACCGCCATAGTTGGCAGCGCCAGAGGGAACTGAACCGACATAAGTTTTTGCCGGCGGGTCGAGCCGGACATATCTGCTGCCTCGGTCATTTCCGGCGGCACGTTGCTGAGGCCAATAATGGTGTACCGGATCAGCGGGACAGCGGCGAAGATCAGAATCGAGAACACAACCGCGACATCATTGACCCCGAACAACATGATCGCAGGGATCAAGTAAATGAAGCTGGGGAAGGTTTGCGCAGTGTCGCAAGCCAGCAAAATGCTCTTGGACCAACGCGCGGACCGCGCAGCGACAACGCCCAGGGGGATACCGATCATGGTTGCCAGCGCAACGGCCGAGATCACGGTATACAAAGTAATAACCGACCGATCCCACCAGCCCGAGAACGCGACAATCGTAAAGAAGATCGCTGCGTAGATGCCGGGCTTTCGGCCACCAACCCAATAAGCAAAGGAAACAACCAGCAGGATGAACGCGGGAGTTGGAATGGCGAGTAGCGTATTCCGGAATGGAATCAGAACCTTGACGTTCAGAAACCAGCGCAACCATTCGGTTGTCCCTTTGATCATGTCGATGGCCAGGAACGACTTGATAACCACGTCGATTTCCTTGCCCTGGCTTAGATGCTGCTTGCGGCCAATTTCGGCCAGGATCGGGAAGACCTGAGACAACAGAGTGAACCCAACAAACAGACCCAGTGCGACCAGCGAAATCTGGTGGCGCTTCCACCACGGGGTGCCGCGTTCGAAGTGCACTGGCTGTTTGACGACCCAGGCCTTTGACATCCGATCCAACGTGACAGCCAGAAGGACGATGGTTACGCCAATCTCGAAAGAACGGCCCAGCTTGAAACTACCCATCATCGCCAGCAGTTTCGCGCCAAGACCGGGCATTCCGATAAAGGCGGTCAGAACCACCATTGCCAGACACAGCATGATAACCTGATTGACGCCGACCAGAACTTCGGTGCGCGCAGCCGGCACGTAAACATGGCGTAGCATCTGCCATTTGGTACATCCAGACATCTGGCCTGCTTCGATCACTTCGGGGCTGACTTTCTTCAGACCCAACGTGGTCATCAGGATCATCGGCGGGATGGCAAAGGTAATCGTTGCAACAGCCCCAGCTGTCGGTCCGACCTTAAAAAAGATCACTGCTGGCAAGAGATACGTAAAGAAGGGCAGGGTTTGCAGCACGGACAGCATGGGTTTCAGCATCCGCTCGAACCAGCGGTATTTCCAGGCGGCGATGCCCAGTATCAAGCCCAAAAGAAACGCCAGCGGTGCGGCAACCACGATGACAGACATCGTCTGCATGGCGATCTTCCACTGCCCGATCGCGGCCGTCCAGATGAAGGTTCCCGCGCCTAATGCGGCCAGACGCCAACCACCTACGGCGTAGCCGACGACGGCTGCCACTGCGGCGATTGCGGACCATGGGATCGGACCTAGATTGGGCCAACGGCGCTTGCCTTCCAGAAGGTTCGCTGACGTATCCAGCAGGAACTCAAGCGGACCTTCGGCGATAAATCGTGTGACATAGATCAGGCCAAGATCATTTTGGATAAAGTAGAAGACTGCATCCAGAACCTGCGCCGTCGGCGGAATCGCGGCTTCGGGGATGCGGTTTAGCCATTCGGGAAGAACTCCGACAGCTTTGGCAACGATCAGCACGAAGGCGGCGGCCAGAAGTGTAGTCAGGACTCTGGTTTTTCCCCACGTCCCGTCTGAAGTGTCCGGTACTTCGGTGGACAGCGCCGCCATCATTCAGCTCCAAGCAGAACATTCAATGCGGCGTCACGTTCCAGAACACCGGTGACAACGCCATTGTCATCCGCCACCGGCAAAAGAATGCGGTTATCGTTGACAAGAACCCGCGCCAGTTCGTGAATGGTTGATCCACCATTGATTGGTGCGCCCTCCAAGGCATGACCGTTCACAGGTTTTGCCAGGCCTTTGGCATGTACGACCCGGGCCTTGTCGACATCTTCGGTAAACTTGGCCACGTACTCGGTGGCAGGGTTCATCACAATCTTGTCGGGGGTGTCACATTGTTCGACCGCGCCGTTGCGCATGATTGCAATCCGGTCTGCCAGACGTAGCGCTTCGTCAAAATCATGCGTGATGAAAACGATGGTTTTGCCCAGCATCTCTTGCAATCGCAGGAATTCATCCTGCATTTCGCGGCGGATCAGTGGATCAAGCGCCGAGAATGGCTCGTCCAGAAACCAGATATCGGGTTCAATGGCGAGCGACCGGGCGATTCCGACTCTTTGCTGTTGGCCGCCGCTCAATTCCCGTGGGAAGTATTCTTCCCGACCTTCAAGGCCCACCAACTTGATGACTTCCAGCGCGCGTTCGCGCCGATCATGACGATCTTGTCCGCGCATTTCCAACGGAAAGGCCACGTTGTCCAAAACCGTGCGATGTGGCAGCAGTCCGAAAGACTGAAACACCATGCCCATCTTGTTTCTGCGCAATTCAATCAGATCGCGCTCGCTCAGGCTCATGATGTCCTGACCGTCAATCTCAATCGTTCCGCCTGTAATGTCGTGCAGGCGCGAAAAACAACGTACCAGCGTCGACTTGCCTGACCCTGACAAACCCATGATGACCAGCATTTCGCCACGGCCAACCTCAATCGAGACATCCTTGACACCGGCGATATACCCATCTGCACGGATTTCATCAAAACCGCGGCCAGCGGGCATGGACTTCAGGTAGCTCTCTGGCGAGGGCCCAAACAGTTTCCATACATTTTTGGCTGAGATGACAGGCGCTGTGGCGGACATGGCTGCCTAACTTTCTTGTTGAGCGCGGCCTTGCATCGATCAGATGGTCAAGGCCGCGCCAGTTTCGGTGGATGTAGCCGGATTATGAGCTGCAGGAACTGATCCAAGGATCGACGACAGCGCGGTTGGCGTCCAGCCATTCTTCGGCGGCTTCTTCCGGTTCAAGCTCATCAGTATCGACCAGCTTCGCCATCTCAGCAATCTGCGGATTGGTGAAAGAAATCTCTGTCAGGGCGCAATACGCGGCCGGCCATTTGTCTTTCATACCATCCCAGGCTGCCTTTTTCAGGTAACCTTTGGCGGGGTTGCCGCAATCATACAACGCATTCGGGTTAGGACCCTTGGCTGGGTCTTTGTCGCATCCGTCTTCCCATGCTGGGAACTCAACGAACTCACCAGGCCAGACGGCTTCGGCAAAGTTTGGCGTCCAGTTAAAAACCAGTACCGGTGTTTTGTCGGCCTCAGCCGCGCCTATCTCGGCCCAAAGGGCTGCGGCGGAACCCGCATTGATCACGGTAAAGTTCAGATCAAGTGCTTCGGCGCGTTCTTTACCATGCTTCAACCAGTCAACTGGACCATCCAGATACCGACCCTTGTCGCCGGTTTCGGCTGTCGCGAACAGGTGTGCGCAGTCGTTCAATGCATTCCAATCTGGCAGGCCCGGGCAGGATTCCTTGGTCCACATGGGATACCACCAATCCTCACGTGTAACGGCGTCATGATCGCCTGCGTCATGCAGGCCACCTTTTTCCAATGCCGCCCTGTAGGACGCGCCAAACGCGCCTTCCCAGACTTCCATCTCCAACGCCACATCGCCCAGGCGCACCGATTCATAGACCGCCTGGCTGTCGGTGGTGACGTATTCGACGTTGTTGCCCATCTCTTCAAAGATCAGGCCGACAACGTTCGACATCACGATCTGGCTGGACCAATTGTGAATTGGGATCACGATCGGGTCGCTGCTGTCTTCTGCAGTCGCCCCTGTTCCCGCAACTGCTGCCAAAGTTGCAGCAGAAAGGAGGTTTGTAAGTTTCATGTTTGCTCCCTGAGTGATGTTCATTTTTTAGGTTGTGGACTCTTCCGGCCCCGAATTTGTGCATTCTGCGCAGAATCGCCCCAGACGCAGAACAGAAATTTGAGGGTCTTTGACCATAAATTCTTGAGGCTAACCCGACTTTTTGCTATCTTAACAATTAGTTGCCTGATCGATTGCCCGCAGATGAGGCCAAATGTTTTTCGATCGCTATAACGTCCAGTTCGGGAATCCGCTCTGAAATGCCAAAGAAAACTTCAGTCACAGGGAAAGTCCTTCCGCCGCTCGACTATTTGTTGGCGTTTGAAGCTGCCGCAAAGGCGCAGAGCTTTGCGCAGGCCAGTAAGGTTCTGAACATCTCTGAAACGGCGATCAGCCGCAAAGTGCGGTTGCTAGAGCAACACTATGATGTGCCGTTGTTTGTGCGAGGGCACCGATCTGTTTCGCTTACCCAACAAGGGGCCATCCTGCTGGCAACCGTGGAGAAGTCGCTGGACCTGATGCGGGATGTCAGCCGGGATATGCTGGCCAAACATCAGGCCAACACGGTATCGATCTCCGCCACCAACTCTGTCGCGTCTCTTTGGCTGATGCCGCAACTTCGCAAGTTCAACAAATCAAATGGCCGCATCCGTATTTCGCTGGTCTCTTCTGACAGCGACGCAGAGTGCCTGTCGGATTCGATGGACTTGACGATCCTGCGTGGAGATGGCGATTGGCCGGGATACGAGGCACAGCTTTTGTTCGGAGAAACCGTATTTCCGGTCTGCAGCCCAGAGTATCTCAAGAGCAACCCCAAAGCGGCAGATATATCTGCGCTGCCGGAACTGGAACTTATTGAAGTCGCCAGTGGTCATGCAGAGTGGATGACATGGCGCACTTGGTTCAGTGGCAATGGGGTATCGACGTCCTCGATGGAACAGGCAGTGGAGTTCAATACCTATCCGTTGTCAGTGCAAGCAGCTGTCGATGGACTGGGAATTGCATTGGGTTGGGCCCATCTTGTTGACCCATTGCTTGAAAGCGGCACTTTGGTCAGACCGGTTCAGGGCGCATCAGTGCGAACACAGTCCGGATACTACCTGTTAAAAAGGCCTCTTCACAAAGCTTTCCCAGAGCAGCGCATCGTTGAAGATTGGTTGCTTGGTCTCAGCGCGGGTCGGAAAAGATACGCCTGATCGCTGTGGCCAGCCTCTGTTTCCTAATGATGAATCGAGTAGCACTTTCAGGGAGTGTTAAACTCGCATATTGACCCTAGGGAATAAATATTTACTTTAAAGAAAAATATATGCGAATCTGGTTCGGCTCCTTGCCGTTCTGGTTGGAACACTATTGGCCTATTTTATGCAGGGAGACCGAAACCCAATGAGCTATAAATCTGACATCGAAATTGCGCGTGAGGCGAAGAAGAAGCCGATTCAGGAGATTGG
>NZ_JBXWPF010000023.1:0-67581 GCF_059611265.1 Ruegeria sp. CDSA241
CAGCCCGCAAAATCAACCAACTTCCCACCCAACTCAACATGCAAACCATGCAAAGGCGTGCGCCTAATATCCGTCATAAATAAATCCTTTCCCAAGCCAGTTTTCCGAGGTCATCGAATAGCTTGCAACGATGAATTTGCAGGACAGTCTGATATCACCAAGGTTCCTGTGGACGGTCTTGCGAGTCAACAACAATACCGCCCGGCCAGATTCGGGGGTGAGCGAGAATAATTTCCAAACCGCAACGAACGGCTCTGGCCCCGGACCTAGACCTGTCCTAAGACTTGCCACGCAAGAGGGACCGACATGTCACATATCACACTGGTGCGTCACGGGCAGGCCAATACCACCGCGCGCGACGAAAAGAACTATGACAAGCTCAGCGATCTGGGACATCAGCAGGCCCGCTGGCTGGGGGCGCATCTCCAGGACACACGCAGCCATTTTCCCCGGGTCTATTGCGGCACCCTGATCCGCCACGCCGAGACCACCGCCAGCATGGGGCTCACTGATCCGATCCGCGATCCGCGGCTGAACGAGATCGAGTATTTCACCATCGCGCAGCTGTTCGAGGAACAGCACGGAGTGAAAGTGCCCACTGATCGCGAAGGTTTTGTCGAGCATCTGCCCCGCACCTTTGCCGCCTGGGCCGATGGCGCCATCAAAAACACACCGGAAACCTTCGAGGAATTCGAAACCCGGGTGCGCGACGCGCTGACCGATATCGGAACCGAAGGCGGCCCTGCCATCGTTGTGACCTCGGGCGGGTTGATTTCGATGGTTGTCCGGCAGGCGATGGGGCTGGATATCCCGGCCATGGCGCGGGTGGCTCTTGCCATCATGAACACGTCAATGCACCGTTTATACCCGATAGGTACACAGCTCAGCCCGGTTCTGTTCAATGCCGTTCCGCATCTGGAAGCACCAGACCGGCAGTTTGCACAGACCCACCTGTAACCCCAAACCAGAGGCTTTGTGATGCAACTTTACTATGCCCCTCGCACGATTTCGGTCGCCGTTGCGATTGCACTGGAAGAGGCCGGGCTGGACTATGAGGCGATCCAACTGGACTTTGCCAGTGGAGAGCAAACCAAATCCGCCTACAAGCAGATCAACCCAAAAGGCCGGGTTCCGGCGCTGGTGGTTGACGGTGGGATTTTGACCGAAACCGGGGCACTTTTGGAGTTCATCGCAGCAATGGCTCCGAAGGCCGGGCTGGTGCCTGCGGACCCGATCATGGCCGCCCGGATGCGCGAGGTGATGTATTACCTTGCCTCGACCATGCATGTGAACCACGCCCATAAGCTGCGCGGCGCGCGGTGGGCCGACAAGAAATCCAGCTGGAAGGATATGACGGCAAAAGTCGCGCAGACCATGGCAGCGTCCTGCGACTATATCTGTTCGAACGGTCTGCGTGGACCGTTTGTGCTGGGCGAGGCGTTCTCGCTTGCCGATGCCTATTTGTATGTGGTTTGCAGTTGGTTGGAAGGCGACGGCGTCGACATCGCAGCCTACCCCAAGATCGTCGCCTTTCGTGAGGCGGCAGAAGCGCGCGCTTCGCTGAAAGCCGTACGTGCCGCCGGAATGCTCTGATAAAGGGGACAAAATATGACGCATCTATGGGTCCGGGCCGAACAGCGCCCGAACGAAGAACGGGTCGGGCTGACCCCTGAAGGCGCTTTGGCGCTGATCGCTGCTGGCATCCGCGTAACGGTCGAGGAAAGCCATGTTCGCGCCATCCCCATCGACGGTTACAAGGCTGCTGGCTGCGAGATCGCGCCCGAGAACTCCTGGCCAGATGCACCCAAGGACGCGATCATCTTTGGCCTCAAGGAACTGCCCGAGGATGGCACGCCCCTGCCCCACCTCCACATCATGTTCGGCCATGCCTATAAGGGTCAGCATTCCGGCCGGGCGCTGCTAGAACGGTTCAAGGCCGGGGGCGGAACGCTGTATGATCTGGAATATCTTGTCGACGAAAACGGCCGCCGAGTCGCCGCCTTTGGCTATTGGGCCGGCTATGCCGGGGCTGCGGTGACACTCAAGACTTGGGCCGCGCAGCAGCGGGGCGCGGAATGCCCTCCGGTTGGTGTCTATCCCAGCAAGGACGCGTTGAATTCCGAGCTTCTGGCTGAACTAGATGCCATCGAGGCCAATAGACCAAGGGCCATCGTCATCGGTGCTCTTGGCCGCGTGGGCACCGGCGCCAGCGACCTTTGCACGGCGATGGGTGTCAGTGTCACCAAGTGGGACATGGCCGAAACCGCCAGCGGTGGGCCGTTCCCTGAAATCCTGGACCACGACCTGTTCCTGAACTGTATCTTCGCGCGCCCAGGTACGCCGATTTTTGTCCCACATGAGGCACTGGCCGCTGACCGCAAGCTGACCGCCATCGGCGATGTCGCCTGTGACCCCGACAGCGATTATAACCCTGTTCCGGTTTATGACCGAGCAACAACTTGGGAGGCACCTGCCCTGCGCGTGGCGACCAATCCGGTTCTTGATGTAGTTGCAATCGACAATCTGCCGTCGATGCTACCGGTCGAAAGCTCGGAAGATTATGCAGCACAGCTTCTGCCTTCTCTGCTGACCCTGACCGATCTGGACAGCGGCGTCTGGGGCCGGGCCCGCGATACTTTCGACAACCATGTCTAGGAGTAGCCACGCATGGAACACCTGATCGGAGGCGCGGCTGCGGTGCTGGGCACTGTATGTTGGCTTCCTCAAACCCTAAAGACCTGGCGCTCCCGCGAGACCAAGGATCTGTCTATGCCGGCGAACCTGTTGATTCTGGCCACGCTGAGCCTGTGGCTGATTTACGGAGTGATGATTGCGGCATGGCCGCTGATATTGGGTAATGTGATCTCGATCCTGCTTGTCAGCGCGATCGTGATTGCAAAACTGAGGTTTGGCTGAACAGCCGTAAAGGAGTTTTCACATGACGATTCACTGGTGTGGCACCGGCCTGTCGGCCATTCCCGGCTTACGCCGCCTGATCGAAGGCGGGCACAAGGTCACGGTCTGGAACCGGACAATCGAAAAGGCCAAGGCCGAAGTTGGTGACCTGACCAGCGATATCCGCGTTTTTGACATCGACGCCTTGGCGGCGGTGCTGGAACAGGGCGATGTCATCGTTTCGATGTTGCCCGGCGACTGGCACGTGCCCTTGGCCGAGCTTGCAATCGCGAAACAGGCGAATTTCGTCTCATCCTCCTATATCGCCCCCGAGATGCGCGCGTTGGACGAGGCGGCCCGCGAAGCCGGGGTGGCGCTGGTCAACGAGGGCGGGCTGGACCCGGGCATCGATCACCTGATGGCTCATGCACTGATCGACGACTATCGCGCTTCGGACGCGTTCGACCCGCAGAACCACCTGAGTTTCATCTCTTATTGCGGTGGCATCCCCAAGCATCCGAACCCGTTCCGGTACAAGTTCAGCTGGTCACCGCTGGGTGTGCTCAAGGCGTTGCGTTCACCATCGAAATCAATTCGCAATTATGCTCCGCTGGACGTGGCGCGCCCATGGGATGCGATTACCAGCTATATCGCCCCCCTGCCCACACCCGAAAGCTTTGAGGTCTATCCGAACCGCGACTCGATCCCGTTCATGGCGCAGTACCATTTCGAGGATCACTGGCCGGTCAAGGAATTCGTCCGCGGTACGCTGCGTCTGAATGGCTGGGCCGATGCGTGGTCGGGTGTGTTTGCCGAAATCGAAACCCTGTCCGGCCCCGAAGGCGATGCACGCCTGAAGGAGATGTCGGACCAGTTCTGGGCCGACAACGCCTATGACGAGGGCGAGCCGGACCGTGTGGTTCTGTGTGTGGGCCTGAAGGCGGAAAAAGACGGCGTTCCGGTCTGGCACAAAACCTATGTGATGGATGCCTGGGGTGACGACCGCGGCACGGCAATGGCGCGGCTGGTCTCGGTCCCCGTTTCACTGGCTGTCGAAGCCGTCTTGAACCGCGCTATTCCGGCAGGCGTTCATGCGGCCCCCAATGATCCGAAACTGGTGCAGGGCTGGATGGCTGAAATCGACCGGCTGGCGCAGCACCTCGCGATCATTGACCATTCCAACTGAGATGACCGTCACGCCAATCAGGTGGCGTGACGGCAATAAAACTGGTGCCTACATCAGATCATTTTCCACGTCCTCGGCCGATACCCCTAGCGCATCCAGACCATTTTCCAGATGATCTGACATGTGCGGCGTTCCGATCAGGTAATCAGCACAGGGGGTTGAGGCTTCGGCCCTTGCGGTGGCGATGGCTTCGACCAGATCCTCGGCGAAGAAGCTTTCACGCCCGATCCACATGATAGCCACCAGTTCGGCCTGTTCGTCCTCGCTCATGTGATCAATGAACGCGCGCAACTCGCCCTCGGCCCGATTCAGCTCGCGCCCCATCAGCGCAACCTGAGCAACTTTTCTTGCTGAAATTTCCAACATGACCCGACTCCTGTGTTCGCGGCTTTCGAATGAAACAACCACTAGGCAGAGCCCGAGTCTTTGATCTTGAACAAACGCGTTAGCGCAGGCGCACACGCGAAACCGGCTGATCCGGCACCGGTGCGGTTCTGAACGGGCGAAAGGTGGCTTTTTTCACCCAAAGTTTAAGTGCTTGCCAGATGATCAGCGCAAAGGTCCGCCGCGCACCAAATGGGCGGCGCAGCAGCGAC
This sequence comes from Ruegeria sp. CDSA241, assembly GCF_059611265.1. Taxonomy (NCBI): domain Bacteria; kingdom Pseudomonadati; phylum Pseudomonadota; class Alphaproteobacteria; order Rhodobacterales; family Roseobacteraceae; genus Ruegeria; species Ruegeria sp. CDSA241. The sequence goes on from NZ_JBXWPF010000023.1 coordinate 4,678, forward strand.
CACAGGATCACCCGGTTGGTCAGCGGACGGCGTGTCCCGGTCAGGGTGGCGATCAATCCGCCCTCGGGGCGGGTATACTCGATCCAAACGCCAACACGTTCGGGGCGATAGTCGAAACGGAAGGTATAGCTGCCCTCGATCTTCTGGAAGGGCGAAACATGCAGCAGCTTGTCAGCCACCATCCTGTCTGTCACTTCGATGGGCGCAAAACCGGGCTTGTGGCACAGATAGCTGTGGCGCGTGCCATAGGTGTTGGTCACCTCGGCCACCACCGCATTAAGCACATCCTGTCCATCAAAACAGAACCAGAAGCTGACCGGGTTGAACACATGCCCCAGAACCCGAGGCTGCGTCAGCAACATCAGGCGCGCCGGTTGCGCCACCTGCAACTGATCAAACCGCGCGCGCAGCCAGGCGGCACCGTCGCCCTGGCCCGGCTCACCCCCGTGATCCTGCGACCGCCAGTTGGCAAGATTGGCCCGGTTCACCGAAAATAGCGCCGGAGTGGTCAGATCGCGTTCAGGGTTCAGAAGAATGTAGTCGACCGAATAGCGGAAGGCGTTTTCGATCGCCCCCTTGCGCCCGTGAAAGGTATGGCCCGCAACATGATCAACGGTCTGTGTCATTCGATATGGTCCGACCCGCTTGTAACCGCCCGGAGGGGCGTGGTTTTCTGAAGGTTTCTGTTACTTAGAATACGGCATCCAGCCAGGATTGGATCAAAAATATCGCTTCAGAGTGATCCGGCTTGGGACACCAACCGTATTGTGGTTATGTTTACCGAGATAGACACCGTGACCTTGGACGAGCCGGCGGCTACACCCGCCGTCCTCAAGCCTTGGCGCACAAGAAAACGCATCAAGGGTAGACAGGTGAACGGAACACAAAGCAGTTGCGACACCAGGATTGAGTGGGTGGACCATGTCAGGCGCATTCGGGATGCGCAGGATCAGGCGGCTTTTGCCGAGCTGTTCCAGCATTTTGCGCCGCGGATCAAGGCGTTCCTGATGAAGTCAGGCTCGGACGCGACCATGTCCGAGGAATGTGCGCAAGAGGTGATGGCGACCTTGTGGCACAAGGCCCATCTGTTCGATCCGACCCGGGCAACGGTGGCCACATGGGTGTTCACCATCGCACGGAACAAACGCATCGACGCCCTGCGCAAGCAACGGCGCCCCGAACCGGAAGAACTGGGCTGGGGCCCCGAGTCCGAACCTGATCAGGACGACGTGATCGTCTTGCAACAAGAAACCGCGCAGCTGCGCACTGCCTTGAAGGCGTTGCCTGACGCGCAAAGAGACTTGATCGAAAAGGCCTATTTCGGAGACCTGAGTCACCGGGAAATTGCGTCTCAGACTGGATTGCCTCTGGGAACGATCAAATCAAGAATTAGGCTGGCGCTGGATCGCCTGCGCCACGCAATGAACTGAGACAGAGACGATGAGCAAACAGATTAAGCATCACCTGACGGAAGATCTGCTGATGGCATATGCCGCCGGCAGCCTGCCCGAAGCGTTCGATCTGATGGTCGCGACCCATCTGTCGCTGTGTGACCATTGCCGCGCGCAGGCTGAAAGCTTTGATGCGGTTGGCGGACAGATACTGGACGCGCTGCCCTATCCTGCCCAAATGAACGACAGCGCGCTGGCTGCGACGATGGCGCTGATCGCCCAAGGCGTACCGACCCCCAAGCCCGTGAACAAGGGCTGCGCCGTGCTACCTGCCCCCCTGCAGGACTACGTCGGCGGCACTGTCAATGACATCCGATGGCGGCCCATCGGAATGGGCGTCAGACAAGCTATCTTGCCGACGAGCGGCGACGCTTCGGCACGTCTGCTGTTCATTCCAGCCGGAACCGCAGTTCCGGATCACAGCCATAACGGTATGGAATTGACCATGGTTCTGCAGGGTGCTTTCTCGGATGAGGTTGATCACTTTGCACGCGGCGATGTTGAGATTGCCGATGAAGATCTGCATCACACCCCGACCGCAGACATTACCGCAGATTGCATCTGTCTGGCCGTTACCGACGCGCCGCTAAAATTCACCAAGCTCATGCCCCGCTTGTTCCAGCCCTTCCTGCGTATCTGATCTCTGGGACTGACGCGATGCGCTGGCCAAATCCGGCCAATGTCGCATCGAACGGCTTATCAGATTTCGTGCCGCGCCAGCGGTACAACGCCCGGCGTGTCGTCAGGTGCGATCTCTTCGAAATCGAAATTGTCCAGTCGCTGCGCCCGGCGCCCGGCCTTTTCAGCGCTGATCTTGATTTCCGAGATATCCTTGGCCGCCTGCCCGAAATGACGGTCCAAATTGGAAACCCGATCGCCCAGGCGATCTACATCCTTGTGCAGCAGACCCAGCTCTTTGCGGATAGCACCCGCCTGTTCCCGCATCCTTGCGTCCTTCAGGATCGCGCGCATCGTGTTCAGCGTTGCCATGCAGGTGGTGGGCGAGACGATCCAAACGCGTTTGGTAAAGCTCTCCTGCACCAATTCGGGAAACTTGGCGTGCAACTCGGCATAAACCGCTTCGGAAGGTAGGAACATCAACGCGCCATCGGCGGTTTCCCCGTCCAGAATGTACTTCTCGGAGATGTCGTTGATATGCTTGCGCACAGTTGTTCGGAACATCTGCACCGCCGCTTTCAGCTCCGTATCATTGGTCGACCCGATCAGCGCCTCATACGCTTCCAACGGGAATTTGCTGTCGATCACAATGGGGCCTGGTGGGTTGGGCAGGTGGATCAGGCAATCCGCCCTACGCCCGTTCGACAAGGTCGCCTGCAGCTTGAAACTGTCCGAGGGCAATGCCTTGGAGACGATATCGTTCAACTGAATCTCTCCGAACGCACCGCGCGTCTGTTTGTTCGACAGAATATCCTGAAGCGACAGCACATCGCCCGACAGTTTGGTGATGTTATCCTGCGCCTTGTCGATGGCCGCCAAACGCTCCTGCAACTGGGTCAGTGACGTCGCCGTCTGTTTCGACGAGCCGTGAAGCGATTCCTTCATCCGCTCCTGCATCTCGGCCAGCGCACGTGCGGATTTCATCGCATTATCTGCCAGCCGATCGTTCATCTGCTGCTGCACCGAAGACAGGCGCGATTCAACCGTCTGGATCACCTGCACCTGCGCATTGGCCTGCGTGTCCGAGACATGCTGCAGCCCGCCGCGCAGCTGCTCTTGCCCCTGCCCCAACTGCTGCACATGCTGGCCCAGATGGGCCATTTGCCGTGACAGAGGCTCGGCCATCCTGGCTGACCGGTTGGCCGCTCGCAAAGACAGGAACAGCAGCAACAGGATCAATGCCACCACCCCGCCAACGATCAGAATCACGGGGTCGTTCAATGCAAATTGGGTTCCTGCAATCTCGATCATGTTGCCTCGGGTGTTCTTGTTTTATTCTTCATAGCCCGCGCACCCCGCGGGATCAACTGCGTCCGAACAATCGTTCGATATCGGCCAGTTTCAGTTCCACATAAGTTGGCCGCCCATGGTTGCACTGGCCGGAATGGGGTGTCGCCTCCATCTCGCGCAGCAGGGCGTTCATCTCTTCGGCCCGCATTCGGCGGCCCGAGCGGATCGAACCATGACAGGCGACACGGCTGAGGATCGCCTCAATCTGCGCCTGCACCATCTGGCTTTCCCCCTGATCGGACAGCTCATCCAGAATATCCAGAATCATTGCGCGGGCGTTGACCTCACCCAGAATGGCCGGGGTTTCACGCACGGCAACCGCACCTCCGCCGAAGGGCTCGAGCGTCAGGCCAAAGCGCGAAAGGTCATCTGCCACCGCCATAAGTCGCGCGCAGTCGCCTTCAGACAACTCCACGATCTCGGGGATCAGCAGCGCCTGCGCAGCCACGCCGTTCGCCGCCATCTGGGCTTTCAGCTTTTCATAGACCAACCGCTCATGCGCGGCGTGCTGATCGACGATCACCATGCCATCAGCGGTCTGGGCGATGATGTAGTTTTCATGCACCTGCCCGCGCGCGGCCCCCAAAGGCAGGTCTTCGGTCGGCGCCTCGGAAGCGGGTTCCGCGATCGGCTCAACCACGCTGCCGCTGTAATCGCGGGTCAGTTCAGCAAAGCCCGGTGCCTGCGCCTGATAGGCCATCTGGCGCGCGGCGGGTGAAGGGCGATCCATCTGGTAGACCCGCGCCGGAATGGGTTGCGGTGATTCAGGCCGCATCGCGCCGAGGGTCGCGTTCGCTACGGTTGAAGACGCCCGATGCCCGGCCTCTGCCAGCGCGTGCCGCAGAGCCGAGACAATCAGCCCGCGCGCCACGCCAGGGTCGCGGAACCGCACTTCGGATTTGGCAGGGTGCACGTTCACATCCACCAGCGTCGGATCACAGTCGATGAACAGAGCCGCCGCCGGATGCCGATCACGGCTGAGAAAGTCGAAATAGGCCGCCCGCAATGCACCGGTCAGCATCTTGTCACGCACAGGCCGTCCATTGACGAACAGGTACTGCGCCACCGCTGCACCCCGAGAATAGGTCGGCAGAGCGGCATAGCCATACAGCCGGATACCCTCACGCGTGGCGTCAATTTGCAACGCGTTCTCGGCAAACTCGCGCCCGATCACGCGGGCCAGTCGGGCATGCAACGCGTCAAACAGATCACCATTCTCACGGTCAGCCCGGAAGGTCACGCGCCCCTCGCCGCCGCCCGAGACATCGCGCAGGGTAAAGGTGACCGAGGGCTCGGCCATGGCCAGACGTTTGACCGTATCGGCGATGGCCTGCGTCTCGGCGCGGTCGGTACGCATGAATTTCAAACGCGCAGGCGTGGCAAAGAACAGATCGCGCAACTCGACCACGGTACCCGCGCGCAGAGCCGCGGGTTTCACCGCGGACATTGTGCCACCAGCGACCTGAATCTGCGCCGCATCCGCCCCCGGAACACGACTGGTTATGGTCAAACGCCCGACCGCGCCCAGCGACGGCAACGCCTCACCGCGAAAGCCGAAAGTATGAATGTTCAGCAGATCCGACCCGTCGATTTTCGAGGTTGCGTGGCGGGACAAAGCCAACGGCAAGTCCGCCGCCGCAATACCACAGCCGTCATCGGTGACGCGAATCAGCGTCTTGCCCCCATCGGCGATCTCTATCGCAACCCGCGTGGCACCTGCATCAATGGCGTTCTCGATCAATTCCTTGACCGCAGAGGCCGGTCGCTCGACCACTTCGCCGGCTGCGATCCGGTTGATTGCAGCATCGTCCAACTGCCGAATTACCGGTCGAAACTCGTTGATATTGGGGTTTGCCTGCTCCATACCCCTAGACCTAGCACATGCGCACACGATTCTGCCACTGCTATGGTATTCAGATTTTGTGCAAGAGGGGGGCGTTCGGACAATCGCGCCGTGTCGGCCCGCAAGGCGACGACCTTGATCACGATTGCCCGAACAAGCCGGGGTGAGTGGTGGTCAGTTGCTTAACAATACAACAACCTTAGCACGATCTGCAGATTAAGGCTCATTAACTCTGGTCGTGCTGTTCGCGTTGGCAAAGTTCAGCCGAAATACGGCATCAGCCAACAGCAGGAATATGCCGGATCAAACAGTGCCTGGAGCACCCGCGCGGGTCCGGCAGGGGCCGAAAACAGCCGCAAGCGCCAGAATCACACCAGATACCGTTGCGATCATTCCGGCGGCACTCACGGCATCGCGGGCACCCAGCCATAATGGGCCATAACCCGCCAGAACATAGCCCATCACCGCCGAAACCAAGGCAAATACAACGCTCCATGCGATTTGAGATTCCAATCGGTTGGTCATCAACCGCGCCGCAGCGGGGGGGCAGATGAACATGGCAATCACGATGATCGAGCCAACCGCGTCGAAGGATGCGACGGCAGCTATCGCCGCTGTGATCACCAGCGCAAACCCCAAAGGACCGGTCCGAATACCAACCGTGCTGGCAAAACCTTCGTCAAAGGTCGAAATCTTCAATGGTCGCCAGAATATCCAGGTAAACAGGGAAACCCCCGCAAGCGTCAGCGCGATACGCGGCAATTCCGGGGGCAACCCCGCAAGCGCGGCCGGGTTCCACAGCGAGACCCATCCCGTTGCGTCCAGCCAGATCAGACTTTCGAGATTGCCATACAGCGCGTGTTCCACATCCAGATGCACGGTCGAGGTGTCCGTCTGCTCCAACAAAAGAACACCCGCCGCAAATAGGGTAGTAAAGACCACGCCCATTGCCGCACCGGGTTCGATCTGACCCAGCCTGCGGATCGCTTCGATCATCACAACGGCAACCACGGCAGCACCCGCCGCGCCCAGCATCATCGGCCAGGTCGAGATCGCGCCGGTCAGCAGAAAGGCCACCACGATGCCCGGCAACACTACATGGCTGATGGCATCCCCGATCAGCGCCTGTTTGCGCAGAACCAGAAAGTTCCCCGGAAGGGCGCAGGCGATGGCCGCAAATGTCCCGATCAGCAGCGGTGTCAGTGACAGGGGAACGAATTCTTCGCCGCTCATGTTGCTACCCCCTGCGGGCCACCGATCTGCCGGTCGATTTCGGTAATCTGGTCGCGTGTCAGCACTGTTTCGATATCGCGCAGCCCATCATACAACGCCGCTGTTGCTTCGTGGGCCTGGTCCGTGCGAACGACCTCCCACCGCTTTTCGTCGCGCAGGGCTTTGGCGGCGCGGGCCTTGCCAGCCTCGGTTGCCACGCCGTCGGGGCGGGCCAACCCGGCCCGGCGTAACAAACGCAGGGTCAGCGGCTCATAGATTTTCTGCCCTTGTGCCAACGCGAGCAAGCCCTGCCGGATATGAACCCGACGCTGGAATTGCAGGTGCCGCAACACCGCCGCCAGAACACCGCGAACCGGCGCCAACAGCAACGACAGGACAAACACGGCAAAACTGACAAGAACGATAAGCGGACCCGTCGGCAGATTGGGAGCCGCCGCCGACAGCGCCGCACCGATATAACCCGAGACGCCCCCGATCAGACCCGCCAGCAACACTACTCTTTCGGACCGCTCAGTCCAAAACCGGGCTGTCACCGGCGGAATGATCAAAAGCGCAACGATCAGGATCAACCCGACAACTTTCAGGCCAACCACTGTGACGGCCATAACCAGACCCATCATTGCAAGGTCGATGCGATGCACCGGCAGGCCCCTGGCTGCGGCAAATTCAGGATCAAAGGCAACGATCGTCATTGGACGGCGGATAATCATGACAAGCGCCAGCGTTGCCGCGCCTCCGATCGCAATGATCATCGCATCTGTCCAAAGCATTCCTGCGGTCGAGCCCAGCAGAAACCCTTCGAGCCCCGCCTGTCGGCCCACACCCATGGTCTGGATCACCGTCAGCAGCACAATGCCGAAACCAAAGAATACAGATAGGACCGCTCCGATCGCGGCATCCTCGGCCAGCCGCGTGTGCCGCGTCAGCCAGTTCATACACAAAAGGCCGATCCAAGCGGATATTGCCGACCCGACGAGCAGGCCGATCAGGTTTCTGCCGTCCCCACCGAGGGCCACAAGCACCATAAAGGCCAGACACACACCCGGCAATGTCGCATGGCTGATCGCATCGCTGACCAGTGCACGTTTGCGCAAGAACAGAAATGTGCCGGTCACCCCGGCGGAAATGCCCAGCAGGCTTGCGCCGATTGCGACAAGCGTGGCGTTATAGCCAAGCTGAAGGGTCAGAGCATCCCAATGCATGACTCACCCCAGCGCGCGTGAGATCTGGTCGATCTGCGCCGTAGCCAGACGGCCGCCATAGGCAGATTGCAATGTCTTGGCCGTAAAAGCCTCGGCCACGGGCCCCTCGGCGACTTTGCGCGTGTTGATCAGGAAAACATGGTCGAAATAGTCGGTGACGGTCGCCAGGTCATGATGCACCGCAACCACGGTCTTGCCCGCCTCTTTCAGCGATTTCAGGACCGAAATGATGGCCTTTTCCGTTGCCGCATCAACCCCGGCAAAAGGTTCGTCCAGCAGATACAGATCGGCGGCCTGGGCCAAGGCGCGCGCCAAAAAAACCCTCTGCTGCTGGCCGCCTGACAACTGGCCGATCTGCCGGTCGGCAAAGTCACGCATCCCTACACGGTGCAGACAATCCATCGCCCGCGCCTTATGCCGGGCGCGCACCCGTCCCAACAGCCCCAGTTCGCGCGACAAGCCCATCAGAACCACGTCAATCACGCGCGTCGGGAAATCCCAGTCCACGCTGGCCCGTTGCGGTACATATGCGATCCGGGACCGCTGCCGGTCCAGCCGATCACCATACACTGTCACCTGCCCGGACAGGGGTGACACAATCCCCAACGCAGCCTTCAATAGTGTCGATTTGCCTGCACCGTTCGGCCCGATGATCGCCGTCATTGCACCCGGCTGCACGGTCATATCAACCGAGAAAACCGCCGGCTTCTGCCCGTACGAGACGGTCAGGCCACGAATGGCCAGCGGGCTTTTTCCAATGTCGTTTTCCGGAAGGGGGATGCCCTGATGTGCCGCCAGTTCCAGCATCTCTTAAAACCCCGCCGACAGATTGCCGCTCATGCCAGTTTTGGGAATATCAGCCCCCAGAGCGCCTGCGATTACTGTGATATTGTGATCCAGCATCCCGATGTAGGTACCCTCATAGGTGCCGGGCTCGCCCATCGCGTCCGAATAAAGCTGTCCACCGACTTCGACCTGATGTCCCCTGGCCGCTGCGCCCTCGATCAGCGCACGCATCGACCGATCCGAGACCGAGCTTTCCACGAAAACTGCCGTCAGTTGCCGGTCAACCAGCGTATCGACCAATTCGCTAATCCGGTTCAGTCCCGCCTCGGATTGGGTTGAAATACCCTGAATTCCAAGCACATCGTACCCGTATTCAGCACCGAAATACCCAAAGGCATCATGTGCCGTCACCAGAACACGGTTGTTTTCCGGGACCGCTGCAAGCACTTGCTTGCCATAAGTCTCCAGTTCCGCGATCTGCGCAAGAAAGGCCTCTGCGTTTTCCGCAAAGGTGTCCGCGGCCTCGGGGCGCGCTTGTGTCAGGGCTTTTTGCACCTCGACCACGACATCGCGCCACAGGGCCGGGCTCATCCAAAGATGGGGATCGTATTTGTCAGCATAATTGTCATGCGCGTGCAGCTTTGACTTATCAACGCCTTCGGCTACCGCAACGACCATGCGTTTACGCCCTAGGTCATGGAAGAACTCTTCCATCTGCGCCTCAAGATACAGACCATGCCACAGGATCAGATCGGACCTGGTCATAGCGACGATATCACTGCGGGTCTGACGATAGGCATGCGGGTCGACGCCGGGGCCCATAAGGCCCTTCACCTCGACCTGATCACCTCCGACCTGACGGGCGGCATCGGCAATCATACCGGTCGTGGCCACCACTTTCAGCGGCGCATCGGCCCAGGCCGAGAATGGGAATACAGCGGCGAATGCCAGCGCTGCAAGGAAACTACGACGAATCATATCAGACCCCGGAAATGGTATCTTGCTAAGATGAATATGAGAACCGCTCGCAACTAAGTCAATGCTATTGAGAATTATTCGCAAGAAAACGCCTATTTTGTCCATTTGGTCAAAAAATTTACCCTTCCAATGCCGGATGGCCTTCCATTTGCATCTTACCCGTGCGAATTTGATACAAACCTCCCAAAGGATGTGAAAATGGAAACGCAGAGCTCAGAAAGCCCCGTGCGCACCGCGCATCTGCCGCAAGTGACCGAGCCCCGGAACCCTGGAATGGAGCTTGATCTGGATTGGGTGCGGGCCGTACAGGTCAACACCTCGGCCGTTGAGCGCCGCGCAGCCACCCTGCCGGGTCGGCGCTCGGTGAAAAAGGACTACCAGGCGGCGTGGCTGCTCAAGGCGATCACCCTGATCGACCTGACCACCCTATCGGGAGACGATACCGTCGGCCGTGTCCGGCGCCTGTGCGCCAAAGCGCGGCAACCCGTGGCTTCTGCAACACTTCAGGCGTTGGACATGCCACCGATCACCACCGGCGCGGTCTGTGTCTATCACGACATGATCGAAACCGCTGTGGATGCGCTGAAGGGCACCGGGATTCCGGTGGCCGCCGTATCGACCGGATTCCCTGCAGGCTTGTCCCCGTTCCACCTGCGCGTGGCCGAGATCGAAGAAAGCGTCAAAGCCGGAGCCGAGGAAATCGACATCGTAATCTCTCGGCGTCATGTGCTGTCGGGCGACTGGCAGGCCTTGTATGACGAGATGAAAGCCTTCCGCGTGGCTTGTGGCGACGCGCATGTCAAAGCCATCCTTGCAACCGGCGAACTGGGCAGCCTACGCAACGTGGCGCGCGCCTCGCTGGTCTGCATGATGGCGGGGGCGGATTTCATCAAGACTTCGACCGGTAAGGAAAGCGTCAACGCCACGCTGCCCGTGTCGCTGGTGATGATCCGGGCGATCCGCGATTACTATGACCGCACCGGGTATCGTGTCGGATATAAACCCGCAGGCGGGATTTCCAAAGCCAAGGACGCACTAGTTTACCTGTCGCTGATCAAGGATGAGTTGGGCGACCGTTGGCTGGAGCCGGACCTGTTTCGCTTTGGCGCGTCGTCGCTGTTGGGCGATATCGAACGACAGCTAGAACATTTCGTAACGGGTGCTTATTCCGCCGGTTACAGGCACTCGATGGGCTGAGGACGAAAACAATGACAGTCAAAGAGATTTTCGAGACCATGGATTACGGCCCTGCCCCCGAAAGCTCAGCCGAAGCGCTGGCCTGGCTGGTCGATCAGGGTGACAAATTTGGTCACTATATCGACGGGGCCTTCACCAAACCGGGCAAGGGGTTCGACAGCCGCAACCCGGCGACCGGAGAGGTTTTGGCCAAGCTGACCCAGGCCAAGCAAGCCGATGTCGACGCCGCCGTATCCGCCGCCCGCAAGGCGCAGCCAAAATGGGAGAAGATGGGCGGTGCGGGTCGTGCGCGCTACCTCTATGCCGTCGCGCGCCTGCTGCAGAAGCACTCGCGTCTGTTTGCAGTGCTGGAAAGCTTGGATAACGGCAAGCCGATCCGTGAATCGCGCGACATCGACATCCCTCTGGTACAGCGCCATTTTTACTACCACGCCGGCATGGCGCAGTTGATGGAAAGCGAACTACCCAACGCCGAAGCGCTGGGAGTGTGTGGACAAATCGTTCCTTGGAACTTCCCGCTGCTGATGCTGGCTTGGAAGATTGCTCCGGCGCTGGCCATGGGTAACACGGTCGTTCTGAAACCTGCCGAATATACCTCTCTGACCGCGCTGCTGTTTGCCGATATCTGCTCACAGGCCGGGCTGCCCAAGGGTGTGGTCAACATCGTCACGGGCGATGGCGCGGTGGGTGAGATGATCGTGGCCTCGGAGGTGGACAAGATCGCCTTTACCGGCTCAACCGCAGTGGGTCGGCGCATCCGTGAGGCGACCGCCGGTTCGGGTAAGGCGCTGACTTTGGAGCTGGGCGGCAAGTCCGCCTATATCGTCTTTGACGACGCCGATATCGATTCCGCCATCGAAGGGCTGGTCGACGCGATCTGGTTCAATCAGGGTCAGGTTTGTTGCGCGGGTTCGCGTCTGCTGGTTCAGGAAGGCATCGCCGATCGGTTCCACGAGAAACTGCGCGCCCGAATGGACACTCTGCGCATCGGTGATCCGTTGGACAAATGCATCGACGTGGGTGCTGTGGTCGACCCGGTCCAGTTGCAGACCATCAAGAGCATGGTCGACAACAACACCGCGGGTCACGTTTATCAGGCGGCTGGCGCGCTGCCCGAAAATGGCTGTTTCTACCCGCCAACGCTGATCTCGGGCCTCGAAACCTCCGATCAGCTGATGCAGGAGGAAATTTTCGGTCCGGTGCTGGTGTCCTCGACCTTCCGTACACCGGAAGAGGCGGTTGAGCTGGCCAACAACACCCGTTACGGGCTGGCGGCGACGGTATGGACCGAGAACGTGAACCTTGCACTGGATATCGCACCGAAGCTGGTCGCGGGCGTTGTCTGGGTGAATGCTACCAATCTGTTCGATGCCGCAGCCGGGTTCGGCGGTGTGCGCGAAAGCGGCTTTGGCCGCGAAGGTGGCTGGGAAGGTCTGACCGCCTACACCAAGCCCAAAGGCAAAGGCAAACCATTGGCCAAGGCCGAGGCCGCGATGGGCGAAGGTGCCCCGGTCGATCCGATTGACCGTACTGCCAAAATGTATGTCGGCGGCAAACAGGCCCGTCCTGACAGCGGATATTCGAAACCCGTCTGGGGCAAGCCTGGCCTGCTGGGCCATGTGGGTCTGGCCAACCGCAAAGACGTCCGCAACGCGGTCGAGGCCGCAGCGGGGGCCAAGGGTTGGTCAAAGACCACCGGCCATCTACGGGCACAGATCTTGTATTACATCGGCGAAAACCTCTCGGCCCGCGCGGGTGAATTCGCTGCGCGCCTTGATGCCATGACCGGCAGGAAAGACGGCGCGAAAGAGGTCGAAGCCTCGATTCAGCGCCTGTTCACCGCCGCTGCCTGGGCCGACAAGTATGACGGCCAGGTGCACGGCGTTCCGATCCGGGGCGTGGCCATTGCCATGAAAGAACCTGTCGGCGTGATCGGCGCGCTCTGTGCTGACGAGGCGCCGCTGCTGGGTCTGGTCTCGGCCATGGCGCCTGCGATTGCGATGGGCAACCGGGTGGTTCTTGCGGCAAGCGAGCCTTACCCGCTGGCGGCGACGGATTTCTACCAAATCCTCGAAACCTCGGACGTGCCCGCTGGCGTGGTCAACATCCTGACTGGCAGCCACACGGAACTGGCGAAGCCGCTGGCTTCGCATCTGAATGTGGATGCAGTTTGGTCATTCTCGTCTACCGATCTGTCGGCCGAGATCGAGCGGGCTTCGGCCGGGAACCTGAAACGGAGTTGGGTGAATAACGCCATGGCAACCGAATGGCACGAGGATCAGACTCGCCGTTTCTTGCAGGCTGCGACCGAGGTTAAAAACATCTGGGTGCCCTACGGCGAGTAGGGACCCAGCCCTGGAGAACCCAGGGGTGCAAACAGTTTGTTCGGGTACAGATGGCGCGCTGCTGCATAGAGTGATCATTGAATGAACATAACGATGATTAACATGTGACATTGTTCATATACAGCGCCGCCACTATCCCTCAGCTTGGACCCAGTCTTAACAAGGTTGGATCGGTCCATGCTGAGTTTTCCATACGAGTTTCCTGAACTGGTACAGGTCGCCACGATGATCGGCGTCTTTGGCGCGGGCCTCTACATCACCGGCTATTTTCTGCTGCAGATGGGGATCATCCGGGGCAACGGCAGCCTCTACCCCCTGCTTGTGATCGCCGCAGCCGGATGTGTTCTGTTCAGCATGTCGGAAGAATTCAACCTCGCGGGCTCGATCATTCAGCTGGCCTATATCTCGATCTCGATCCTGGGCCTGCTGCGCGGGTTTCTGTCCCGGCATTTGCTTCGGTTTTCAGATGACGAACGTCAGTTCATCGCCCTGCACCTTGAATCGCTGAAACCCCACCAAGCCCGGAAACTGTTGAACACCGCCGCCGTCAAGACCTATGAAAACGGTGACATCCTGATCGAAGAAGGCAAGACAACCGACTTTTTGGGCTTTGTCTTAAAGGGGCGGACCACGATCCTGAAAAACGGCCGGGTCATCAACCAATGTGGAGAAGATGAGATTTTGGGAGAGCTGACCTTTGGCCTTGGGCTGCCTGCCACAGCCACGGTAATAGCCACCGAACCCACCAAATGCCTGGTTTTCGACAATATCAGCCTGATGCGCTTGCTGCGGCGGAGCCGCCATATCGACGATGCATTGAAAGCAGCGCATTTCCGACATACACGGCAAAAGCTGTTGAACAGCAACAGGCACACGCTGCAGGCCCAGAGAAGACCTGCAGCGGCCTAAGGGTCAGCCGTCCAGACCTTCGGGTTTGCCAACGATGGTAAAGTGCAAACCATCTGGATCCAGCAGTTCGGACGCCACCCGGTTCACATCCTCAAGCGTCACTGCATTTACCTTGTCATTGCGTGTGGCGATATAGTCGATAGGCAAATCCTCCATCTGCATACCCACCATGATCCCGGCGATCTGGCTGTTGCCATCAAAGCGCAGCGGATAGGCACCGGTCAGATAGGTCTTGGCGTCGTCCAACTCCTTCTGAGTGACCCCTTCGGATGCGGCGCGCGCCCATTCGTTGCGGATCACATCAACGGCTTCGGCAATACGGTCATTGGCAGAGGACACCGACCCAAGATACACAGAGGCCAGATCCTTTGGCACCAGATAGGTCGCCACACCATAGGTCAGACCGCGTTTTTCGCGCACTTCCTGCATCAGGCGGCTTTCGAAACCCCCGCCGCCAAGAATGTGGTTCAACAGATAGGCGGAAAAGAAATCCGGGTCGTCGCGGTCGATCCCGGCATGGCCGAACAGAGCCACCGATTGCGGCGTATCGAACTCGATCACGCTCACTCCGCCAGTGATTGTCACATCGGCCCGCTTAGGGATCGGTTTGCCGGTATCCGGCAGATCAAGCAAGAGCTCGTCCAGCACCGCGCCCAGTTCCTCTGGGGTGACATCGCCGACCGCGCCTACATACAGACGATCCTTGGTAAACACGTTCTCATATGCCGTGACCACATCATCGCGGGTCAAGGCGCTGACACTCTCGATCGTGCCCTTGCCTTCGGAACCGTAGGGGTGATCGCCATAGGCCATTTCCGCGAAGCTGCGCCCGGCAATGTCACTGGGGCTGGTCTGATCTGACCGCAGACCCGACAGAACCTGAGCGCGAACACGGTCTACAGCATCCTGATCGAAACGCGGTTCGTGAATCGTGGTCCGCAACAGGTCAATCACCTCATCCCTGTTTTCGGTCAGAAACTGTGCCGAGATCGACACTGAATCGTCTGAGGCGCTATACCCGAACGACGAGGCCAGAGATTCCAGCTCGCGCGCATAGGTGCGGGCATCCATTTCGCCAGCGCCTTCTTCTATCAGGCCGCTCATCAGATACACCGCGCCGCGCTTTGTCGGGTCGTCCAGCGACGTGCCACCGCGGAACCGCAGCTCCAGGGCGGTGAAGGGGATCGAGTGATCCTCGACCAGCCATGCGGTGATGCCACCCGGCGAGGTGACCTCTTCAATCTCGATCTCGGCCCATGCAGGAACTGCGATGACCAAAGCTATCAGAGTTACAAATATCCGCTTCATTGCGTTACCTCATCGTCTCGCATCAGCCAGCCCGTGACCGAGGTTTCAGGCTGCAGCACTTCGCGCGCGGCGGCGATGATCTGATCACCGGTCACCGCCTGCAGGACATCAGGCCAAGCCTGTACATCTTCGACCGTCAGCCCGCTGGCCAGGGCACGGCCATAGCGATTGCCGATCCCGTCCACATTGTCTCGCGCATAGGTCTGCGCGGCGCGCAGCTGCATCTTGATCCGATCCAGATCCTCTTCGTTCACACCTTCGGCGATGAAATCGGTCACGGCCTGATCCATCGCATCCTCGGCCTCTTGCAGCGACACGCCTTCGGCCGGAACAACCAGCAGATCAAATGTGGTATCGTCAAGCGACACGCCTCGGTAGAACGCACCGGTATAGACGACCTTTTGCTGCTCGAACTGCAGTTTTTCATTCAGGTACGACGTCGTGCTGCCCCCCAGTAATTCAGCCAGAAGGAACAGGGCGGCGGCTTTTTCCTGTGCACCTGCGTCCCGTTCGGGTGCTAGATAGCTGCGCTGAACATAGGGCTGCGATACGCGCGCATCCTTAAAGGTCAGACGGCGTTCAGCGGTTTGTGGCGGCTCCTGTGATCGCACCCGTTCGGGCAGGTCCGGGTTTGCCGGGATTACCCCGTAATATTGCTCGGCCAGGGATTTGACCTCGTCTGGCTCAACATCGCCGGTCACCACCAGGATGGCGTTATTTGGCGAATAGTGGATCTGATAGAAGGACAGTGCATCGTCCAGGTCCAGCGTTTCCATCTCATGTTTCCAACCGATAACGGGGACACCATAGCGGTGGTTGAGGTATTGCGCCGCGCTGACCTGTTCACCGAACAGGGCGCGCGGGTTGTTTTCGGTACGCTGGTTACGTTCTTCCAGGATCACGTCGCGCTCGGTGGCGATGTCATCATCGGACAGGCGGATATTGCGCATCCTGTCTGACTCCATCCGCATCATCAGCTCAAGCCGGTCGGCAGCAACACGCTGAAAATAGGCGGTGTAATCATACGAGGTGAACGCGTTGTCATTGCCGCCATTGGCCGCGACGGTGGCAGAAAACTCGCCCGCCTCCAGCGTGTCGGTGGCCTTGAACAACAGGTGTTCCAGAAAATGCGCCACACCGGACGAACCAACCGGCTCATCCGCCGATCCGGCGCGATACCAGACCATGTGCTGCACGACTGGGGCGCGGTGATCCTCGATCACGACAACGTCCATACCGTTATCCAGCGTAAAGGTGGTGACCGCCTCGTGCCCATCTTCGGCAAAAACCGGGGTGGCGGCGATCAGAGCAGCCGACAGTGCCAGAGCCCGAACCATGGGGCATCCTCCGTTTCGTTTCTGGTGTTCAAACTACGGTGGTGCCGCCCGGGTTCAACCCCGATGACGGAAAGTTAAGAATTATTCATTGACCGGCGGCGCCGATGGCGTTTCGATCCCAGCGTTCCGCGCAGCCTGGGTTTGCTTGTTCGGGTCGATAGCCCAGCGACGGTAAACCTGCGAATATCGATCTACGTTGAACAGCCGCAAACGGGTCCAGCGCCCCTGACGCTTGCGGAAATCCGCATCTTCTTGGTTGACGACCTGCCGTGTGTTTGACGGAACGCCATATCGGCTGGAGGCCGTGACAAGCGCGCCATCAGAGGCAGGCACAGCGGTATTTGGATTCGAAGCAGCCGGATTCCCGCCCAGCGCGGCAATAGCATCCCCTGTGGGATTGGCATCGGTCAGGTTGGTGCCACCCGGTGTCGGTGCGGGCAAAGAGTTGTAGTTCTCGGGCTGGGTCAGAGGTTTGACCGGCAGAATCGCAAACTCGTCCGGGCCCGGGCCCGGCGGCTCGAGGTGGCGCAGACCGATATCCGAACATCCCGCAACCGCAAGACTCATAGTCACAACAAATATGGAACGCGGCAACCGCATGAAAGTCTCCAGCCTGTTTCAGGCGCTTTTATCGTATTTCCAAACCCGCGTCACGAGGGCTTTTTCCTATCAAACAGCACCAACCCGAACGCACCTGCGAATATGAATACATCGGCCATATTGAACACATAGGGGTTGTCGAAACCACAGCAGGACATGTTCAGAAAATCCAGCACATATCCGTACAACACGCGGTCCACCACATTGCCAATCGCACCGCCGATCAGCAGGCCGCCACAGACCAACATGAGCTTTGAGGGGGCCGTGCGCTTCAACCAAATCAACACGCCCACTGAAATCACCAGTGAAACTCCGATCAGAGCCCAGCGCGCGGCGTCGCCATTGCCCTGAAACAGGCCGAAATTGATGCCGCGATTCTCGCCATATCTGAACACCAGAAAGGGCGGCAGAACGCTGATCGGCCCTTCGGCCACGCGCATCACATGAACGACCAGGTACTTGCTGATCTGGTCGATCAGAAACGCGGTCAGCGCCGCCCAGAGGAGCAATCGGGCACGCATCAGTGACGGAAATGCCGCATGCCGGTAAAGACCATGGCCAGACCGGCCTCATCCGCGGCGGCGATCACGTCGTCATCGCGCATCGAGCCGCCCGGTTGGATCACACAAGTGGCGCCTGCCTCTGCGGCCTCCATCAAACCGTCGGGGAAGGGGAAGAACGCGTCTGACGCCACCGCCGAGCCGATGGTCAGCGGTTGGGCCAAGCCCAGCACATCGGCCATACGTTCGGCCTTTTTGGCCGCGATCAGGGCGGAATCCACACGGCTCATCTGACCCGCGCCGACACCCACGGTCGCGCCGTCCTTCACATAGACGATGGCGTTGGATTTGACGTGTTTGGCGACTTTCCAGGCAAACAGCAAGTCGCGCATCTGTTCCTCGGATGGGGCCTTCTTGGTGACAACCTTCAGGTCATCCAGGCCGACGAAACCGTTATCCTTGTCTTGCACCAACAGACCGCCCGCGACCTGACGCACGGTTTTGCCACCTGCGGTCACATCCGGCAGGCCTTCGGTCGTTAGCAGACGCAGGTTTTTCTTGGCGGCAAAGATCGCCTTGGCCTCATCCGATGCGCCCGGCGCGATCACGACCTCGGTGAAGATGCCGGTGATTTCCTGCGCGGTTTCAGCGTCCAGCGGCTGGTTCAGCGCCACGATCCCGCCAAAGGCCGAAGTGCGGTCACAGTCAAACGCGGCCTTATAGGCCTCTAACAGAGTGCCGCCGGTCGCAACGCCACACGGGTTGGCATGTTTGATGATGGCACAGGCCGCACCCTTGACGGGATCGAATTCCGCAACCAGCTCAAACGCCGCATCAGTGTCGTTGATGTTGTTATAGCTCAGTTCCTTGCCCTGATGCTGAAGGGCGGTCGCCACACCGGGTCGGTTGGTACCGTCGGTATAAAATGCAGCGGTCTGATGGCTGTTCTCGCCATAGCGCAGTGTCTGTTTCAACTCGCCCGCAAAAGCGCGGCGCTTGGGGGCCTCAAGCTGCAGCGCATCGGCCATCCAGTTCGACACGGCGGTATCGTAAGCAGCGGTGCGGGCATAGGCCTTTTGGGCCAACCACTGACGGAAACCATATGAGGTCTTGCCATAATTCTCGTCCAGCTGATCCAACAGCGACGAGTAATCCTCGACATCGACCACGACATTGACAAACGCGTGGTTCTTGGAGGCGGCACGGATCATCGCCGGGCCGCCGATGTCGATATTCTCGATACATTCGTCATAGCCAGCGCCTTTAGCCACGGTCGCCTCGAACGGATAGAGGTTCACTACCAGCAGGTCGATCGCGTCGATGCCGTGTTCGTTCATCGCGGCGACATGGGTGTCATTGTCACGCAAGGCCAGCAAGCCGCCATGCACCATCGGGTGCAGCGTCTTGACCCGGCCATCCATCATCTCGGGGAAACCGGTGATCTCGCTGACATCCTTCACCTCCAACCCCGCATCGCGCAACGCTTTTGCTGTGCCGCCGGTCGACAACAACTCGACCCCGCGGTCGGCCAGCGCCTTACCCAGCTCGATCAGCCCGGTCTTGTCGGATACGGAAAGCAACGCGCGGCGCACGGGGTGAAGATCGGTCATGGGTCCAAAGGTCCTTTTGGCGTCAGTCAAACTCGGGCTCGTCCCGGTGCAAGTCGCGCACGGCAAAGGCTGTATCCTGCGCCTTGCTCAACGTCCACCGGATGCGCGTCGCATACTCCATTGCGCGGCCAGATAGAACGATCTGTTTTGTCGCGCGTGGCTTCAAACGGCCTTTTTCAAGGTAAACACTTGGCTCGATTGACAATTTCCCCACACCATCATGGCGGAACACCCAAATCTCACCGCTTTTGAGCGCCATGGACACCGCCGCACCGCCCAAATCTATCGCCGCATCCACGTCCGGATGCAGATGGAACCGTATGTCAAAGCCGATACCAGTCAGGCTCGACGCATCCAGCGCCTTGTCAAATTGCCGCTTGGCCCTGTCACTTGTGGTAAGCAGAATATCTTCGCCGGTCAGCTCCCGCCCGTCAAAGCGCAGCTCGAACGTTCGGGCATGGGTCAGGCCGAACACTTTGGTATAGCCATCATGCCCGGCCATGAACCGGGTTCCCTCGAACGCGTCTTCGAACTCGACCGGAACATCCTTTGGCGCGTCGACCAGCCCTTCACGTTCCGTACCAGGAACAGCTGAGGTCAGACGCGCACTTGAAAAGCCGTCAAGACAAAGTGTCGAATGCGACGGCGTGGCGCGCCCGGCCCGACGCCATTCCAACCCAAAGGTTTCCCCAGACCCACAATTCACAATCAGAGGTCGGCGGCCCGAGGTCAGCTCGAACGCCAAGGTCGACGCATGTGCGTTATATGACGCATCCCCTTTGGGCGGCGAACTGGCGTCAATTATCACACTGGTCCGTGCCGCATAGAGACGGGCAAATCCCATGGACAGGCCGTTCTCGCTCTGCGGTCTGACGCCGCTTTGCGCCAGAGCCTGATCCAGACGACCCTCGACCCCGCGCCCGCCCCCGTGGAAACGGGCCAGTGCACCATCCGAATGACGCAGATTACGCATGGTCGGGGCCATCCGTTTAATCGCATTCGCCTGCGCCCCAGGTGTACCCCGCCCCAAATCGCTAAGTGCTGCCGATGTCCAGGCGAGCAGCGTGAAGACTTCCAGCAGCTCCTCGGGGTTGCGCGTGGAGATACCACCTTTTTGATCTATCTGACTGTCACATTCCCGCGCCAGAGCGCGCAGGGCGGGCTCTACCATCTGCTCAAGCCCTTCCAAAGCCAAACCAGCCTGCACCAGACCGGCTAGCGCCTCGAACCGGGGCAGGCCAGGCGTCGCAGCATGCCAGCGTTTCGACAGGAACCAGGCCTGCTGAGATAGCGAACTGAAAAAGACCTTGCTTTGTTGCTCATCCACACCGCGCAGCAAAAAGATCGCGTGATTGATCCACCGCATCACTCGCCGACCTGTCAGATCAGGTGCCCAACCGGGCCCGTGCCCGCGCCCATGTGCTTCGATCCAGCCCCAGACCCAGCGTTGCGCCTTTTCGCGCGCCCGGATGTCGCCAACAGCCGCCAGATCATCCAGCCAGGCAAAACCGTGGCGTTCATCGTCGAATCCGGTGCTGGGCGCAGTGACATCCCATAAGCCTGTATCCTGCGCCTCTACCAGATAGCCCGAGAACAGCAGGTTCCCAGCCACCAACTGACGCCCGCGCGCAAATGATCCAACCGTGCGTGGTTCCGGATCGCCCACAAATCCGGTAACGGCCTTGCGCCGCTGACTGAGCCGCGCATAAAGCCGGTTCTGATATCGCGACCATCGGTTTGCCATGGTGTCCGAATTTGACATGACGCTCGTTACTCTGCCCCTTGCGCTCTGCTGGCGCCTGAGACCCAACGATAGACCGGAGCAATCGTCAAGTCATCGAAAAGCGTGCCTTCAGGTCGATTTCGTCAGGCAGGCGATATAGAAGCCGTCCATGCCGCCTGTCCCCGGCCAATAGTCAGGCCGCAGACGCAAACCGCCCTCTTCGGTGATCCAGCCGGCTTCGACCCCCGCGACCTGCAAAGCGGCCCGGTCCGCTTGCATATCAGGATACATTTGTAGCGCCTCTTCAACCTGCACCTCGCCCTCATCGGGCAGTAACGAGCAGGTGCAGTACACCAACCGCCCGCCCGGTTTCAGAAGGGTCCAGGCATGGGCAAGCATCTGCGTTTGCAGCTCGATCAGCGCGCCGAATTCCGACCCGTCCTTGGCAAAGGGCAGATCTGGATGGCGGCGGATCGTGCCGGTGGCGGAACAGGGCGCATCCAGAAGGATGGCGTCATACTGGCCTTGATATTCAAGCGCGTCAGCCGCGATGACCGTAGCCATCAGGCCCGTCCGCGTCAGGTTCTCGCGGACTCGTTCCAGCCGCGATTCCGAGATATCCAGCGCAGTCACATCGGCCCCCGCAGCCGCCAACTGCAACGACTTGCCACCGGGCGCAGCGCAAAGGTCCAGAATTTTCTCTCCGGCCTTAGGCGCCAGAACTCGGACAGGCAGTGCGGCGGCGGCATCCTGAACCCACCAGTCACCGCGATCATATCCCGGCAGAGCGGACACCTGCCCCGCATCCCGAACCCGCATCGAACCGGTCGGAAGCATCTCACCCGGCGCTGTTGCCCCGGGCTTGACCGAAAGATCCAGCGGCGCGCCCTCGAAATGCGCCAGCTCCATGCCGGTCACGGCCTCGGCACCCCAGGCCATGATCAATGGATCGCGCAGCCACTCGGGTAGGCGCGGCACGCGCATTTTCGGCCAAGCCTCTGGCCCTTCCGCCGCCACCTTGCGCAGAACCGCGTTCACCAACCCCTTGAGCCGCCCATGCTTGCGCGAGCGACCGACAATCTCAACCATGGAATTTACGACGCCATGCGCTGCCTCGCCATGGCACAGCTCAACCGCTCCCAGACGCAGGGCATTATGCACGGTCAGGGCGGGAGTGCGGTTCAGGTGATTGTCCAACAGACGGTCGGCGCGTTCGAGCCCACGCAGCGTTTGCAACGCCAGCCGCTGTGCCCGCGCCCGGTCTTCTGGTGCCAATCGCTCCAACGCACCTGCAGCCAGGCATTCTGACATCAGCCGCCCCTCACCCAAGATCTGATCCAGAAGGTAGATTGCGCTGCGTCGCGCGGCCGTTGCGTTATCGGACATTGAATCGCCTTTGATGTGACCCTCGTCCGCATTGCCAAGGGCGGACGGGGGCGTATATCAAGCCAATGCACTGAAAGGAACCCGATGTCATGAATGACGAGCCCAAAGACCTGCCGCCTGCCGCACAACGCGCGCTGGCTGAGGCGGAGGACCGCCGCCGCAAGGCCGAAGCCGACGCAAAAGCGCAACCCAAAGAGCTGGGCGGACGCGACGGCCCCGATCCTGCACGTTATGGCGATTGGGAAAAGAAAGGCATCGCGATAGATTTCTGATCAATCCCCGCGCAGTGCCTGCAGAAAATCCGCGATGAGCGCCCGTTGCTTATTGGATTTCGCA
Organism: Ruegeria sp. CDSA241; assembly: GCF_059611265.1. Classification (NCBI taxonomy): domain Bacteria; kingdom Pseudomonadati; phylum Pseudomonadota; class Alphaproteobacteria; order Rhodobacterales; family Roseobacteraceae; genus Ruegeria; species Ruegeria sp. CDSA241. The sequence goes on from NZ_JBXWPF010000023.1 coordinate 27,390, forward strand.
CGCTCTTCGGGCCAGGTCAGCCAATAGCCATCTTTTGCGTTCAATTCGGGCAAATCCAGTCGACGCAACCGCCCCGCTCGCAAGTCCGATTGCGCCAAGGGCATGGATCCCAACACAACGCCCAAACCCTGCCGAGCCGCCGAAATCGCATGTTCCATCGAATCGAAGCTCATTTTCGAGGTTGGCAGGTCGGTCTGAGTGGTGTTTTTCGCCCAATCACGCCAGCCGGGCCTTTCACCGCGCAGATCAATCAAGGGCGCGGACCAATCCACACCCGGCGCTGCCATCGGCACCAGCACTTCGGCGGCAATCAGTTCGGCATCTCGCCCGGGCCACGCCCCACGCCCATAGCGGATTTGAAGCCAAGTCCTCTCTTCATCCAGCGAAGACCGTCGCGCCACAGAATCTGTCAGCACCCGAACTTTGGGGCGCAGGTCGTGAAAACGTGCAAGAGCGGGTATGACGAGGGCTTTGATATGGGAAGACAGGCCAGCCACCCGCAATTCGCGCGGGGATTTTCCGAAAAGGTCTTCGGTATTGCGCTCGAGCGCCTGCAAGCTGTCCTGAACCAGCGGCAGATAGCTTTCGCCCTCGACGGTCAGCGATACACCGCGCGCCTCGCGCACAAACAGCGTGCGGCCCAACCAGGCCTCAAGGTTGCCGATGCGCTGACTGACGGCAGCCTGTGTTAGCCCGAACTCGCGCGCCGCTGCCGAGAATCCACCCAACCGCCCCGCCGCTTCGAATACGCGCAACCAGTCCAGCGGGGGCAAGCCGATCTTCTTTTTATCCATAAGTTTTTCCAGGCCTCAGCAGCAACAAGGATTAATTGTCGTAATGCCATAGGGGGCGTATATCCTCAAGCAAAGCCCCGCGCGAACAGGAGAAACCCCATGCTGCGCTCTGCCACCCATACTCCGTCAATCGTCACCGTGGAATTCGATACAGGCCCAAGTGCCCGCTTTCACGCCATCTGGCTACGCGACAACGCGCTTGATCCTGACACACGGGCACCGGGCAACGGACAGCGCCTGATCACCATTGGCGATATCCCCGCCGATACCATGGTCAGCGCTGCCTCAGTGGCCAACGGCGACCTCACCGTCACATTTCAACCCGAAAACAAGACTGTCACTTTCCCCGCCGATTGGCTGGCTGCGCATAGCTATGACCAAGAGGACAGCCGCAACTTTGGCCGCACCGCGCCCGGGATCACCACCTGGGAGCAAGGGCTCGACGCGCCCAGCGCCGACTGGAGCGACGTCCACGCCAAACCCGCAGCCAAGCGTGGCTGGCTGGCAATGGTCGCCGAATACGGGTTTGCCAAACTGACCAGTGGCCCGACCGAACCGGAATCCCTGTTGAAGGTGGCTGATCTGTTCGGATACGTCCGTCAGACCAACTATGGCCCCTATTTCGAGGTTCGAACCGAAGTGAACCCGACCAACCTGGCCTTTACAGGGCTTGGCCTTCAGGCGCACACGGACAACCCCTATCGCGACCCGGTACCGACATTGCAGATCCTGTACTGCCTGGAAAACAGCGCCGAGGGTGGCGATTCCATTGTTGTGGACGGGTTCCGGGCGGCGGAAAAACTGCGCGATCAGGACCCCGATGGATTTGCCCTGTTGGCAGGTTTCCCGGCGCGGTTCGAATACAAGGGCTCGGACGGGGTCTGCCTGCGGTCGCGCCGCCCAATGATTGAGCTATCGCCCGACGGCGAGTTGATCGGTATCCGCTTTAACAACCGCTCGTCGGCTCCGTTTGTGGACATCCCCTTCGATCTGATGGAGGCCTATTACGCCGCCTATCGCCAGTTGGGTGAGATAATCGACGATCCGGCCATGGGCGTGTCGTTCAAGCTGGAGCCGGGCGAAAGCTTCATCGTTGACAACACCCGCGTCCTGCACGCGCGTCTGGGCTATTCCGGCGCCGGGTCGCGGTGGTTGCAAGGCTGCTACGCCGACAAGGACGGTTTACTGTCAACCCTGGCGGCGATGGAACTGGCGACACTGGAGGCGGCGGAATGAAACCTGATTTCTCGACCCTGACCCCCGACAATATCGTGGCCTTCATCGGGGATATCTTTGACCGCCGCGGCGGCGAGGAATATCTGGGCGAACCCGTCACCATGGCAGAACACATGCTGCAGGGCGCGACCATTGCCGAACAGAACGGCATGCCCGAAGAGATCATCGTAGGGGCATTGCTGCATGATATCGGTCATTTCACATCCGAATTCGGCACGTACCACCCCGACGACACCGAAGACCGCCATCACGAAGATGCAGGCGCCGAGGTGCTGGAACAGTTCTTTCCGTCAGTTATCACCGATTGCTGCCGCTATCACGTGGCGGCCAAACGGTATCTTTGCGCTACCAAGCCCGAATATTTCAACCGCCTGTCCACGGCTTCGGTTCATACACTGGAACTGCAAGGCGGGCCGATGAGTGCCAGAGAAGTTGCCGAATTCGAGCAGAACCCGAACCTGAAAGAGATCATTCAGGTGCGTTATCTGGACGAAGCAGGTAAACGTGCAGACATGGAAACCCCCGATTTCAACCATTTTGCGCCGATGGTGCAGCGAATGGTCGAAAAATATCAGGAGCTCACATGAACGCCCCAGAATACATTTTTGAGGCCAACACCAAACCATCCCTGCCTTGGCACGAGGTCCCCTTGATCCGTGCTACAGACAAGTCGGTCAAGGGCTATGGCTGTCTGGTCGACGACCCCGAAGAATTCGAAATTGAAATCGTCCGTTGGCCACAGCAAGGCTGGCGGCCCATCGACGAAGGCACCGGCGATGAAGCCGGTTGGGTCGAAGGCACATTTCATGGTGAGTGGAAAGGGGACGTCCTTTACGGCGAGAACGAAGCGGTCAACGGCCACTATGTCCTCGGCTGGTCCACTGATCCGCAACAGGCCAACGCCAACCGGCAAACTGCTCCGCGCGATCAGGTTCTGCTTTGGCACATGAACTATCACCCCGATGGCGGACAGATGTTCTGGCCGATCGACAACAAGCCTTTCATCATCCCTGCCGCATTGCCGGGCGACAATCTGACACCGGAAAAGGTGGTGGCCTTCTGGTGTGATGGGTCACGCGGGCTGTATATCCATCCTGGCATCTGGCACGAGGGGATATTCCCGGTCGAGGACAATCAGCGTTTTCTGGATCGGCAGGGCAAGGTTCACGCGCGGGTCAGTGCGGATATCGGCAAAGAATTCGGCGTCTATCTCGCCTGCCCTTTGCGCGCAGATAAGATCCGAGAGTTGTAGTCGGTCTGTCGGCTCCCGGGCGGTGTCAAAGCCCCAGAACGTCCACCATGTCATATTGGCCAGGCGCTTTACCCTGCCCCCAAAGTGCGGCTTTCAGGGCGCCGCGCGCGAAAATGGCGCGGTCAGTGGCCAGGTGGCGCAGCACGATGCGTTCGCCCGGTGCCGCGAATAGCACGTCATGCTCACCCACGATGTCGCCGCCGCGAATGGCATGGAACCCGATATCGCCCCGTTTGCGCGCGCCGGTCATACCATCGCGGCCCCGATCGGACACCTCAGCCAGATCTACACCACGCCCTTCCGCAGCAGCCTCGCCCAGCATCAGCGCGGTGCCCGAGGGCGCATCGACCTTGTGGTGGTGATGCCCTTCGATCACCTCAATATCGAAATCTTCATCCAACGCGGCAGCGACCTTTTTGGTCAGCTGTACCAGCAGGTTCACACCCAGGCTCATATTTCCCGCCCGCACGATCACCGCATGACGTGAGGCCGGCTCCAGAGCGGCAATCTGCTCGTCACTCATCCCGGTAGTGCCGATCACATGCACACAGCGCGCCTGCGCCGCCAACGCGGCGAATTCCAGCGTCGCCTCGGGTGCGGTGAAATCAATCACGGCCTGCGCCTGGGCAAAGGCCTCCAGCGGATCGTCGGTCACCGTGACGCCCAGCGCTGCACCGCCCATGGCCACGCCCACATCCTGCCCAACCCAATCATGACCCGTGCGCTCGACCACGCCGACCAGACGCGCCTGATCGCTGTCGGTCACGGTCCTGATCAACATCTGACCCATACGGCCCGAAGCCCCTGTGATGACGATCCCCGGAATATGGGTCATTGCGCTGGTCCTTTTGCATTGATTGGCTCAAAGCCTCCTACCCGGTTCGCACCCGCTTGGCAAAGCCCCGCTTTGCGCTTAGATCGGGGATATGGCTAAGAACAAATTCCACGATGGCCCCGGCCCGTCCCAACGACAGCTGCGTGTCGGCGAACTGATCCGCCGCACCCTGTCCGAGGTTCTGGCGCGCGGAGATGTCCACGATCCCGACCTGAATCGCATGTCAATCACTGTGGGTGAGGTGCGCACCTCGCCCGATCTGAAGATCGCCACCGCCTTTGTGCTGCCCCTGGGCGGCAAAGGGCAGGAGGATGTGATCGAATTGCTGGCCCGCAACAAGCACGAGCTGCGGCGCATGGTTGGTAAAAAGGTCGGGCTGAAATTCTCCCCCGATCTGCGATTCCGGCTGGATGACACATTCGACCGTTTGGATGACACCCGCCGCATGTTCGATCAGGACGCGGTGCGCCGCGATCTCGACGAGTGATCCGGGCATTTGTCACTTTGGGCGCTTTCCTGTGGACGGCGCAAGCCGGGGCAGTAACATGCGAAAAGGTCACGCATAGTGACAAACGCTACACTGTCTGCGAGGTGGATGCAGCGAATGAGGACATGCGCTTGTTCCTCAACGACGAGAATGGCGACCTGCTAGGGCATTTCTCGGCGGTGAATGAGGCGCTGGAGCCCGATGGCAAGCGTCTGGCCTTTGCGATGAACGCAGGCATGTATCACGACGACCGCTCTCCCGTTGGCCATTATGTCGAAGACGGGCAGGAGCAGATGCGTGTAATCCCGAACCCCGGCCCCGGAAATTTCGGCCTTCTGCCCAACGGGGTGTTCTGCATCCGCGAGGGCCGCGCCGACGTGTTCGAGACGCTGGACTTTATAGATCAAGCCCCGGATTGCCGGTTTGCCAGCCAATCCGGCCCGATGCTGGTGATCGACGGGGAACTGCACCCTCGATTCCTGTCCGATTCGACGTCGGTTTATGTTCGCAATGGTGTGGGTACCAGCGATGATGGCGCCCGCGCACTGTTTGCCATTTCCGAGGATTACGTCACCTTCCACGAATTCGGCAGCCTGTTTCGCGAGGTATTGGAAACCCCGAATGCGCTGTTCTTTGATGGCAATATCTCACGTATGTATGACCGGGTGAATAATCGATCCGATGTCGGGTTTTCACTGGGGCCGATTGTTGGTGTGGTCGAAGACACGCCCTGAAATTGACAGGGCCCGACCGATCCGCTAACTCGCGCGCCTCGGCAAAGAACAAGGTGCAGAATGGGACGCAAACGCAAGGGTCGCGACATTTCCGGTTGGCTGGTAGTGGACAAGCCCGCAGGCATGACCTCGACCGCCGTGGTCAACAAAGTGCGTTGGGCGATGGACGCGAAAAAAGCGGGCCATGCGGGCACGCTGGACCCCGAGGCTACCGGAGTTCTGGCCGTGGCTTTGGGTGAGGCGACCAAGACCGTTCCCTATATCACCGACGCACTCAAGGCCTATACCTTCACCGTGCGACTGGGTCAGGCCACCAATACCGATGACGCCGAGGGCGAGGTAATCGCAAGCAGCGATGCGCGCCCTTCGGATGATGACATCAAAGAGTCCCTCGCGCCCTTTATCGGTGAAATCATGCAAGTCCCGCCGAAATTCTCGGCGGTGAAGATCGACGGGCAGCGTGCCTATAAGCTGGCCCGCGATGGCGAGGATGTGGAACTGGCTGCGCGTCCCCTGTGGGTCGAAGAGCTGGTTCTAGTCGACCGCCCCGACGACGACCACGTCATGCTGGAAATGACTTGCGGCAAGGGCGGTTATGTCCGATCGATCGCCCGCGATCTGGGGGCTGCGCTGGGGTGCTACGGCCATGTCCGCGAACTGCGCCGTATCTGGTCCGGCCCGTTCGAGACCAAAGACGGGCTGAGCATTGAACAGATCGACGAGATGGCCAAAACCACCGCGCTGGATGATTTCCTGCACCCGCTGGAAACTGGCCTATCGGACCTGCCCGAACTGAAATGCACCCCCGAAGGTGCGACCCGTCTGCGTAACGGCAACCCTGGTATGGTTCTGGCGTCCGATGTGGAATACGGGGATGAGGCCTGGGCCTCGCTGGATGGTCAGGCGGTGGCGGTCGGCATCTATAAATCCGGCGAATTGCATCCCAGCCGGGTGTTCGTCACGTAATCTGCGTGCTAGTCGAAACCCATGATCACGCGCACACATACCAAGGGCGACGCGCCCTCGACCGCTGTTTATTCAGATTGCGAGAGATACCGCTATAGCCTGACGCGCATCTGGGATCCGGCCGGGCGCAAGGCGCTGTTTGTGATGCTGAATCCGTCCACGGCGACCGAGGTGCAGAACGATCCGACGGTGGAACGCTGCGAACGCCGGGCGCGCGCACTGGGGTTCGGCGCGTTTCAGGTCACCAATATCTTTGCATGGCGCGATACTGATCCACGCAAGATGCGGGCCGCTGCCGATCCGGTGGGGCCAGAGAATGACATGGCCATTCTGAATGGCGTGGACTGGGCCGATCAGGTCATCGCTGCCTGGGGCACCCATGGCGCTCATTTGGATCGAGGCACCGCCGTCGAAACGCTGCTGCGCGGCACCGGTCAGCCGATGTACCACCTTGGGCTTACCAAGGAGGGCCATCCCAAGCATCCGCTCTATATCGCTTACACCCAAAACCCCGAACCCTGGTGACAAAGGGTTAACCACAAGCTCAGCTAGGCTTTGACCAAAGCCCTGATCGCATGGGACATTTCACCCTCGAAGCAATGCGTTCAAGGAGGTTGTCATGTTTCTGATCGGATTGCTTAGTCTGGCGGCTGTCGGCGGGGTGGCCTATGCCATCGGCGATGTCTTTGACATAGATGAAGATCCCGGTGAGGACGATGTCGTCGACGACCAGCCTCCTGCGGTCGAAACTGGCGAATTCCTTGACGTCGGTGAGAATGTCGAGGAACCCGAAGCGCCCGAGATTTCGACCGGGACGATCATATCCGAAATCGAGGGCGACATGATCATCGCTGGTACCGAGGATCTGGACATCCTGACCGGCCAGGACGGCGACGATCAGATCAATGGATATGCGGGGGATGACACGATTTATGGTGGCGAAGGCGATGACACCCTGCATGGGGGAGGAGGCGCTGATACGATCTTTGGCGGCGCTGGCCAGGATGTCCTTCACGGAGAGGCGGGCGACGATCAAATCTCGGGCGATGAGGGGGATGATGCACTTTACGGGCATTTCGGCGCAGATCACCTGGACGGCGGGATGGGCGAGGATGAGCTGTATGGCGGGCAGGATGACGACATTCTGATCGGCGGTGAGGGCGATGACGCACTGCATGGCGGGTTTGGTGATGACCGGTTGAGCGGTGGCGAAGGCGAGGACGTGCTGTTCGGCGGTGATGGCGACGATATTCTGGACGGTCAGGATGGAGAGGACACCAACGCGCTGGATTTCCTGAACGGTGGCGCCGGGGATGATACGATCCTTGCCGAAGGCGGTGATATCGTAACCGGGGGCGAAGGTGACGATGACATCGTGGTTTCGCCCGAATCGGATGATGACGCCGTCACCGTCATGGATTTTCAGCCCGGTCAAGACAAGCTGCTGATCTCATGGGAAGGTCAGGAAAACCCGGACATTCAGATCAAGACAGACACCGAAGACGAGAACCTGACCCATGTAATTGTCGACGGGCAGAACGTGGTGCAGCTGATCGGGGCAGACGGAGTCAGCGCCGATGACATTCAACTGATATCCTCAGGCGATCTGGCGCAGCTCTGCGCGCTGGGCTGAATTTCCAGAATCCCTTTGCCATTGACCGCAAATGCGCCTATACGCGCGCATCCGTGTCGGAATCGATGCGGTTTTCTCCATGGGCCTGCGCTGGACGACATCCCGGCCTGTGCCATCAACCCTAACCTTTTCAAAGGAGACCCCGATGTCGATTACTGCCGCTGAAAAAGATCGCGTCATGAAAGAATTCGCAACCAAGGACGGCGATACCGGTTCGCCAGAAGTCCAGGTTGCCATCCTGACCTCGCGTATCACCACCCTGACCGAGCACTTCAAGACCCACAAGAAAGACAACCACGGTCGCCGTGGTCTTCTGAAGATGGTTGCCCAGCGCCGTAAGCTGCTGGACTATCTGAAAGGCAAAGAAGAAGCACGGTACCAGGACCTGATCAAAAAGCTGGGCATCCGCCGCTAAGCGCGCGCTGCTGTTTTTGATACAGACGCTGAAAAGCCTATAGATCATGATACGCTCGCCATTCGGCGGGCGTATTTGGTTTTGGGGTTCTCTCCGACCTTGAAGCAAAGCCTTTCGCTGCCTTCTCGATGACCGATCACGACAACATCTCGGACGATGGAAACTTTTTTCGCGCCGTGTGATCCACTTCACCGACAAGCTGCTCAAATCGCTGCAGTCTAGGAACTGTAGTGAGTAGGCGCTTATTTTTTTTCGAGCGTTAGGTTTTTCATAGTCCTCCCTTTTCAAGGCGCGCCCACAATGGGCGCGCCCGTTTTTATTGGGAGCCACGGTTCCGCCTGCTTGCACGATAGAATCGCCCCTAAAGACGGCCGCTTTTTGCCTTCAGGACCGTTGAATTTGCCCGTGATGAACAGGTGTCAAATTGTGACGTTGCGTCGCAGATTCTGAGCGCTGGTTTAGAAAGTTGACGTAAACGTAAGCAACGTCGTGTTTTTTTATCAGAGAGTCAAAAAATGACGCGAAAGGCCAATATCTTCCCCCTTTGCACAGGATCGGTCGGTTCCTAAATGCCGCCTGTCGCTGCGGGTACACACTCACGGCAAACGGTCTTTGAGCCCTCCCACCCTCGTGGTTCGGACTGGCCCGCAGCGACAGTGTCCGACGACTATTTTACTGGAGTTTAACAATGCCTCTAAAATCAGTTTTGAACCGCGTTTTTGCAGCTAACCTTTCCCAGGCTCCTAAATCAGAAAAAAAGTCAACAACAGTCTCTGGCACAGATGGCATCGTAAAAAAAATGTCCGAGGTGGAAACTGCCGCAATCCTCCGCGGCATATTGAAAGAAGAAGAATTGGGGTCTCCCCAACCGCGTAGCAAAGAAGATTCGTTGCAATAGGCCCAGACCCGCTTTGATCCCGGATATATGAAATCCGCTTTCTGCACGATCATAATAGAATGGATCATCTTCTTTAAGCTGGAGACGGGGCCAATACGGTCCGATCTCACCTGTAGTCAGTGGCTCCACCAAAATCGTTTGCCACACATGTCCTCCCCAAATTTTACCTGACTCAGACTGTATTCGGACACATCTGCACCGATCAGGGCCAAACCCTTATCCAACAGGGTGCATTTGGCGACTGGTCAATCAGGGTTTCAACATGTTATTCACCCAAATGGTTGACTGAAGCAGAATAAGGTTGTAATTCATCCAAATGGTTGAACGAGAGAGTCGATATGACCTCAATGCAATATTGAAGGCCGCGTCCGACCCGACCCGCCGCGCTATTCTGACGATGCTTGCGCAGCAGGGACCATTGCGGGTGACGGACATTGCGCGGCAATTCGATATGAGCCTCAACTCGGTCTCCAAGCACATCAAGGTGCTGGAAAACGCCGAGCTGGTGCAGCGCCGGACCGAATGGCGCGAACATCTGATCGAGGTTCAGATGGCTCCTTTATCAGCCGTTGATTCTTGGTTTGCCGGGTTGCGTTCGATTTGGGCGCTTCGGCTGGACGCCTTGGAAACTGCTTTGGAGGACCCAGAAGATGACGGACCTGTCACTTGAAATAACGCGCGCCATTCCACATCCACCCGAAAAGGTGTTTGATGCCTGGCTCAACCCCGAGATGCTGGCAAAATTCATGCTGCCGGCACCGGGCATGACCGTGCCCGAAGCGCATTCCGACGCCAAGGTCGGCGGCAGGTTCAAAATCATCATGCGCGCGCCCGAGGCTGGCGATCTGCCGCATGAGGGCGAATACAAGGTCATCGACCGCCCCAACCGTCTGCAATTCACCTGGAATTCGCCCTACAGCCAAGACGATTCCACGGTCACACTGGATTTCACACCCACCGAAAAGGGCACCGAGCTGCGGCTGCACCACATCCGCTTTCCCTCGCAGGAAAGCCGGGACAATCACGAGGGCGGCTGGACCGCTATCCTTGCAGCGCTGGAGACGGCACTATGATCAACTGGCTGGCTCTCGGTGCAGGGGTGGTCGCTGCCTTTTTGTTGGGCTGGCTGGTCTACGGCCCTATGGGCTTTCAGAAACGCTGGGCAGAAGGCACCCGCATCGACCCGACGCCGCCCGAAACCCCGCCACTGGGCGCGATGGCCACACAGATCGTGTTCCTGATCCTGCTGGCTGCGGTAATCGCGGTGACCGAGACTACCAATAGCCTGGGCGTCGCCCTGCTTGCAATCCTTGCGGTGGCGGCGCAGACAGCCTCGGTCGGGACATGGGCGCAAAAAAGCGGCTTCGCCATTGCGGTCGACACCGGCTATGCGCTGGGCTGTGGTATCGTCATGATCCTGGCCCACGCGATCCTGTAGGATCGCCGCGTCTGCCCGATCCTCGATGGATCGGGCATGCGCCCTTTATACCCTTACCCTTCCTCGGAACTCCTGCCTTTCCAAAGCCCCCAAACTGCTGTATGGGCGGTCCATCTGAGACGTTGTGCTCTGACCCCGGCACTCGAATGGAAGATAAAGTGGGGTCGGCGGCAATGGGGCCGCCACGCAAACGGGAGACCCGCAGGGGCGGGAGTGCTCCCTTCTAGGATACGCAAATGTTTGATGTAACAAAGAAATCAATTCAGTGGGGCGAAGAGACGCTGACACTGGAAACCGGCAAGGTTGCCCGTCAGGCGGACGGCAGTGTGATTGCCACGCTGGGCGAGACCAGCGTGATGGCAAACGTGACCTTTGCGCGGAAGCAAAAACCCGGTCAGGACTTTTTCCCGCTGACCGTCCACTACCAAGAGAAATATTATGCCGCCGGTAAAGTTCCGGGTGGCTTTTTCAAGCGCGAGGCGCGCCCGACTGAAAAAGAGACGCTGACCGCGCGTCTGATCGACCGGCCGATCCGCCCGCTGTTTGTTGACGGCTTCAAAAACGAAGTTCTGGTGATGTGCACCGTGCTGAGCCACGATCTGGTCAACGACCCTGACATGGTGGCGATGATCGCAGCCTCTGCCGCGCTGACCATTTCCGGCGCACCGTTCAGAGGCCCGATTGCTGGTTGCCGCGTTGGTTTCGAGGATGGCGAATACATTCTGAACCCGACTGTGGACGACATGCAGGACCTGCGTCTGAACCCTGAACAGCGTCTGGATCTGGTTGTTGCCGGCACCAAAGACGCCGTGATGATGGTTGAATCGGAAGCCTACGAGCTGTCCGAGGCCGAGATGTTGGGTGCGGTCAAATTCGCACATGAGCAGATTCAGCCGGTGATCGACCTGATCATTTCACTGGCCGAAGACGCGGCAAAAGAGCCGTTTGATTTCCAAGCGCCCGATTATTCTGAGCTGTCTGCTGCCGTTAAGGCCGCAGGTGAAGAGCAGATGCGCGCCGCCTTCGCAATCACCGACAAGCAAGAGCGCACTGCCGCTGTTTCCGCTGCCCGCGATGCGATCAAGGAAGCCCTGACTGAGGAACAGCTGGAAGACGCGAACCTTGGCTCGGCGATGAAAAAGCTGGAAGCAGGCATCCTGCGCGGCGACGTCGTCAAAGGCGGCAAGCGGATCGACGGTCGTTCGACCACCGATATCCGTTCGATCGTTGCAGAAACCTCGATGCTGCCGCGGACACACGGCTCGGCCCTGTTCACCCGTGGTGAAACACAGGCGCTAGCTGTAACCACGCTGGGCACCGGTGATGATGAGCAGTTCATCGACGCCCTGCACGGCAACTTCAAATCGAACTTCCTGCTGCATTACAACTTCCCTCCTTATTCGGTTGGTGAAGCGGGTCGCGTGGGCCCTCCGGGACGTCGTGAGATTGGTCACGGCAAACTGGCATGGCGCGCGTTGCAGGCGGTTCTGCCTGCGGCAACCGACTTCCCCTACACGATCCGCATCGTGTCCGAGATCACCGAATCCAACGGATCAAGCTCGATGGCTTCTGTTTGCGGCGGTTCGCTGTCGATGATGGATGCGGGCGTTCCGCTGAAAGCACCGGTTGCCGGTGTTGCCATGGGTCTGATCCTGGAAGATGACGGCGATTACGCGATCCTGTCGGACATTCTGGGTGACGAAGACCACCTGGGCGACATGGACTTCAAGGTTGCGGGTACCGAAAACGGCATCACCTCTCTGCAGATGGACATCAAGGTTGCGGGTATCACGCCCGAGATCATGGAGAAAGCCCTGGCGCAAGCCAAGGACGGCCGGATGCACATCCTGGGCGAGATGGGCAAAGCCCTGTCCGAGACCAATGATTTCTCGGTCCACGCACCGCGCATCGAGACCATGAACATCCCCACCGACAAGATCCGTGAAGTGATCGGTTCCGGCGGCAAAGTCATCCGCGAAATCGTCGAAGTCTCGGGTGCCAAGGTCGACATCAACGACGATGGCGTGATCAAGATCGCCTCGCCCGATGGGGAATCGATCAAGAAGGCCTATGAGATGATCCATTCGATCGTTGCCGAACCCGAAGAAGGCCAGATCTACACCGGTAAAGTGGTCAAGATCGTCGACTTTGGTGCTTTCGTGAACTTCTTTGGCAAGCGCGACGGTCTGGTCCATGTGTCCCAGATCGAAAACCGTCGCCTGAACCATCCGTCGGATGTTCTGAAGGAAGGCCAGGAAGTGAAGGTCAAGCTGCTGGGCTTTGACGACCGCGGCAAGGTGCGCCTGTCGATGAAAATCGTCGATCAGGAAACCGGCGAAGAGATCGCACCTGAGAAGAAAGAAAAGAAAGAGGAAGGCGCAGAATAATCTGCTCGCCCCTCTGATTTCTCGAAAGACCCCGGCTTTGTCCGGGGTCTTTTTTTGTTCTGTCAGCATAAACCTTGGACCAATTCCGCCCAATTCAACCGAAATCCAATCGCACCACCGGCCAGGTGAACCCACGTCTCCTACATCGACGCAACAAATCTAGGAGATGCGAAATGGAGACTTTCAAAATGCTGACTCTGACCGGACTGATCGCGACCGCCCCGGTGCTGGCTTTTGCCAACGTGACAGTCGGGGACAAGCTGGGCACCACCGAGACCGATATCCGCACCACTCTCGAGGCGCAGGGATACCAGATCGAAGAGATCGAATTCGAAGATGGCGAGATCGAGGTTGAACTCGTCAAGGATGGCGTGGAAACTGAACTGGTCCTGAACAAGACCGATGGCGTTGTCACCGCGATCGAGCTTGAAGAGGACGACGACTGACCAGACAATCTTAAAGGAGCGCTATGAAGATTTCACAGACGTCTTTACTCTGGCTCCTTCTGGTGGTGCAGGCTGTCTGCGCCACCTTTTTCCTAACCGATGCAGCGCTCGATTGGTTTGGTGGCGAAACTGCCGGGTTTCGGCATTTGCACCAGTTCGAATTGTTCCTGTCCCTGGCTCTGATCGGTGGTTTGGTGGCGACAATCACCCTGATCCGGGCTCAGAGCTTGCGCGTGCAGGACATGCAGCGTCAACTGGGCGTGGCGCAGGGCGCGTTTTCGCAGGTCATCGAAAATCAATTCACGCAGTGGCAGCTCAGCAATGCGGAACGCGATGTCGCAATATTGTCCATCAAGGGTTTGTCGATCGCAGAAATCGCCGAGCTGAGACAGACGAAAGAAGGGACTATCAAGGCACAAAGCGCTGCGATTTACCGCAAGGCGGGTGTCTCAGGGCGGCTCCAACTGCTCAGCTTTTTTGTCGAAGAGCTTTTGTCCGAACCCCTGGTCAACACGTCCTCGTCGTCAGAACCCGCCGACCAGGGCCAGGCTTGATCCACGGTTGCTCTTTCCCCGCCTGACGCGGTGTTCTATGCACGGGGTATGCGATCCTTTGTCATCCATATGTCCTCGAGCACCGCGCGCCGTCCCAATGCTGATCAGCTCTGCGCGGCCCTGCCCAATGCTGAACTGTTTGAGGCCGTAAATGGCCGCGACCCTGACCAGATTTCCGGTGTCGAACTGCATTCCGGAAATATGCACCGCCCGCATTACCCATTCCCCTTGCGACCCGCAGAAATCGGCGTGTTCGAAAGCCATCGACGCATCTGGCGCAAGCTGGTCGAGGACGATATCGACCTGGCCATCATCTCCGAGGATGACCTGCGCATAGATCGGGCGCGAATGGAACAGGCGCTTGGGTTGCTGGCCTCAATCGCCACCCCCGATCACTATATCCGCATCCCCGTAAAACAGCGCGAAGTACCGGCACAGGTCCTGGCAGAACAAGACGGCCTGCGGCTGATCCTACCCAAGGTGATCGGCCTGCAATGCGTATGTCAGATGGTGGGGAAAAACGCCGCCGAACGCCTTTTGGCGACCACCGACCAAATCGACCGCCCTGTCGATACCTTCTTGCAGATGCACTGGCTGACAGACCAGCCGGTTCACGCCTTGCAAGGCAGCGGAAATCAGGAAGTGGCCCAGGAAATCGGCGGCTCGACCATTCAGACAAAACCGCCCCTGTCAGACAAATTAACCCGAGAGTTCAAGCGCGCAGCCTACCGCGCCAAGCTGCACCTGCACCCGCAGCGCCCGCCTGCTTCATCTGGCTGAAAATACCTTCCGGGGGGAATCGCGCCGCGAGGCGCGATGGGGGGCAGACAGCCCCCCTGACCTTGGTCGTCTTACGACGGCGCCTTGGTCTTGCGCAGATAGGGGAAGATGGTCTCGAACTCGCCAAACTTTGCTTTGGCGTCGTCGTTTGAGACAGCAGGCGGAATGATTACGTCTTCGCCAGGCACCCAGTTCGCCGGGGTAGCCACGCCTTTCGACGACATCTGCAACCCGTCCAGTGCACGCAAAATCTCGGCAAAGTTACGTCCCACAGTCATAGGATAGGTCATCGAAAGCTTCAGTTGCTTGTCCGGCCCGATGATAAAAACCGACCGCACGGTCGCGCTGTCGGCCGGGGTACGCCCGTCCGGCAAATAGGCCTCGGCGGGCAGCATGTCGAAGGCCTTTGAAACGGCCAGACCATCATCGGCAATGATTGGAAAACCGGGACGCGCGTTGCCATAGGCCTCGATATCCTTTTTCCACTTCTTGTGGTCTTCGACGCCGTCAACCGAAACGCCCAGGACCTTGGTGTTGCGCGCGGCCCACTCATCGCTTAGCTGCGCGACGGCCGAAAACTCGGTGGTGCAGACAGGAGTGAAATCCTTTGGGTGCGAGAACAGAATGGCCCAGCTATCCCCAATCCAGTCGTGGAACTGAATGGTGCCCTGATCCGTTTCTGCAGTGAAATTGGGGACTGTGTCGTTGATGCGCAAACCCATGAAGCATCTCCTTTGCTAATTACAAAACCGAGTCGGTTGTCCAGAACCTAATCACTTTGCGCCGATGTTAAACAGTCAGCAAGTCACTTTAGCCCTAGGCCAGACCTCAAAATTCCATTTGATCAAATCGCGCTTGCCGGTTTCCTGAAGGCCTGACACAGTGGCGCCGAACCAAGAATCCCCGTCGCATGGTCAGGAGGATGCACCATGATCGAGAAACGCAATTTTTACATCAACGGTCAGTGGGTTGCCCCATCGGTTACGCATGATTTTCAGGTCATCAACCCCTCGACCGAAGAACCATGTGCCGTGATTTCGCTGGGCGATCAGGCCGATACGGACGCGGCTGTTGCAGCGGCCAAGGCGGCGTTGCCCGGCTGGATGGAAACCCCGGCGGAAACCCGCATCGCGATGGTCGAAAAGCTGATCGCGCTTTATGCCGAACGGTCCGAGGATCTTGCCCAGGCAATGTCGTTAGAGATGGGCGCCCCGATCGACATGGCGCGTAGCCAGCAAGTCGGAGCAGGCAGTTGGCACCTGGCAAATTTCATCCGCGCCGCCAAAGCGTTTCCTTTCGAGCGGCCGCTGGGCGATCACGCTCCCAACGACCAGATCATCTATGAGGCCGTCGGTGTCGCCGCCCTGATCACACCGTGGAATTGGCCAATGAACCAGGTCACGCTGAAGGTCGGTGCGGCTGCGATTGCGGGCTGCACAATGGTTCTGAAACCCTCGGAGCAAAGCCCGCTGAACGCGATGATCTTTGCTGAGCTGATGGATGAGGCCGGATTCCCGCCCGGTGTCTTCAACCTTGTCAACGGTGACGGGGTTGGCGTCGGATCTCAGCTGTCCACGCACCCCGATGTGGATATGGTCAGCTTTACTGGATCCACCCGCGCGGGCACGGCGATTTCCAAAGCCGCAGCCGATACACTGAAGAAGGTGCATTTGGAACTGGGCGGCAAGGGTGCAAATGTGGTCTTTGCCGATGCGGATGAAAAGGCCGTCAAACGTGGCGTGCTGCACATGATGAACAACACCGGTCAAAGCTGTAACGCCCCTAGCCGGATGCTGGTTCAGCGTCCCATCTATGACGCGGCGGTGGAAACCGCAGCTGAGGTTGCCAAAGGTGTCACCGTTGGCCCGGCGATGGAAGAAGGCCGCCATATCGGCCCGGTTGTGAACGAGCTGCAATGGGGCAAGATTCAGGACCTGATCCAAAAGGGTATCGACGAAGGCGCGCGCCTTGTCGCTGGTGGCACTGGCAGGCCCGAAGGGCTGAACAAGGGCTATTACGTGCGGCCCACGGTCTTTGCCGACGTCAACAACCAGATGACCGTCGCCCGCGAAGAGATCTTTGGACCGGTTCTGACCATGATCCCCTTCGATACCGAGGAAGAGGCCATCGAAATCGCCAATGACACACCTTATGGGCTGACCAACTATGTCCAGACGCAGGATAACGTCCGTGCCAACCGCATGGCCCGCGCTCTGCGGTCGGGTATGGTCGAGATGAATGGCAAATCCCGCAGCGCGGGTTCCCCGTTCGGCGGCATGAAACAATCCGGCAACGGGCGCGAAGGCGGCGTCTGGGGGCTGGAGGATTTCCTTGAGGTCAAGGCCGTCGGCGGCTGGGCTGCCGAGTAACCCACCTGCCGTCTAACCTGTTTTCGGGGCCCGCGCGCTATCTGCGCCGGGCCCTTTAGACTCTGAATCCGGCTCGAGGTGTATCACAAAAACCGATCCGGGGAACTGATCGGTCAAAGCGTCTTCGATATCGTCACAGATATCATGGGCCGTCGCCACGCTCATGCCACCGTCAACGACCAGATGGAACTCGACAAAGATCATGCTGGCGGATCGACGGCCCCGCAGGTCGTGATATTCCAGCGCCCGGCCCAGATTCGCATCGATGATGCTCCGCACCTCATCCAGTTCGGGATCAGTAAGGGACACGTCCATCAGACCGTCAATCGACTTGCGAATGACCTTCCATCCCTCCCACAGAATGTTCAGGGCGACCAGAATGGCCAGGATCGGGTCCAGGATCAGCCAGCCGGTGGCAAGGGCCAAAACCAATCCGATGACAACGCCCACCGAGGTGAACACATCGGTAAAGATATGCTTTGCGCTGGCCTCAAGCGCCGGAGAGGCGTACTGCCGCCCGACCCGCAGCAACATATAGGCCCAGGCACCGTTCAAAGCGGTTGCCAGCACATTGATTGCCACCCCGGTCAGCGGGGCCTGGTCCAGATGCGACGATGACAGCGCGGCAACGGCCTCTCGCAGGATTAGAAGCGCCGCCAGCACGATCAGCACACCTTCGACAACAGCAGACAGGTATTCGGCTTTCTTGTGCCCAAAGGGGTGATTATCGTCAGGAGGTTTGCCGCCGATCGAAACCGCAAAGAACGCCAGCAAGGCCGCGACCACATTGACCACGGATTCCATCGCATCGGACAACAAGGCGACCGAGCCCGTCAGCCACCAGGCCAACAGTTTCAAGGCCAGAACCGCGATGGAAATCGGGATCGACCACAGGGCAAATTTCTGGATCATCGCTTTGGTGTCCTGCAACCTCAGCAAAGGTTTATCACTTTGTTCGACGATCCGCATGGCTTTTTCTGATCAGAAATCAAGCGTCTGCTTGTGCCGCCTCATAGGCCAGCATGGCGCGTTTCACCGGCAGGCCCCAATGATACCCACCCAGCCCCCCGGATTTTCGCAGCGCGCGGTGGCAAGGGATCAGCCAACTGACCGGGTTTCGACCCACGGCCGTCCCGACGGCGCGCACAGCTTGCGGTGATCCCACCCGTTGCGCGATCTCGGAATAGGTTGTGACCTGGCCCGAAGGGATATGCATCAGCGCTTCCCACACTTTGATCTGCAGGGGCGAGCCAATCAAATACAGAGGCGTTGGTTCCAATCGGTCGCTCACCGCGCCAAATGCACTGAGCGCCCAGGGCCGCAGGCGCATCGGGTCCTCGACGAAATTGGCATTGGGCCAACGCGACAGCATATCCGCCATGGCATTTTCTTCGCCGGTTTCGGCCCCAAAGGCCATCCCGCAGATGCCCTTTTCGGTGCCCATCACCAAAGCCGGACCAAAAGGACATTCAAACCATCCCCAATAGATGGTCAAACCGGCACCCCTGCGGGCGTATTCGCCGGGGCTCATGGATTCCCATTTCAGGAACAGATCATGCAGGCGACCGCTGCCGGACAGGCCCACATTCAGGGCGGTTTCCAGTGTCGTGAACCGCTCGCGCAGCAACGCCTTGGCATGGCCCAGCGTCAGATATTGCTGATACCGCTTGGGCGATACCCCGGTCCAACGTGAGAACAGGCGCTGGAAATGCGCCGGGCTCATATCCATCTGCTGTGCCAGTTCATCAAGACTCAGGGCCTCTCCGCCCTGATCAATCAAGTCAATCGCCCGGCGCATGACATTATAATGATAGCCGCTTTCTGGGGTCTGGACATTCATGGTCGCACTCCTTCGATAGACAGAAGATGGCCTGTTACCGATCAGAGTGCGACCCGATTCTTGCGCTATCCGCGGGCTTAGACCTGCGGGATAACGGTATAAGGTGCCGCCTCTTCCGGGGGTGCAACCTTTTCCATGACGTTGATGCTGACATGCGGCCAGCGGATCAGACCGGGTTTCCCGTCAAAGCGTGGGAAGAAATCCAGACCGACATTCTGCAGATACATCATCAGCAGCTTGGGTTCACCGCCAATTCCCGGCTCGTCCAGTTCCATGATCCAAAAGATCGAATCCATCACCGCCGCGTTGGCTTGTTTGACAACAAACGGAATGTTGACGATCCCGGCATCCTCAAGCGCGGTGTTGAACGGCAATATCGTGGTTTTTTTCACATTGTTCGGTATTCCAGCTGCCAGCAACAGATGCGGGTGCACAGGATCGAAGCCTGGGAACCCCGGGGCGGTCACAACGCCGTTGAACGGATTATCGTGATAATGTTTGTAGGGCGAAAGATATCCGCTGTTCAGGTCCTTTGTGGCCCCTTCGGGCAGCCCGTCGACCACCGGAATCGTTGGCGGTCCATCGATCTCGCTCGCTTCTCCAAGACCTAACAACGAGTCGCCATGTGGCACCGTTCCCAAACGTGCAACGTTCAGATTGTTTGTGGTCAGATTGGTCATATGCAGGAACAGACCGGGCTCGTGATGGATGGCCAGATCGGCAGGTCCCGCCAGTCCGCTGTCTGGGCGATCTTCAGCCGAGAGCTGCGCGATGGACTGCTGATAGTCCAGCGTGACGACAAACTGATCGGTGTTAATGGTCGGGTCTCCTGAGGCCGGGTTCGGACGCTCAATCCCGCGGTTTGGAACCGCTTTGTCAACGGTCGTGAATTGAAGCGTTTCCTCGAATTGATTAACCAGCAGACGGTAGTTGAGACGGCTGCCAGGCTCGGTCGCAAACGGAAGCGCGATCATGTTCCAGCCACGTCCGCGCGTGCTGTCGCCGTTCTTCCAAACTCCGGGCAGTAATTTCAGGGGGCCGAGGTCTTCGTCACCTTGATGGGCCAGCTCAACAGACCGATAACGGGACTGCAGTTTTGCGGCAAGATCTGGGTTCGCCATGGATCAACCTTTCAATAATTAAATAAAATATCCGCCAATGCGGGAAAAATGCGCTGAAATAAAAATAGGCTGCGCATCGCGAGAATAACACGAATCAGGCTTACCCTACGTAATCCAAAACCCACAGCTATCCGCTAAGCAGATTCTTGCTTGTGTGGTTACCCGAGCCATCGGCTTGCCCTGCGCCGCAATACGTGCATACGTCGCCGCATGGCCAAGCAACTTGATTACCACACTATCCGAGAGATTTTTACCCGCTTTCAGCAGGCTGACCCGGAACCTGAGGGTGAGCTAGAGCATGTGAATGTCTATACTCTGGTCGTAGCGGTGGCGCTGTCTGCACAGGCCACCGATGTCGGCGTCAACAAGGCTACGCGCGCCCTTTTCAAAACCGCTGACACCCCGCAAAAGATGCTGGATCTGGGCGAAGATGGCCTGATCGAGCATATCAAAACCATCGGTCTATTCCGCCAAAAGGCAAAGAACGTTATCAAGCTCAGCCGTATTCTGGTCGAAGAGTATGACGGCGAAGTTCCCAATTCCCGCGCCGCGTTGCAATCGCTGCCGGGCGTCGGGCGTAAGACCGCCAATGTGGTGTTGAACATGTGGTGGCGCTATCCGGCGCAGGCCGTGGATACGCATATTTTTCGTGTCGGAAACCGAACAGGCATCTGCCCGGGAAAACATGTGGATGCGGTTGAACGCGCAATCGAAGATAACATCCCGACCGACTTCCAACTGCACGCACATCACTGGCTTATCTTGCATGGCCGGTATCACTGCAAAGCACGCAAACCTATGTGCGGAACCTGTATCATCCGCGATCTCTGCCAATTCGAGGACAAGAACCTATGAAAACCTACCAGCTCACCGGTATTGGAAACGCCGTTGTGGACGTGATCTCTCAGGCCGATGACAGTTTTCTGGAACTGATGGGCATCGAGAAGGGCATCATGCAGCTGATAGAACAGGAGCGGGGTGAACTTCTTTACGCCGCTATGGAAGGCCGCGTGCAAACGCCGGGCGGATCCGTTGCGAACACGATTGCCGGTGCCGGCGCACTGGGACTAAGCGCAGCCTTTATCGGACGCGTACATGATGATGCGTTGGGACGATTCTACGCAGAGGCGATGCACGAGGACGGTGTGGATTTCGTGAACCCGCCCGTACCGGGTGGAGAGCTTCCGACCTCGCGCTCGATGATTTTTGTCTCACCCGACGGTGAACGGTCGATGAACACCTATCTGGGGATTTCCTCGGAGCTTTCCTCGGCGGATGTGTCAGCCGGGGTCGCGGGTAACAGCCAGATCATGTTCCTTGAAGGCTATTTGTTCGACAAGGAAAAAGGCAAAGCTGCGTTCCTTCAGGCCGCACGGGATTGCCACAAGGGCGGCGGCAAGGCCGGGATCGCCATTTCTGACCCGTTCTGCGTTGAACGGCACCGGGTCGATTTCCTGCTGCTGATCGAAAATGAACTGGATTTTGTGATCGGCAACGAGGCCGAGATCAAATCCCTGTTCGAAACCGACGATCTTGAGGATGCACTGGCGAAAACCGCCGATATCTGCCCTCTGGTGGTCTGCACCCGGTCAGGCGACGGGGTAACTGTGCTGAATGAAGGTCAGCGCTTTGACATTCCGGTGGAAAAAATCGTTCCCGTCGACGCCACCGGCGCAGGCGACCAATTCGCAGCCGGGTTCCTGTTTGGCATGGCCACCGGGCGCGACTATGAGACCTGCGCCAAGATGGGCAATGTCTGCGCCCGAGAGGTGATCAGCCATATCGGCCCGCGCCCCAAGGCGGATATGATCGATTTGCTCAAGCAGGGCGGCTTGCATTAATCGGATCAGGACTGGCCTATAGTTTGTGGGAGGGGCAGAGCCCCTCCCCTCACGGTTATCTCTGCACGAACAGGGCGATCCAGACGCCTACGAACATGAATATGCCACCAAGATTGACCCAAGTGTGCCAAATCGCATAGCGGAAAGGCAGTGTCTTGCGGGCATAAAAGACTGTGCCGATCACGTAGCTTGCCGCCCCGGCCAGAATGCACCACAGGACTGAAACGGGGACATCTTTCAGATCGGGTATGGCGCACAGCCCCAGCGCGCCCAGACCCAGATAGGATGCTGTTGACCATCGGGACTTGACCGTCTTGTTGGCGATCTTGTTCCAGATGGCCACCACAGTCAGCCCCCAGCACAACCAGAGCAAAGTCATGGTCCAGCCGGTACCGGCCAGCAGGAAAAAGGGTGTGAAGGTGCCGCAGATACTGGAATAGATTGCGGCATGGTCTATGCGTCGCAGCAGCTGCCGACGCTGGTGCCAGCGGGAAAAGTGATAAAAACACGAGGCCAGATTAGAGCCCAACGCACAGGCTACATAAACCAGAACCGCAAGAATAAGCCCGCTGTCGAGCATCAGGTACGATTTGCGGATCAGCGCTCCGCCAGCGGTCAAAATCAACGCCAGACCGATAAGATGCACGACCAGATCGGCGCGGCGGTGGCATGGGTCCGGACTGGGATAGGTCTGTGGGATCATGTCAGTTCAGGTGATCCGAAAACGCTGCAACCACGCGTTCATACACGTCGCGTTTGAACGGCACGATTTCGGCAACCAGCTGGTCCGGTTCCTGCCATTTCCAGCGGGTGAATTCGGGATGCTCAGTCTGAATGTTGATCTGATCGTCGCGGCCAGAGAACCGCATCAGATACCATTTCTGCTCTTGACCCCGATACCGACCTTTCCAGATCTTCGGCACGATGTCATGCGGCAGATCATAGGGCAACCACCCCTCGGTCTCGGCGATGATCTCGACCAGATCTGCCGTGACGCCGGTTTCTTCCCACAGCTCGCGCAGCGCCGCATCGCGCGGGTCTTCACCCTGGTCCACACCACCCTGAGGCATCTGCCAGGCGTCCTTGTGGCGGTCGTTGCGCTGGCCGACGAATATCTTACCCTCGGCATTCATCAACATCAGCCCGACGCAGGGGCGGTAGGGCAGTTTGGCAATCTCTTCGGGGGTCATACGCGGCCTCGTGAACATGCTTTGGAGCGTCTGTAACAAGCAGCGGGCCCAAGGCAAAGGGTATGACGTTAGGTTTCGCGTGACAAAGATGACGCGAAGGTCAATCTGGCAGCCAAATTCTATAAGGGAGAGTTCTGGATGACTGCATACCCAAACATGCTGGCCCCGCTGGATCTGGGCTTTACCACGCTGAAGAACCGCGTGCTGATGGGCTCGATGCATACCGGGCTTGAGGAGACCGGCGATTGGAATCGGGTGGCCGAGTTCTATGCCGACCGCGCGCGCGGTGGCGTGGCGCTGATGGTGACTGGTGGGATCGGACCAAATCTTGAAGGTTCGGTACTGCCGGGGGCATCAATGATGACCAACGACAAAGAAGTGGCAAACCACTCCATCGTCACCCAACGGGTGCATGAGGCCGGTGGCAAGATCGCGATGCAGATCCTGCATGCGGGGCGCTATGCCTATGGGCCGAAATGTGTCGCACCCAGCCCTGTGAAATCTCCGATCTCTCCGTTCCCGCCGACCGAACTGGACGAAGAGGGTATCGAGAAACAGATCAGCGATATCGTGAACGCCGCGGTCCTGGCCCAGAAAGCGGGCTATGACGGGGTCGAGATAATGGGGTCCGAAGGGTATTTCCTCAACCAGTTTCTGGTGACTCACACCAACAAGCGCGAGGACCGTTGGGGTGGCTCTTACGAGAACCGGATGCGCTTGCCGATCGAAGTTGTCCGCCGCACGCGCGAGGCCGTCGGCACGGAATTCATCATCATCTACCGCTTGTCGATGATTGACCTGGTTCCCAACGGATCTACTCATGATGAGGTTGTGGAACTGGCGCAGCGGATCGAACAGGCCGGCGCCACGATCATCAACACCGGCATCGGCTGGCACGAGGCGCGGATTCCCACCATTGCCACCAGCGTTCCGCGCGCGGCCTTTGCTTGGGTGACCAAAAAGCTGATGGGCAAGGTCTCGATCCCGGTCATCACGTCGAACCGGATTAACACGCCGGAAGTCGCCGAAGAAGTTCTTGCCACGGGGTGCGCCGACATGGTTTCGCTGGCCCGCCCGATGCTGGCAGATGCGGATTTCGTCAACAAAGCCATCGCTGCTGAGGCGGCGACGATTGCACCCTGCATCGCTTGCAACCAGGCCTGTCTGGATCACACATTCCAGGGCAAACTGACCTCGTGCCTGGTAAACCCGCGCGCTTGTCACGAAACCGAACTGGTGATCACACAGGCCGACAGCGTCAAGAAAATCGCCATCGTAGGGGCGGGCCCGGCAGGCCTGTCCACCGCAATGACCGCCGCGCAGCGTGGCCATGACGTGACCATTTTTGACCGTGCCCGTGAGATCGGCGGCCAGTTGAACATGGCCAAGCAGGTTCCGGGCAAAGAGGAATTCTGGGGTCTGGTCGACTGGTACCGCGCCATGATTGCCGATTTGGGCGTTAAGGTCGAGCTTGAGCGTGAAGTGGGCGCCGATGATCTGGCCGGCTATGACGAGGTGGTAATTGCCACCGGTGTCGTTCCGCGTGATCCGAAAATCCCTGGTCAGGACCGAGACAATGTCGTCGATTATATCGACGTCCTGCGCCACAAGACCCCGGTAGGCCAATCAGTGGCCGTGATCGGAGCAGGTGGGATCGGCTTTGACGTGTCCGAATTCCTGCTGGAAGAAGGCCACAGCATCACCACCGACTTGCCTGCCTGGATGAAGGAATGGGGCGTTACCGACCCGGCCGAGCATCGCTCGGGGCTGGCGCCTGAAGGGCCACAACCTGCCGCCCCCGCGCGCCAGGTGACTTTGCTGCAGCGCAAGGCGCAAGCCCATGGCAAAGGGTTGGGCAAGACCACCGGCTGGATTCATCGCGCAACGCTGAAGATGAAAAACGTCAATTTCGTCGGTGGCGTGAATTATGAGCGGATCGACGATGACGGGCTGCATGTGAGTTTCGGCGAAGCACGCGAGAACCCGACAGTAATTGCGGTGGATACGATTGTTCTGTGCTCGGGCCAGATCTCGGACCGCAGCCTGGCCGATACGTTGATCGAACGTGGCATCACCCCACATGTGATCGGCGGCGCGGATGTTGCAGCCGAATTGGACGCCAAACGGGCCATCAATCAGGGCACGCGGCTGGCAACCACTTTCTGATATGCCTTGGCCCGGTCCAGAACCGGGCCAATCACTCTGCTGGTACTGGGGTCAGTCGGCCAGCGCCAGCTTTGCACCCAATGCCCCAAAGGCGCCGGCGAAACAGCGCCTGACCCAAGCCATGACAGTGGGCCGCTGGATCACATAGTCGCGTGCCACCGCCGCGAAAGCGCCATAGCCAACAAAGACGACAAAGGTCATGACCATGAAGGACAAGGCCAACTTGATCAGCTCTGCTTCGGCGGCACCTGTACCGGCGGGAATGAATTGCGGCAGAAAGGCCAGAAAGAACAAAGATAGCTTGGGGTTCAACACATTGATCAAGGTGCCTGTGAGTGCAATCTTCACATACCCTTTTGCGGGTTTCTGGCTCTGTACATCCAATGCTCCGCCTTGCCGGACGATCCCCCAGGCCATGTAAAACAGATACAGCACCCCAAGGTATTTTAGCACCAGAAAGGCCAGCGCGCTGGTATGCAGCAGGGCCGCAAGACCGACGATACTGGCCAGCGCAGCAGGTACGATCCCTATGGTACAGCCAATCGCCGCCGCAAAACTGGCCCAAAAGCCACGCCCCAACCCAACCGCAAGCGTATAGATCGCGCCGGTGCCCGGTAAAAGCACAACGATCAGAGACGTCAGTAGGAACTCTGTCGACATCCTGGCCCTCCCTTTCCTAGCACGCAGGATTTCCGGTTCGAAAGGAAAAGTAAACGCCATACATCACTGTGGCCCGGCGACATTCCTGAAAGCCCACCGGATACTAACAGCAGAAGTCTCTTATCGCTTATTCAACGGTTATCGTAATCACCTCGGACACGATGGGCGTGGAATGCGGTACATGACCTGCATCGCCCAGCACTAGCTGAAGCGTATGTTCGCCTGCAGCCATTTCCAGCGTCACCTCGGTCTGACCGCCGCCAAAATGGATATGATTGTCATCCGCGGGCAGACCATAAGACAACTCATCCGCACCGTCCTCTCCCTGCCCCAAAGGCGGTCGGTCGATCAGCAGATGATGATGCCCGGTGTTTTCCTTTTCAGTACCCGCCGGCGCGACCCCCATGCCGCTGAGGCCAAAGACCACGGTGACCGGAGATTGGACAACGTCGCCGTCAGACAATTTCACAAAATAGACCTGCGCTTCGGGGTTTGATGGTGTTTCACCCCCGGCCAGAGCAAATGTCGCCGACAGGCAGGTTGCGGCAATAGCTAAAACAGCTTTCATAATCTTCTCCGTTGTCACAAATTTGCCATCCTCATGGTAGCATGTTTCGGCCCGAAATCGAGGATACCCGTTGTCAAAAGGCTTGTGGCCCATATGGAAACCACTGTTTCAGAGTTTCCCCAGCGCAAACGATCCGATTCAAATCCCTGATATTATCCCATGTCCGCCCTGTTTCCGCCCAGATTTGACGTAAAGATCAGTTAAAGAACCTACACCTGGGGAACAAGAATGGACCGACTGACCGAAATGGAAGCCTTCGCCAACGTGGTGGACCAAGGCGGTTTCACCGACGCGGCCAAGAAAATGGGCATCTCAAAATCGGCTGTGTCCAAGCACGTTTCCAGCCTGGAAGCACGCCTGGGCGCAAGACTTCTGAACCGCACGACGCGCCGCGTGTCACCAACCGAAATCGGGCTGGCCTATTATGACCGGGCCCGCCGCGTTCTGAATGACGCGGGCGAGGCTGATGCGCTGGTCACCTCGATGCAATCTGCCCCCTCTGGTCTGCTGCGGATCAGTGTGGCGACAGATTTCGGCGTGAATCACCTATCTCCGGTTCTGTCGGGATTTCTAGCTGCCTATCCCGACATCACGGTGAATATGGTGCTGAACAATCGCTATGTTGAGCTGATCTCGGAAGGGTTCGACGTTGCCGTGCGGATTGGTGAGCTGGAAGACAGCACATTGCGCGCCCGCAAGCTGACCGAAACCGTCAAGCGGATGGTCGCCGCGCCCACCTATATCGAGAAATTCGGGCGTCCGCAAAAGATCGACGACCTGAACGAACACAAGCTGTTACATTATTCCAGCCAGTCTTCGGGCAATGTGTGGAAACTGACCGCACCTTCGGGTGAAAAACGTCAGGTTCGCACCGCCGGGTGGCTCAGCGTGAATGATGGGCAATCCTTGTTGAACGCTGCGGTCTCAGGGCTTGGGATCGCGCATCTGCCCAGCTATCTCTATTCCGACGCGCTGAAGTCGGGCGAAGTTGTCGACGCAATGCCGTCGCTGCCCGATGAAGTGCAAGGCGTTTATGCCGTCTACCCGCCCGGTCGCTTTACGCAGCCCAAGGTGCGGGCATTCATTGATTTCCTCGTCGATGCCTTCAACGAAAAAGGCCCGATGGACTGGTAATTTCTCCCGGTGGAAACTGAACGGCCCGCACAAGTAGTGTGGGCCTTTTTTTATTCGCTGAACACGGCCAGCCCCATACTCTGCGCGACCGTACGCAAGGATTGGATCAGGATATTCTGTCCGGGCAGATCAGCTTCTTTTCTGCGAGAAAGAAGCGCGATATCGCGGTTGGCATTTGTTATAGTCAACGGGCGCAAATGGACCTCATCGCGGTAAATCCCCTGACGTCTTGCATACAGGTCCGGCAACACCGCAACCCCAACCCCCGAGGCCGCCATCAGTACAATGGAATCAAGCGTGGTCCCCTCGTATTCATCCGACACAACCCCACCGCATTCCGCCGCCAGCGCATAGACGATCCGGGACAGACGGTGGCTTTGGTCCAAGGTCAGGATCAGCCGGTCGCGCAAGTCTTGAGCCGTAACACCATACGTATCATTTGACAGCACATCGTCTACGGCAACTCCAATCCACAGAGTCTCGTTGAACAAGCGCTGCTGGATTGTGTTCGGGTGATCCTCGGGCGTGGAAAGGATCAGATCAAACCGACCAGATTTAAGTCCTTGTTCCAGATCACGGGTGTTTTCCTCGCGCACGACAATGCGCAGACCGGGGCGGTCCTGATGGACCTTTTTGATGACCTGAGGCAGCAGGTAGGGCCCGATTGAGGGCAACACGCCCAGCCTTAGCCGTCCTGAGACCGGTGTCTCGCTGCTCATCGCGTGGCGCAGATCCCGGACTTCGGCAAGGATCTTCTGGGCGCGTTCGATGAACTCTTCGCCTTTGGCAGTCACCTGAACACCACCCCGGTTACGATCAAAGATGCGCAGGCCAAGTTCTTGTTCTACAGAGGCAATTTGCGCCGAGAGGCTGGGCTGGCTGACATTCAGAACCTCAGCTGCCAATCCAAATCGACCCAGTCGGCTGACCGTAACGATATATTCCAGTTGCCTTAGTGTTGGGCGCATTTCATAGCTTTAAACTATCCAAAAATTAGAAAGATAATATTTGGATAACAAAAATAGGCAAGGCACTTAGCCCGTGAAATCGGGACAGGAGCCAAAATGCCCAGCGTAATCGAAACCCTTTCCAGCAACTTGCTGGTCCCAACCATCCTTTTCTTCGTCCTCGGGCTGCTCGCGGCTTTTGCCCGCAGCGATCTGTCGATCCCCGGTGGGGCAGCCAAGTTCATGTCGCTGTATCTGCTGCTGGCCATCGGCTTCAAAGGCGGCAGCAGCCTGGCCGAGCATGGCATCCCCATGGATCTGTTCCTGACTTTGCTAGGCGGTGTGGCGTTGTCTTTTGTCATCCCCTTTGTGGCATTCGGCCTGCTCCGGGTCATGACACGGCTGGACGCGTTGAATGCGGCGGCTGTTGCCGGGCATTATGGGTCAATCTCAATCGTGACCTTCGTCACCGCAACCAGCCTGCTGGATTTGGTGGGTCTTGATCATGACGGCTTCATGGTTGCTGTCGCCGCCGCGATGGAGGTTCCCGCCATCCTTTCGGCCCTTTGGCTGGCGCATAAAACCAGCAGCAAGGGCGTCAATGACAATGGGCTGTGGCGCGATCTGTTGGCAAACGGGTCGATTGTCCTGTTGACCGGGGCCTTTCTAATTGGCGCTATTACGGGTGGCGAAGGGATGCAGATGATTGCGCCCTTCATCGTCACACCCTTCACCGGCATCCTGTGCCTTTTCCTTCTGGATATGGGCATTTCCGCAGGGCGCAGCCTGATCAAGAACCGCGACAAGCTCTCGCTGGGTCTGTTTGCCTTTGGAATGCTGATGCCCCTGATCGGCGCTGCGATGGCCTGGGTGGTCGGGGCGGTGATCGGCCTGCCCGAAGGCAGCCTGTTCCTGTTCATGGTCCTGTCTGCATCCGCCTCGTATATCGCTGTGCCCGCGGCGATGAAGATCGCGCTGCCAAAGGCCGAGGCCGGGATTTATCTGACCCTGTCGCTGGGTGTGTCCTTCCCGTTCAACATCACGATCGGGCTGCCGCTGTACCTGTGGTGGGTGATGTAGGGATCAGTTGATCAGCAGAACCGCCTCGACCCGGCGGTTGAGTTCGCGACCTTCGGGCGTTGCATTCGAGGTGATCGGGGCCAGATAACCAATCCCCCGCGCCTCGACCCGGTCGGCGGCCACGCCGTATTTCTCGATCAGCCGGGCGCGCACGGTTTGCGCCCGGCCCGTGCTGACCGAAATATTGGCCTCGAGTGCGCCGGTATCATCCGTGTGCCCGACCAGAGCCAGCCGCGTTCCGGGATTGTCCGACAAATACTGCGCAATCTCATTCAGAGAGCCGAAAGGCCCCTCACCCAGGGTTATTTCGCCCGTGCGGAAATGCAGATCGCCCAGAATCACGTGGCCCTCTTGGGCAAGCTCTGCCAACAGCCCCTGCGCCTGATCGACCTCTTCTTCGATCACCAGCGGAGGCGCGGCCTCGGCCCCCTCAGGTGACACGCGGATCATCTGCACATAGCCATCGGGCGGGTTTCGGCTGACCAAAAGGCTCAGGACTTCGTCGCCCTTGGCAGCGGACAAAAAGCGATAGTCCTGGATAGCCACATACATGTCAGGCGTGGGGACAACTTCGGTTCCAAAGCGAAAATCGAAGCCGCCGCAGCTGCGGGCTTCGCAGTCAAAGAGAACCTCAAACCCCTGGGCTTTGATCTGCTCCCTCAGAGGGGCCAGCAGCTGTAAAGTAGTGCTCGCCCCGGCCTGCAGCCGCCAGGTATAGCGCTCGACACGTCCTTCAACCCGGCGCGCCGGTACCGTCCCGTCGGTATAGGGGCCAGTGGGCAGGTCATAACTGTCCAACGGGCTTGTGCGGTCGCTGACCAATCGCGTACCCGAAGGAAGCGTCAGCTCCTGCCCGACAACAGGCGATGCCATGAGCAACAGGAATATAACGAGACGGCGGATCATCTTGATTGGGCGTGATACTCGGGGTTGGGGGACATCGCAGTCGCGCTTGCAACACGGTTCGACATGTTGAAAAAGCCGGTCACGTTGGCAATGTCCCAGATATCGCGGTCGCTAAACCCAGCAACCCGCAGAATTTTTCGGTCGGGCTCTTCGATCTTGGTGCTTTCGGTGGTCATTTTGGCCGCGAAATCCAGCATGGCACGCTGCCGCTGATCCAAAGGCGCAACCCGGTAGTTCATGACCAGCATTTCGCCTAGTTGCGGATCACCCGACAACTGCCTGACAGCCGCCCCATGTGCGACAAGGCAATAGAAACACTTGTTTATTGCCGACACGACCACTGCGATCATCTCGCGTTCAAGCTTGGACAACCCACTATCCGCCAGCATCAGATCATTATACATCGCGGTAAACGCGTTCAGCTTGTCGATGTCAAAGGCATAGGCCCGCAGAACGTTGGGCACAAAACCCAGCTTTTCGACGCAAATGTCGAAATATTTCTGTGTCTCCGGCGGTAGCGGATCCACCATCGGAAGGTTCAGCGCGGTGGGTGGGGTAAGATCGGTCACTTTGGGTTCTCTCCTTCAGCCAGCTGACGGTAATGGTATTCTCCGGCAAGCTCCATCCCAAGTGCGCGATAAAGGCCATTGGCACCCGCATTCGCCTTGGTGCAAATCACGCTGAGCGTCCCGGCGCCCTGATCCTGTGCCCAGAGCGCAGCCGCGCGCATCGCCCATTGGCCCAGGCCCTGACGGCGATGAGCGGGCAAAATCTCAAGTGCGTGGACCATGGCCACGTCCCCGTGCATCGCAACAAACCCGGTACCAGCAGGTTGGTCACTATGGCGAAGCAGCAGGCCGGTCTTGGGACCCGGGGCTCGCGCCATCACGGCCAGCCGCTCTGGGCCAATCCCGCCCTCGGCCCAGATCTCACGCATGATTGCCAGCGGCTCCCATATCGAGAACACCGTTACGCGGGGGAGCGGAAGATCAGTCAGATGCTCAACCGGGCAGGTGTAAATATTGACCGGATCCAACACGGAATAGCCCCGGCCTTCAAGCTGCGCATCCAGCGCCTCGTCCCCTGGCCACAGGCAAAAGATGCGCTTTTGTCCCAGTGCCTGCATCGCGACCTCGGCCGCCGCAATATCCTCATCCGAGGCAGGCCCCAGCGCATTGGCCGCACTTACCCGCGATCCGCCGCCCAGACCCTGACGCACCAGAAACGGCCCCAGCTTTTGGCGCTGCGCAGATGGCCATGTACCCTCGACGACGTCAGGCCAGGTAACGCTCACAGACCAAGCTCTTTCGCCAACCGGGTTGAGGCCGCGTCGATCCGGGCACCTTCGGTTCCGCGAATGACAACGTTGGCACCGAACACACCATTGATCTGAAACGGATAACACCCGATGGACAGATCCTGAAAATCCGCTGCGAGTGCCGCAAGGGGAGCGGCGATATCGCCTTCGCCGCGATCCACCCGCAAGGTTTGGGACAGCAGAGGAACACCGCCGGTCAGACCCGGCAATACACTCGCCACCATCGCCTGAAAGACCGAGGGCACCCCAGCCATCACATGAACATTGCCGATGGTAAAGCCTGGCGCAGTCGAAACCGGATTGTCGATCAGCGCGGCACCATCAGGGATGCGCGCCATGCGCAAACGGGCAGCGTTCAGTTCCAGCCCGGATTTCTCGTAATGCGCTTCAAGCAAAGCGCGGGCATCGTCGCGGATGTCGATATGCGCGCCAAAGGCACGGGCGATGCAATCGGCGGTGATATCATCATGGGTCGGTCCAATCCCGCCGCTGGTGAAGACATGATCAAACTTTGCCGACAACGCCTGAACGGCGGCTTCGATTGTAGCGGCGTCATCGCTGACCACACGGACCTCTTTCAGGTCGATCCCCTGCTTGGTCAGCTCCTGCGCGAGATAATGCATGTTTGCATCGCGGGTGCGACCCGACAGGATTTCATCCCCGATCACCAGCATGGCTGCGGTTGGATTTTGCATGGCCTGCGCCCCCTTGATCGACCCTTTCCGCAGGTATAGGCCCTGAAGCATGCGATTTGAAACCCCTCTTGTCCCCGCCCACCTGATCCGCCGCTATAAACGCTTTCTGGCCGATTGCAGGCTTGAGGACGGGCGCGAGGTGACAGCGCATTGCGCCAATCCCGGCTCGATGATGGGACTGGCCGAACCGGGCGAGAAAATATGGTTGGAGCCCAATGACGACCCGAAGAAAAAGCTGAAATATGGCTGGCGGCTGGTCGATCACGAAAACGGGCATTTCACCGGCGTAGATACATCCGTCCCGAACCGGGCGTTGCGCGCGGCATTGATCGCGCGGGAGATCCCCGAACTGGCAATGTATGAAACTGTGCGCCCCGAGGTGAAATACGGCGAGAACAGCCGCGTTGATTTCCTGCTGACCCAGCCAAGCCTTCAGGACGCTTATGTCGAGGTCAAATGCGTGACCCTGTCTCGCGAACTTGGTCTGGCCGAATTCCCCGACAGCGTCACAGCGCGCGGAACCAAACATCTAGGGGAACTGACAGCTATGGTGGACCAGGGGCATCGCGCAATCCTGCTGTATCTGGTCCAGCGCACTGATTGTGAGCGAATTGCATTGGCCGCAGATATCGACCCGACCTATGCAGCGGCGTTCGAGGCGGCGCAAGCTAGGGGTGTCGAGAAACTGGTCTATGGCACACGGATATCGCCTGAAGGGGTTTGGGTAAACGTGACCGAAAGCCAATTGTTCATGCAGAAGCGTTGAAGGGGTAGTTTGAGCCCAAAGCGGACTAAGTAAATTCTGGTTTCAGCCTTATAATAATCGTTCCTGCCAGATTGACGATGTGTATGCCTCTCTTGTATCGACCGTGGGGCTTCGTCAGGGATCTCCGTTCCGAGCACTTTGGCATCGTATGTTGTCCAACGTGGCGTTAGTATTGCCAACACTCTGGCATAGTAGAAAGAGCTTTGTTCCGGATCGTAATCGGGGTCTTTCCAATACTCGGATAGAATTGCCTGACCAATATCGTTTGTCCAAGTTGCACTCTCAACGTCAACGGTGTCGCCAACGGGCCCGTCACACTTCGCGTTCACTAGTTCGCGCCCGCCGCAAGATAAATCGTAAACATGTTCCGAAGTTGTCCCGTCGCTATTTAACCACCCTTTGACGATTTGAATGCGGTCTAGATTGGCTCCATCGGGACGCCTCTTTCATATCCATACGCGGCAAAATCTGCACGCGGCAGGTCCGTTTCTTCAAAATCGTATCCGGCAAAAACGCGAACGCGCATGCGCGGACCTGTGGTTGCGTAGACTTCTTTCCGAGCAAGAGCGTGCCAAATGGCCTCGCGTGTGTTTTCTCTTGCCCAAACCGCCGCCATTCCCGACGCCGAAGTTTGCCATGCATATTGGGCAACCTTCTCGTCCCCACCGATGCCGTCCACGACTTCTTCGAAGCGGACCGGATCCGCAGTGGGTTCAACGGCGGCGTTAAGTTGTTGCCCAAACTCAGTCATGAGAAGCGTGGCGTCTTTCGCTGCCAACAGCGGCGCGAGACCCAAGTTCTCAGCGTGATCGGCAACCACCAAAAAGTACAATGGTCAACGCAGCCTAGCTTCGACACCGGTGCTGGATATCACCACCTCGTCCTTGGCAAAGCGGTACGCTTCATCAGGGCCTAGCACATTGCCGATCATTCCGGCATCTGCAGAGTAGGACGTATGCAAATGAGTGTCGCCAAAAAAGACCTGATTGGGAAAGCTCTGCCGTGGATAAAGTGAATACTGCCTGTCGCCGCGTTGAGTGCTCGGGATGTCCTCGGCATGGGCGCAAAAAGCAAGCAAAATGGTAAGAATAGATGCAAAACGGGTCATTTTCGACCTCATCTATTGCACGAATGATGCTACGTTAAATGCATATTTCTACGACTCGTTCTTGTTCTTCGAAATAATTAGATTCTATCTACCGCACTAAGCCGTTGGCTAGGTTCAGCGGGGCGGAGGTGGAAGCACCTTCTTCGACTGGAGTACCTGAAGGATGTCAATAATTGCCTCAGTACTCGTTTCGATTGAACCTCGGAAGAACAGTCCGACGCCACCTTCCCCTAACTCCCGTGTGCCACCGGCGTCGTAAGTTGGTGAGAGAGAGACAAGTTCGGGAGGTAGTTCTGGGCATACCGGGTTTCTTTGAAGTATTGCGTTCGCGGTCTCGATGAATACCTGCCGAACCTTTTCGACATTGCCCTTTGCATCGGACGACTCGGTGAGTTGATCCGGAGCAAGTCTCAGGTCATCCAAACGGAAAAAAAGGCAGTCATCTTTGAATTCGGCCGAAGCGGAAGCACCCACCGTCAAGCCACCAGCGAAAGTGTTCTCGCCGCGTATAGATCCACCGTCGCTGCGGCTTTCGCATCGGAAAAGCTCTGCTTCGATCCTCCCACTTAGCGAAATCACTGTATCGTCGGCACGGGCCGTTGCTTCGGTCACACCGATCAGTGCGTTGCAGACATCTACAAACGCGGCTCGTTTGAGTTCCTCTACAAGTATTTCTTTTGCCCGGCGAAGGTCTACGACACTTTCGATTGAGATCCTTGTCGCGTTCACATCTTTTAGTCTCAATGCCAGATCAACGGGAAACTCACGATCTCCTAGCTTGACGTCCCCGTTTGCTTCGAAGGTAACCTCTTCAGCCAGCAGCGCGGATCCGAAAAGCCCGGCAGTAGCTAGTATCAGAAGAAAGATCCGATCCATCATCCTGCCCCCCCAACAATACCGCGAGATTGCATAACCGCCAGGAGTTCCATCATCGTCATCGCACTGGTGTCGATTGAGCCGCTCAACGCAACACCGATGCCACCGTCACCAATTTCTCGTGTACCGCCGGCGTCGAAAACCGGATTCAACGAAGAAAGCTCCGAAGGCATCTCCGGACAAATCACATTCTCTTCGGTGAACTCCTTTGCCTTGGTGAGAACGACCTCCTCGACGCGCTCTGTGAGGCCAATTAGGTTAACCAACCCGCCGACAAACCCGGTAGGTTGAAGCACGACGTCGGCAAGATCAAAGTGAACGCATTGATCTTGAACATTGGCGCGTGCCGCTGCGGCGATCCCAACAGTCGTCGAGATAAAGCGTACTCCACGCCCGTTGGTTCCCTCGGATTCTTCGTTTCGACAACGATAAAGCTCGACGTCCACTGAGCCAACGAGTTCAATGAGATCACCGCTGGCGCGGGCGTCGTCGAGTTCAAAGTCAACATTCAAAGAGCAACTTTGTTCCAGACTACCCGACAGAAGCGCGGGCGCTTGGACTTGGATTTCTCGCAGATCTAAGAGCCCCCGGAAACCTAGGCGCGTTGACGTAACACTGCTGATGCCCGCGTTAAATGTGTAAGGTAGGTTTTTCCCACGAGCGGGAATCTTGTTTGAGATGCTAAATTGTACTTCCCCGGCGTAGTCGCTTGGCGACGCATTCTGTGCACTGGGTCGAGCGTTCAACTCGGACTTCAAAAGTTCTGGGTTCGTGGTTGCACAGGATGCGAAGAACAGCAAACACACAAAGGCAAAAGGTAC
The DNA here is from genome assembly GCF_059611265.1 of Ruegeria sp. CDSA241. Classification (NCBI taxonomy): domain Bacteria; kingdom Pseudomonadati; phylum Pseudomonadota; class Alphaproteobacteria; order Rhodobacterales; family Roseobacteraceae; genus Ruegeria; species Ruegeria sp. CDSA241. The sequence goes on from NZ_JBXWPF010000023.1 coordinate 63,651, forward strand.
GGTTTTACGCGCCCCAAGTTCCGCCAAACTCCATTGTAGTTCTATTCCCATTACCCTTCGCTCAACCTCACCGTTGAATATCAACCCTACCGTACAGCGTCACGGCGAAGGTCAACAGTTTGCACCACGAAAATATACTGGTGCGGTGTTGTGTTGTCGCAACGACTTGCAGTTGACGCGGGTCCTTTGAAACTTCGAGCATAAGCTCTGCCCACAAGACTTTTCTCTCGCGTTAAGCCCTGAGAAGGAGCAGATGCATTCGGGCATCTGCCAATATTGCGAGGGTATGCTTTCGATTCGTCGCCATGCCAGCACCTCTCATCAACAAACCGACTCCTAGGCGACACAATGTGTTTTACTCTCGACACAGGGTGCTTTTCACCTCCACAAGGGTGTTACGCCACTAAAGAGGGAAAAACCATGCGCTTGCTTTCTATACTTATTGTGACGGTTCTATTCACAACCGGCGCGGTTGCCCAAACAATCGACAGGATAACAAAAAACAACGAAATCCGATTTGGTTTTCGAACAGATGCTGCTCCGTTGTCTTACATTAACGACCAAGGTCGCCCGTTTGGTCTGTCGCCGTTGATTTGCGATCAAGTAGCGAAGGTAATTGCGCAGAAACTGGAATTGAAGGATTTGAATGTTCAGTTCATTCCGGTCGACTCTAAGGATCGTTTCGACAAAGTTGCTTCCGGAGAGGTGGATATGCTCTGCGGGGCAGCGTCGATTACACTTTCCCGACGCGAAATTGTTGATTTCTCAATTCCAACTTATGTCGATGGCACGTCCATATTGTTACCAATCGAGGCTGAAGGCACCATGGGTGCACTCGCGGGAAAGAAGGTTGGAATGAGAAGCAGCACAACAACAGAGGCGTCCGTTCTGAATTCATTTGAAGCTGCAGGTATCGACGCAGAAATGGTGCGGTTCGCTTCACACCCAGACGGTATCAAAGCACTTCGAGACGGTGAAATTGACGCCTATTTTGCAGATCAGTCGATTTTGCTGGTCAACTACATTGCTGCGGGACTAAAGGGCAAATTCAAACTATCCCAGGAAATACTGACGATAGAAAAGCAAGGATTGGCCATCGCGAGGGGTGACGATAACTTTCGACTCGTTGTCGATAGTATTCTGTCAGAAATGTATGCTCAGGGCACAATGGAAGAGATATTTCGTCTCGCTTTGCCGGGGGTGGAGCCGAGCGAAGCACTAAAAGCTCTGTATGTTTTCGCCCCCATTAATCCCTGAAGCTTGTCGCGCAAAACAGTTTTGTCGGGAGTTAATCGCCCTGCGCAATAGAAGCTGGCCTTGTAAGTAAATTGACGGCTCAAGCCAGCTTGACCAATGACCGTGTTTTACTAAATGATCCTCCATTTGGCAGGCCAGTTGCCAGAATCACGGTCTTAGGCGATCCTTCGATAAATTGAAGGATCGCAATATGTTTAGATATATAATATTTGCTCTCAGTTTAAGCGCATCTAACGCCCTGTTTGCACAAGAGGCGTCCGATACTGTTGCAACGGAAGTTACGTCTGAGACTTCATCCGATCTTCTATCTGATGCTGAGTTGCAAACTTTGGTCGCCCCGGTGGCTCTTTTTCCCGACACTCTACTCATACAGATATTTGTTGCGGCCACTCAGCCACTGGAGATTGTTAAGGCAGAACGATATTTGTTGGATAACGCCGACCGCGACCCCGTAGAGCTCGAGCCGGAAATCGAAGCTATGGGCTGGGATCCGTCTGTAAGTGTATTGGCCACGGCGTTCCCCGAAGTCGTCGGTCAAATGGCCACCCACATCGATTGGACCGAGACAGTCGGCACCGCCATGCTGGCCCAGTCCGACGATGTACTGGATGCGGTGCAGGTAATGCGGGATCAGGCAATTGACAGCGGAGCTCTTGTTTCCGGGCCCGAGCAAACTGTCGAGGTATCTGATGAAGAAACGGTTGTAATTACTCCGACACAACCCGAAACAGTGTACGTCCCGCAATATAATCCCGAGACTGTCTATACCGGCCCGTCGACCGGGGACGTAGTGGGCGCGGCCTTGCTGACATTTGGCACCGTGGCGCTGATCGACGAGATTTTCGACGATGACGACGATTGGTATGACTATTGGGGGTGCCGGAATTGCGGCGGATGGGGCGGTGGCCCGATATACAGAAACCCGGACATCGACATAGACGTCGACGGCAACGTCAATATCGGTAACGATATAGATCTTGGTGACCGAACTGATATCGGATGGAAACCCGATCCTGACCGAAAAAAGGAAGCCCGGGACAAGATCGCTGATCACAAAAGGCCGGAAGGTGGTCGCGGCGACCTGCCTGTCAACCGCCCCGAGGGTCGCACGGACGAACTCCGCGCAAAACTGAGCCGTGAATCCGGTGCTGCAGACATTAGCAGGGGAGGCGCGGCAGCAGTTGCAGCTGGTGCAGGGGCGGGGGCTATCGCGAGCGGTGCTCTGGCCAATCGAGGTAGTGGGGGCAAGTCCTTGCCGCAGGTGAATCGCGGTAACGTTGATCGGGACAAGGCTGCTGCCAAGCAGCAGGCCATCGATCGGACTAAACGGCCAGATGCGGCGAAGAAGCCTGTCAAAAAGAAACCGCAAGCAGCTAAGAAACCTCAGGTAAAAAAGGCCACGGCTCAGCAAAAACCCGCTGCGTCCAAAGGTAATGCTATGAAGAAAAAATCTTCAGGCGGCAAAGCTCACAAGGCGTCCAAACGGGGACATGCTGCCAAAGGCAAGGGGAGGCGGTAACATGCGTAAATCGGTTTTTTCTATTTTAGTGATCGCAGTGGCTACAGGACCGGCGTTTTCCGACGGTGCCCTGTTCGAAACTCCGCAAACCGCGCTGGACGCTTTTGTCGAAGCGTTAAGGGCCGATGATCAGAACAAGCTGCTCGAGATTTTCGGACCAGAGGCAGAAGATCTAATCGGAACGGGTGATCCGGTGGAAGATCAGCAAAGAAGGCAGGAAGTGCTTGGCATGTATGCTGAAGGATACCGCTTTCAGCCCGAGGATGATGGGGTTTTTCTTCTGCTTGGCGAAGATAGTTGGCCCTTTCCGATCCCAATTCTGAAAGCTGAGAATGGTTGGAAGTTTGATTTAGAAGCCGGGGTAGAGGAGCTTTCCGCCCGTGAAATCGGACTGAATGAATTGGAAGTAATCGAAACGCTTGAGGCCTATGTTGATCTTCAGGCGGCGTTTCGTCTTGTGGACCACAATGGCGATGGCGTCATGGAATTTGCCCAAACGATCATATCGGATCCCGGCGCACGAAACGGCCTCTTCTGGCCAGAAGAAGACAGTTTTGTCGGTGAAGCCCTTGCCCGCGCCACCGCCTCGGGGTGGAGCGACGGTGCGGATGATTTCGAACCCGAACCTTTCCTCGGTTACTACTTCGCAATTTTGCAGGGGCAGGGACCAAATGCTCCGGGTGGTGCCTATTCCTATTTTGTCGGCGATCGGTTCGTGGCGGGTCACGCCTTGCTTGCGGTGCCTGCGGACTACGGAGAAACGGGTATCCATTCTTTTCTCGTGGGTGAAAACGGCACCGTGTTCGAAGCGGACTTTGGGCCGGATACGCTTGAAATAACAGCTGAGATATCGACCTATGATCCCGGCCCAAATTGGTCACCAGCCGAGTAAATTTCGATTGGCGGCGACGCTTTGTTGCCGCGTGCAGGTGTAGATTGAATGCAATTTTCGACTTAAGTAGCAATGGTTCGGGAAGGATCGATTTTGGGAAATCTAATTAATCGATGAAATAATTGCCCTTGATTCAATTCGACCCAATTTGCCCGCTATGGTTTGACCGAATGGCCGTTTTGTCCGCTAGGGTCAGGACTCATAGCCAATAGATGACGAGAGCTGCGATGGCGATTGCTGAGAGGAAGACCTTCGGGCACCTG
>NZ_JBXWPF010000024.1:0-63917 GCF_059611265.1 Ruegeria sp. CDSA241
GCGTCCGGCCGTCTCTCCAGCCCGTCCCACCGTCTCTCCAGTGTGTCACAAGCGCCTCAGCAGCGCCGGTGAAGGGGTATTTACGGATTAGGTCTGGGACCTGCAACCCCCAATCTGAAAAAACTTTGCATTTCTTAACAGAAACTTCTCTATGTTAATAAAAACAAAATGTTAGCTTAATAATTCTCTCTTCCGAGTCGGTAACGGACCGCATGGAACAGCGGAAAGAACAGCCCCTGGGCGGAATCGTACCCATTGCTGGGTATGCGCCCGGAACCGGGGCAAGGAAACGCCGCCCGAGTCTCCTCGGACGGCGCAAATTCTGCGAAGGTCACAGGCTTACTTCAGATCGAACCTGTCTGCATTCATGACCTTGTTCCAGGCCGAGACGAAGTCGCAGACAAATTTGCCTTCTGCGCCTGCCTGACCGTAGACCTCGACCAGAGCCCGCAGCTGCGAGTTGGAGCCGAAGACCAGATCGACGCGGGTACCGGTCCACTTGACCTCACCGCTGGCGCGGTCCCGACCTTCATAGACGCCTTTGCCCGCGGGTTTCCATTCGGTGCCCATGTCCAGCAGGTTGGTGAAGAAGTCGGTGCTGAGCGTGCCGACGCGGTCGGTCAACACACCATGCTTGGTGTCACCAAAATTGGCGCCGATCACGCGCAGACCGCCAACCAGCGCGGTCATTTCAGGCGCCGACAGCGTCAGCAGCTGGGCTTTGTCGACCAGAAGCTCTTCGGGCGAAACCGAATAATCCGTCTTCTGATAGTTGCGGAAGCCGTCGGCCTCGGGCTCGAGCACGGCAAAGCTGTCCACATCGGTTTGATCTTGCGTCGCATCGGTACGGCCCGGGGTGAACGGAACCTCAACCTCCTGACCGCCGGCCTTGGCGGCCTGTTCGACACCCACATTACCGGCCAGAACGATCACGTCGGCCAGAGACACTTTCTTGCCCCCGGATTGTGCGCCGTTGAACACCGCCTGAACGCCCTCAAGCGCGGTCAGTGCCTTGGCCAGCTTCATCGGTTCGTTCGCGTCCCAGTCTTTCTGCGGAGCAAGACGGATACGTGCGCCATTGGCACCGCCGCGCTTGTCCGAGCCGCGGAAGGTCGAGGCCGAAGCCCATGCGGTCGAAACCAGCTCGGACACCGAGAGGCCAGTGGCCGCGATCTTAGCCTTCAGCTCGGCCACATCCGCGTCACCGATCAGCTCGTGATCCACGGCGGGGACATTGTCTTGCCACAGCAGTTCCTCGGCCGGAAATTCCTCGCCGATGTAATTCGAACGCGGGCCCATGTCGCGGTGGGTCAGTTTGAACCATGCGCGGGCGAAAGCGTCAGCGAATTCTTCCGGGTTCTCGTGAAAACGCTTTGAGATCGGACCATAGATCGGGTCCATGCGCATCGCCATGTCGGCGGTGGTCATCATGGTTTTGACCTTCTTCGACGCGTCATGCGCCGCCGGGGCCATGTCTTCTTCTTTGACATTCACCGGTTCCCAAATCCACGCGCCCGAGGGGCTTTTGGTCAGGTTCCAGTCATATCCGAACAGCAGGTCGAAATAGCCGTTATCCCATTGGATCGGATTTGCGGTCCAGGCGCCTTCGATCCCTGATGTCGTGGTATCGTCACCCTTGCCGGACCCAAACTTGTTGATCCAACCAAAGCCCATCTCTTCGATCGGGGCGGCTTCGGGTTCGGGGCCGACCAGATCGGGATCGCCCGCGCCATGCGCCTTGCCGAAAGTGTGACCACCAGCAACCAGAGCAACGGTTTCCTCGTCATTCATTGCCATCCGGCCAAAAGTGTCGCGGATGTCACGACCCGAAGCCAGAACGTTGGGCTCTCCGTCCGGACCTTCAGGGTTTACATAGATCAGGCCCATCTGCACTGCGGCCAGAGGGTTTTCCAGATCGCGCTCACCGGAATACCGGCTCTGCGGATTGTCGGTCGGGGCCAGCCATTCTGTCTCGGTTCCCCAATAGATGTCTTCTTCGGGGGCCCAGATATCGGCACGGCCGCCGGCAAAACCAAAGGTTTTGCCACCCATGGATTCGATGGCGCAGTTACCTGCCAGGATCATCAGATCAGCCCAGGAAATCTGGTTTCCGTATTTTTGCTTGATCGGCCACAGCAGACGACGCGCCTTGTCGAGGTTACCGTTGTCCGGCCAACTGTTGAGCGGCGCAAAACGCTGGTTCCCGGTCGAGGCCCCGCCACGGCCATCTGCCGTCCGGTAGGTGCCTGCACTATGCCAGGCCATCCGAATGAACAGACCGCCGTAATGGCCATAATCCGCCGGCCACCACTCCTGTGAATCGGTCATCAGCGCATATAGGTCTTCTTTCAGCGCCTTCATATCCAGCTTTTTGAACTCTTCGGCATAGTCGAAATCCGAACCCAGAGGGTTCGAAGCCGCTCCGTGCTGGTGCAGGATCGACAGGTTTAGCTGGTTCGGCCACCAATCCCGGTTGGAACGGGTTCCAGCGCCGTGCATCACAGGGCATCCGCCTGCTTTGGGGTTATCACTTCCGTCCATATCGGTCTCCAATCCTAGCTAATATCCGGCGATCTTGCGCAGTGAAATTCGTGGTAATCAAGAACACAGATTCAAGACACGTCTTCCCCATCCAAATACGCTGAGCATCTGGCAAGGGTATCGGTATTCCTGAAGTCCTGACCTAGTCAGAAATAGCAAATTGCATTCATGCATAAAAGTTTTGTTTAATGATGAAAACCATAGGAAATAATTATGAAGAGAACATCCCCGGATCCCGTGCAATCGGAGCAATTTTCAAATCCCTGAATAACCTTGGGTCACATATAGACCACAGCCCTTGTTTTTCATCCGTATGCGACCACTGTCTTTATGAACGACATGAGCGCGGGTTCTTTTGTTCGGATCCGCGCCTAATACAGATTGACCGGCGTATTTGACTGCCGGTTCCGAAAATTTTTGGAGTCTGAATGCAATTTGATTATGTAATTGTCGGCGCAGGATCCGCCGGTTCGGTTCTTGCCGGTCGTCTGAGCGAAGATCCTGGAATACGTGTCTGCCTTCTTGAAGCCGGAAACGGCGGCAACGGCATGCTTACCAGATTGCCCGCGGCAACAGTGGCCTCGCTGCCGGGGCGGCCGAAAATCAACAACTGGGCATTTGAAACCGTGGCCCAACCGGGGCTGAACGGCCGCAAAGGATATCAGCCGCGCGGCAAAACGGTGGGTGGGTCCAGCGCGATTAACGCAATGTTGTACGTCCGGGGTCAGCGTCAGGACTATGATGGCTGGGCTGAACTGGGCTGTGCCGGTTGGGACTGGGACAGCGTCCTTCCCTATTTCAAGATGTCCGAACATAACGAAGATGGCGCCGACGACCATCACGGCGACAGCGGCCCTCTGCACGTGTCAAACCAGAAACAGCCGCGCCCGATCACACTTGCCTTTATCGAGGCCGCCGAACAGATGCAGCACCGCCGAAGCCGGGACTTCAACCGCGGCGATAACGAGGGCGTTGGTTTGTATCAGGTCACACAGTTTCACGACCCGTCGAAGAATGGCGAGCGATGCTCGGCAGCGGCGGCCTATGTCTTTCCGGTCATGGACCGCCCGAACCTGACGGTCATTACTGACGCCCATGCCAAAGAGCTGACCTTTGAAGGAAAGCGGGCCACCGGCGTGGTGTACAGGAAAAAGGCCAAAGGTGCGGATATCACTGTCTCCGCCAGGCGCGAGGTTCTGGTTTGCGCCGGTGCACTTCAAACTCCGCAGTTGTTGCAGCTATCCGGGATTGGTGCCGCTGATGATCTGGTCAAACATGGGATCGAGGTACGGCACGACCTGCCGGGCGTTGGCAAGAACCTGCAGGACCATCTGGATTTCACGCTGCTCTATAAAACCCGGGACACCAACACATTCGGCATCGGTGCCGCTGCCGCATTGAATTTGGCAGGACATATTTGGCGCTGGCGTAAGACCGGTAAGTCGATGGCGGCCACGCCATTTGCCGAGGGCGCCGCGTTTCTGAAAACCTCCCCGGCTTTGGATCGCCCCGACATCCAGCTGCACTTTGTCATTTCCTTGGCCGATGATCATGCAAGGAAGCTGCATTATGGCTATGGGTTCGGCTGCCATGTGTGCAAATTGCGCCCCGAAAGCCGTGGCACGGTCGGGCTGCACAGCGCCGATCCCTTTGCCGCTCCGGCCATTGATCCGGCTTACCTGTCCGATGACCGCGATCTGGACACGCTGATCAAGGGCGCGCGTATAACCAAAGACATTCTGCACGCGCCGGCCTTCAGTAGATTCCGGCACAAAGCGATGTACGGCATAGATGACGCTCAAACCGATGCGGATTGGGAGCACCATATTCGCGCTCGCGCAGATACGATCTATCACCCGGTCGGAACCTGCAAAATGGGTGTGGATGCGATGGCCGTGGTTGACCCCGAACTGCGTGTGCGCGGGATCGAGGGGCTGCGCGTGGTCGATGCATCGGTCATGCCTACTCTGGTTTCGGGAAACACCAACGCCCCAACCATCATGATCGCCGAGAAAGCCGCGGACCTGATCAAAGCCACCGCCCGATAATGGCTCAGCCGTCCTTCATCAGGGCCTGCAGTCCAGCGCGGTAATCCGGATACAAAAGCCGGATACCCAGTTCATCCTTGATCCGGTCATTCCTGACCCGCTTGTTTTCATTATAGAAACTTCGGGCCATCGGGGACATATCGGCCTGGTCGAACGGAACCGCAGCGGGCAGAGGCAGGCCTTGCAGTTCAGCCGCATAGGCGATGACATCCTGTGGCGGCACCGGCTCATCGTCACAGACATTGTAAATCGCACCTGGGTTCGGCGATGCCATCGACGCCGCAAGCACCTGCGAGATGTCCGCCACATGGATGCGCGAGAACACCTGCCCCGGTTTGATTATGCGGCGCATTCCCACCCGTTTAAGTTTGGAAAATGGGCCGCGCCCGGGGCCATATATCCCGGCAAGGCGAAAGATGTGGACGGGCAGGCCCGTAATGTCTTGCCATTGTGTCTCGGCCCGGACGCGCCACCTGCCGCGCTCGGCCATTGGTGAAGGAAGGGTCGCCTCGTCCACCCAACCGCCTTTGTGGTCCCCATAGACTGCGGTTGTGGAAAGGTATCCGACCCAATCGAACTGACCTGCGCGGTCAGCGATTTTGTCGCCAAGCGCCGCCAGCACCGGATCTCCGCCCGCATTCGGCGCGGTCGAAATCAACAGATGTGTTACCCCGTCCAAATCAACCTTCTGACCGGGCCAGATCACCGGTTCGGCACCGGATGCGCGGACCGCACCCGATTGCGCCGGATCGCGCGTAGTTCCGAATACGCGCCAACCCGCCGGTTCAAGATGCCGCGACAGGGCCTGCGCCGAATATCCGTGACCGAATGAAAAGAGTGTCTTAACCATATCCTTCTTGATGATCGCCAATGGTCCAAGATGCAAGCACCCGCCACTGGATACTTGATTCGAATCCCCACATACGCCTTTCATGAGTCATGCGTACAAAATCGCCCGACCTGCATGCAGCTTATGCGCTAGACAGCCCCGAGGACCACAAACGGCTTTATGCCGAATGGGCTGGCGACTATGATGACGGTTTTGCGGCGCGCGAGGACTATCAGTTGCATATCCACACCGCCCGCGCCTTTGTCAGCGCCGGGGGACAGGGTCCGGTTTTGGATGTCGGTGCAGGCACCGGGCTTTGCGGTGCGGTACTGGCCGGGTTGGGCGTTGGCCCAATCGACGCCACCGATATCAGCGCCGAGATGCTGGATCAGGCCCTGCGCAAAGACATCTACCGCGACGCGATTGAGGCTGACCTGAACCAGGGCATCCCGGTGCCGCGCGACAGCTATTCGGGCATTGTGTCCTCGGGCACATTTACCCATGGCCATCTCGGCCCCGAGGCCCTGCCCGCGCTGTTGAACGTGGCCCGGACAGGCGCGCAATTCGCTCTGTCGATTAACGCGAAACACTACGAATCTCTGGGATTTGCTGACGCACTGCACCAGCTTGCCCATGGGCAGATACAAAACCTGTCCCTGCCCGAAGTTCGAATCTACGGCGACCTGGCTGCCGGGCCCAACCGGGACGATACCGCCCTTATCGCAATGTTCGAGAAGATCTGAACCCGCTCAGCGCCCTTTCCAGACCGGGTCGCGTTTCTCGGCAAAGGCGCGCGCGCCTTCGAGGTTGTCTTCAGAACCATATAGAATGTCCACCGTCGGCAACTGCCGCCCGGTGATCCGGTTCATGGCATCCTGAAACTTGGAATCTTCGGCGTCGCGCACGATCTCTTTGATCGCCGCGTAAACCAGCGGGGGGCCGCTGGCCAGTAAACGGGCCAGTTCCCATGCCCGGTCTAAAAGCTGATCACCTGGGACGATCTCGTTGATCAGGCCCCACCCTTTTGCCTCAACCGGATCGAACCAGCGGCCAGTCAGCAGCAGTTCCATCGCGATATGGTAGGGGATGCGTTTTGGCAGCTTTACACTGGCCGCATCGGCCACGGTGCCCGACCGGATTTCGGGCAGGGCAAAGCTGGCATGCTCTGCAGCGATGATCATATCCGCACTCAGCGCCAGTTCCAGCCCGCCACCACAGGCAATCCCGTTCACCGCGGCGATGACAGGCTTGTTCATATCCCGTAATTCCTGCAGCCCGCCAAAACCGCCGACTCCATAATCTCCGTCCACGGCGTCTCCGTCCGCGGCGGCCTTCAGGTCCCACCCCGGGCAAAAGAACTTTTCGCCACCACCGGTCAGGATGGCCACGCGCAACTCAGGATCATCGCGGAATTCGCGGAACACTTCACCCATGATCCGGCTGGTGGCCAGATCAATGGCATTTGCCTTGGGTCGGTCCAGAGTGACCTGCAGAATCGCGCCATCGCGCATGGTTTTAACCGGGTTCATATACGTGCCTTTCGGATCAGAGCATCCACGGCCACAGCGCCATCGGGATTGCAGATGAGTGGATTGATTTCAACTTCGCTGACATGGGCTGCATTGGCAATAACATAGGCTTGCACAGCCTCGGCTGCATTCAGGATCGCCTCGGTATCCGCCGCCGGTTTACCGCGATACCCCGCAAGCAACGGCGCACAGTTCAGCTTGCCCAGCGCCTGACGGACCACGTCCCGGGATGACGGGATCAGCACTGAAACACTGTCGCGCAGAATTTCGGTCAGCACGCCTCCAGCCCCTAGCGTCAGAACATAGCCATGGGCCGGATCACGGGTGACGCCGATCAATAACTCGGCAACACCGCCTTGGGCCATCTCTTCGATCAGAACTTCGTCGGTTCCAAGCTCGGTCGCAACCGCGCTCAGATCGTCCAAGCCGACGCCAAGGCGCACCGCACCGTGTTCGGATTTATGCGCAAGCCCGACGCCCTTGACCGCGAAAGGCGCGGTCAGATTCGATGCAGCATGCGCAGCCTTGTCCGGACGCGTCACTACGGATTGAGGAATCCGCAGACCATGATCTGCCAGCGCCCGTTTGGCCTCTGCTTCGGTCAAGACATGGTCTGCCTCAGCCTGCGAGGGCAACAGTACCGGATCAGCCGGTGCCGCAACCGGCCGCGCGGCGGCCTCAACCGCAGCCAAGGCTTCATGCAGACCGGCAAAGGGCACCACACCGCCGTCCAGCAGGCGCTGCGCCACATCCTCTGGCAAAAGTTCGGGTAGGGTCGCGGCAACGGCAAAAGGTCGCTCGGTTTGGGCGGCGCAGTTCAACGCCGCTTGGGTGGCACATTCCCAATCCGATGCGTCGGTGTGAGGATAGTCCACAATCGCAATGGTAATGGCCTGTTCCGGCCCGGTCATCGCCGACCACGCGCGGGTCATCGCTTCGGTATCGCGCCATATATAGGTGTGGTAGTCCAGCGGGTTCGCCAACGCCACCATGGGCCCCAAAGCTGCGCGCAGGTCAGCTTGCTGTACCTTGGTCAATGGCGGGAAATGCAGATCGCGTCCCTCGGACATATCTGCGGCTAGGCTGGCCTCACCGCCCGAGCAGCTGATGGTACCCAACCCGCTGCCGCGCAATCGCCCCGTAACATGCAACAGCTTGAGACATTCCAAAAAGCTGGGAATGTCGTCCAACCGTGCGATTCCCAACCGGTCCAAAAAAGCCTGCGCGCCCGCATCACCACCTGCCAAAGACGCCGTATGGGATATCGTTGCCGCCTGCGCATGGGACGAGCGGCCCATTTTCAAAGCAACGACCGATACGCCCCGTCTGCGTGCCTTGTCGGCCAAAGCCTCCCATTTTCGCAGATCGCCAAACCCTTCGATATGAACACCGATAGCAGTGATCCGGTCGTCGTCCAGAAGTGTTGAGGCAACGTCAGCCTGATGTGTCTGCGCCTGATTCCCGCAGGTCAGCATGAACGCCAGGGGCAGGGCCCGGCGTTGCATGGTCATGTTGATTGCAATATTCGAACTTTGCGTCAGGATCGCTACGCCTCGTTCCACCGGTTGCATCCCATGCTGATCCGGCCAGACTGCGACTTGATCCAGCCCGTTGACGAAACCATAGCAGTTGGGACCCAGAACAGGCATTTCGCCGGCGGCCGCAATCAACTGGTCCTGCAGATCGGCGCCCAGATCATCCTCGGCTCGCGCCTCGGTGAACCCCGACGCGAAACAAACCGCGCCCCCTGCCCCGATCGCTGCCAGCGCCTGAACCGCCTCGATTGTTGCATGACGATTGATGCCCACAAAGGCCACATCCGGGGCCGAGGGCAGATCTTCGAGCCGTGCAAACACCCTCTCTCTGGCGACCTCGGCGGCTTTGGGATGGACCGGCCAGATATCGCCCTGAAACCCGAACTTGCGCGCCTGTTGAATGACTGACGCGCACCAAGCCCCACCACCGATCACGGCAATGGAGCTGGGGTTCAACGCCCGTGCCAGCGCCGTTGTCATGCGCCAAGTGCCCGCAACAGCTCACGACTGATGATGTGACGCTGAATCTCGCTGGTACCGTCCCAGATGCGTTCGACACGCGCATCGCGCCAGAACCGTTCCAGCGGGTAATCGTCCATCAGCCCCATGCCGCCATGCACCTGAATCGCGGCATCGGTCACGCGCGACAGCATTTCGGACGCATAGAGCTTGGCCGAGGCAATCTCGCGGTTTGCAGGCAGCCCCTTGTCCAGCCGGTCGGCCGCTGCCAGCGTCAACAGGTCAGCGGCATCGATTTCGGTGATCATATCGGCGATCTGGAATGACACGCCCTGGAACTTGCCGATTTTCTGACCGAATTGTTCACGCGTGGCTGCATAGTCCAGCGCATAGTCAAAGGCGCGACGTGCGCGTCCGACCGACATGGTCGCCACGGTGATGCGGGTGGCATAAAGCCAGGTATTCATCACCTCGAACCCGCCATCGACCTCGCCCAACACCTGACTGTCGGGCAGGCGACAATCGTCAAAATCCAGGACCATGTTCTTATAGCCCCGGTGGCTGACCGATTTATACCCGTCCCGGATGGTGAATCCCGGCGTGCCCCGATCCACAAGAAAGGCTGTGATCCGTTTCTTTGGACCTTTTGGCGTCTGATCTTCACCCGTCGCGATGAAAACGATGATGAAATCGGCATGCTCCGCGCCCGAGATGAAATGTTTGGTCCCGTTGACGACCCAATCTCCGCCGTCTCGAACTGCGGCACATTTCATACCACGCACATCCGAACCTGCACCTGGTTCGGTCATCGCCAGTGCATCCATCCTTTCGCCCCGAACTGCGGGCATCAGATAGCGTTCGACTTGCTCGCCCTCGCAGGCCATCAGGATGTTTTGCGGACGGCCAAAGAAGTGGTTCAAGGCCATCGATCCCCGGCCCAGTTCGCGCTCGACCAGTGCAAATTCCCGATGGTTCAGCCCGGCACATCCGACGCTTTCGGGAAAATTGCAGGCATAGAAACCCAATTCAATTGTCTTGCGCTTGATCTCATCCGCTATTTCCTGCGGAACCTCGCCGGTACGTTCAACCAGCTCTTCATGTGGATAGATCTCTTTCTCGACGAAACTGCGAACAGTCGCGGCGATCATCTCTTGCTCGTCGGTCAGGCCATATTGCATCTGCGGTCTCCACATCTGGGGCTTGCGATATCGTGGCCCGGGTTGCAAAGTTCATCGTGCAGAAATAGACGTTAAACATGCGAAGATGGACAAAATCGCCTGCCGCGATGCAGCAATTCGGGGTTCTGCTTTTTGATGGGTTTTCAAACCATTGCCTTGCCAACACGGTCGAACCCCTGCGCGCGGCCAATTCGCTGGCTGGAAGAAAACTGTATGACTGGGAATTCCTGTCGCTGACAGAAGGGCCGGTCACATCATCCTCGGGGTTGCAGGTTACGCCGCACGCAAGACTGCAATCTGCCCACGGCGGTACATTGATGGTGATGCCATCATATGGGTTTCGCGCGCATGGCGGCTGGCCGACGCTGACCGGATTGCGATCCGCCGCAAATCGCTATGACGTTCTGGCTGGGCTGGACACCGGAAGCTGGCTGCTGGCGCTGGCCGGACTGCTGGACGGGTATCGCGCCACCATCCATTGGGAAGAGCTGACCGGCTTTACCGAGCGGTTCCCCGAGATCGACGCCCGGCGCGAGCGGTATGTCTTAGACCGGAATCGCATTACCTGTTCCGGCGCCATGGCAGCTTTCGATCTTGTGTTGCATCTGATCGGTCATGACCACGGGCAGGCACTGGCACTGGAAGTCGCGCAGTTGTTCATGACCCGTGATTCCGCTCGGTCGCATTCCGGAGGGGCTGGGGCGACTACCGGCTATGTAAACAAGGCTCTGGCGCTGATGCAGGAGAATCTTGAAACTCCGCTGCCCATTACGGATATCGCCCGACAGGTCGGACGCTCGCACAAGGCATTGTCCACAAGGATGCAATCCGAACTGGGTGCGGGTCCGGCCCAGGTCTATCGCCGCTTGCGCCTGAATTTAGCGCGGAAGCTGGTGGCAGAAACCGACCTGACTGTCAGCGAGATCGCCCTGCGGGCCGGATACGATGATCCCAGCGCCCTGACCCGCGCCTTCCGAGCCGAATTCGGGATCACCCCCCGTGCCCTACGGGTCGGCTAGGTATACATCTGCTTTTTATAAGCCCGCGTGCGCGTCGTCGCCTCGGCTGAGCCGTCATGATAGGTGCCAAACCACTTGTCGAACGGGATCTCTGAGGTGCCATAGTTGCACTCGAAATACCGGTGATGCAGCTGGTGGAAAAAATCGCCTGCGCGGGCGGCCTCGGTCTCCCCGGCTTTCAGCTTTTCGAACCCGGAATGGGACAGAACCGGGCTGACCTGCTGGAAATAGGCGTGGAATAACAAATGTATCGGGTGCGACGGCACGATCAGGTGGATGAAATAGGTGGTGAAGTACAACAGGTTCTCAAACCAGTGATTTGATATCCCCGACCACGGCCCGATATTGACGTTGCGGTGATGCACCGCGTGGACATGTTTATACAGCTTGGGGTGATGTTCCAGCCGATGCACCCAATAGAAATGCAGCCCCGACCACATGGGGATTAGCGACATCCAGATCACAAACCAGACCGGTGCGGCGGACCATGTGACCGTGGGGACATAGCCATTTGCCATCGCCCAATAGATCCCCCATTGGTAAATCGTGGCGACACTCATGGCGCTGCCCAGGGTCCACCAGATATTGTCCCAGACCTGATTGCGAAAGGTGAAGGTCCCGTTGTCCCGGGTCAGATCCCGGCGGTCGAACTTCTTGTACATGCCCTGCCCTTTGCGCATGTACAGCCACCAATGCAGCCCGCCCGCGACCAGAATCTGAGGCACCATGTTCAGCAACCAGATTCGGAACATCCAGCCGGGCTGGAAGGTCTTCATCGTCTCTAAACCCGGGAAAAACAGCACATAGGCCACCACCGCAAGCCCCAGGCACAGGGTCAGGGCAGTGACCTGAAGCCATGCACCACCATACCATTTCAACACTGCAGACAGGCGGGGCGGCCAGTTAAACAGCGGGTTCAAAGCCACAGGCCCATCGGGGTGGTAATTCCAGCGGGCGGCCTCGGGATTTTGGTCAGTGTCCGGCATCACGGTCTCTCGTCAGCTTGCGTAATCCGAGCCTTCGGCATCCAACAGGGCCTTGATCTCACGCAAATGTGCCTCGGCCTGATCGGGATATTCTTCCAGTTCCTGAGCTGTCTTTTCCGCAATCTCGTCTGACAAAACGCGCAGGGGTTGGCCCGTCTGTAAGGCACGGATATACGTTTCAGCAGCGCGTTCGAAATAGTAGAGTCTATTAAAGGCATCTGCCGGGTTACTGCCCAAAATCAAAACCCCATGATTACCCATGATCATGACTTTCTTTTTTGGGTCTGCCAGCATGGTCGCGCAACGTTCCCCCTCGCTTTCGAAAGCAAGTCCACCAAATTCGTGATCGACCACATAACGGTTGTAGAACGTAGTGGTGTTCTGATCGATCGGCGGCAATGTGCTGTCGGCCAACGAGGCCAGAACCGTGGCAAAGATGGAATGCACATGCATTACACAGCGGGCATGAGGACAGTGCCGGTGAATCGAACCATGCAGGCCCCAGGCAGTTGGGTCCGGTGCGCCGGGTTGGGTCATGACATCAGCGTCTTTGGCATCCAGAAAAAGCAGGTTCGATGCTTTGACTCGTGCAAAATGCATCTGATTGGCGTTCATCAAGAATTGCGTGCCGTCCTGATTCACCGCCAAGCTAAAATGGTTTGCAACCCCTTCGTGCATATTCAGACGTTCAGCCCATCGAAATGTGGCCGCCAGATCCACACGCTCAGGCCAATGGTCAATATTGGGGCGCAAGCTGGCAACGCTCATTTCCGTCTCCTGTCAGCGGATTGCTTGATTGGAAAATCGTGCCCGCAGTAGAAAAAATTGACCAACGAAAAAATCGCGCCTATTTCATAAGCTGAACTAATGGCCAGGTTATGCCCATGCAAAAACAGCTGCCCCCGTTGGGTTGGCTTCGGACTTTCGAGGCCGCGGCCCGCCACCTGTCCTTTACCGCTGCAGCGCGCGACCTGAACATGACACAAAGTGCAGTCAGCCAGCAAATCAAGTCGCTTGAGGCCTATCTTGGCCAACCGCTTTTCCTGCGCCGTCCCCGCGCACTTGAACTGACCGGGGCCGGGATCAGCTATCTCCCTGTCGTGCGTGAGGCATTTCGCACATTACTGCGCGGAACGCGGGCCGTGACCGGGGCCCAGCAGAACGCGGTGCAGGTACAATGCAACATCACTTTTGCGGTCAACTGGCTGGCCCCCCGCCTTCCAATGTTTCAGGCCGAACACCCGTCTGTACAGCTGAACATATTCACCGAGTTGTGGGAGCCCCGGGAAATGGCGGAGGGGGCTGCGGTAGAAATTCGATTTTCGCTCAGACCTTCGGACACGGTGCGAACCGAACTGCTGCGATCCGATCATTATTATCCGGTTTGCGCGCCGGGCTATGAGGTGTCGCTGGATACACTACAGCGAACCCCTTTGTATGACTGCTCAAACCTGCTGTCGAATTGGCAGAATTGGATCGAAGATCAGGGTCTAATTTGGGAAAATCCTCCAATCACATATTCCACCACCTATCTGGTCAGCCTGTCGGTTGCGATGGCCGGGGGTGGCTTGTGCCTGACACATGACACAATCGCGCGCGACTTGATTGATGAAGGTCGATTGGTTGCACCATTCGAATATCGCGCAGTTGTGCCAGAGGCCTATTACCTGTTGCTGTCGCCTCAGGCAGAAGAGTCACCTGGAGCGATTGCCTTTGCCGAATGGGTCCGGCGCGAGATTGCGAAAACGTTCTCTGGCTAGGCTGTGGCTCTCCTGCCTAACATAGCGGCTCTTACGGGACCTTCACGGGGCTAGGCACAACAGCGCTGACGCGCTGCATGACGGAATCATGATAACTGCCGAGCAGGGGTTGCACCTTTCCGTGCGTTCGGGAAAGTTGGGCCATGGAATTCACACCTTTCCCAAGCTGGCCCGATACCGCCCCCCGTCTGATCGCTGTCGCCGCAGGGCGTCAAGCCGCTGACCTTGTTGTCCGTAGCGGGATCTGGGTTAACGTGCACAGCCGCGAAGCCCTGCCCGATCATGACATCGCGATTGTCGATGGACGTATCGCCTATGTTGGCCCTGATGCTTCGCACTGCGTCGGCCCGAACACCCGGATCATCGAGGCAGAGGGGCGGTATATGCTGCCCGGCCTGTGCGACGGGCATATGCATATCGAATCAGGAATGCTGACCCCGGCCGAATTTGCGGGGGCCGTTATCCCTCATGGCACGACAAGCATGTTCACTGACCCGCACGAAATAGCCAACGTCCTGGGGCTGGACGGCGTTCGTATGATGCATGACGAGGCGCTGATGCAGCCCGTTAACATTTTCACCCAGATGCCCTCTTGCGCGCCATCGGCGCCGGGGCTTGAGACCACCGGTTATGAGATCACCGCCGAGGACGTTGCCGAAGCAATGAGCTGGCCGGGCATCATCGGGCTGGGTGAGATGATGAATTTCCCTGGGGTGATCAATGGTGATCCCGTGATGCTGGCCGAGATTGCCGCGACCCAACGGGCAGGGAAAACCGTTGGCGGGCACTATGCTTCGCCTGATTTAGGGCCTGATTTCGCAGCTTATGTCGCAGGCGGCCCTGCCGACGACCACGAAGGCACCTGCGAGGCCGATGCCATCGCGCGGGTGCGTCAAGGGATGCGGTCGATGATGCGATTGGGATCGGCCTGGTATGACGTGGAAACTCAGATCACCGCCATCACCGAGAAAGGGCTGGATCCGCGCAACTTCATCCTGTGCACGGATGATTGCCACTCCGGCACACTGGTCAATGAAGGGCATATGAACCGCGTGGTGCGCCATGCGATTGCCTGTGGCTGTGATCCTTTGGTGGCGCTGCAGATGGCAACGATCAACACAGCCACGCATTTCGGGTTGGAACGCGATATCGGCTCGATCACGCCCGGGCGCAGGGCGGATATCATCCTCAGCTCGGACCTGAAGGACCTGCCCATCGAGCTTGTCATAGCGCGCGGCCAAATCGTGGCAGAGGACGGCAAGATCACTGTGGACTGCCCGCATCTGAATTGGCCTGCAGCCGCTCGAAACACCGTGCATCTGGGCCATGCCCTGACCAGCGCGGATTTTCAGATCGAGGCCCCCAAAGGGGCGAACCGCGTTCAGGCCAATGTGATTGGTGTGGTCGAAAACCAGGCCCCGACCAAAGCGCTAAAGGCCGAACTGCCCATCATTGGCGGCCTGGTTGAAGCCGAGGGGGAGGTCTGCCAGATTGCGCTTGTCGAACGCCACCGCGCAACGGGCGGGGTCACAAATGCCTTTGTCTCGGGGTTTGGATATCAGGGGCGCATGGCAATGGCTTCGACCGTGGCCCATGACAGTCACCATATGATTGTTGTTGGGACCGACCGCGAACAGATGGCCCTTGCCGCAAATCGGCTGGCCGAGATCGGCGGTGGCATCACCATTTTCCGAGACGGTGAGGAACTGGCGCTGGTGGAATTGCCCATCGCTGGACTGATGTCTGATAGCCCGGCAGCCGAAGTGGCCGCCAAGGCCGAACAAATGGTTCGGGCGATGCAGGCCTGTGGCTGTAAACTGAACAACGCCTATATGCAGCACTCATTGCTGGCCCTGGTGGTGATCCCTGAATTGCGGATCTCGGATGTCGGGCTGGTGGATGTGCGCAAATTTGAAAAGATCGATCTTTTGGAACCCCTTGCATGACAATAATACGAGCACCTAAGGCCCCCGCGCCCGAGAACTTCACCGATCCCGCAGCCGCGGTCGCAAGGTTGGAAGAACTGTACGAGCAAGCCACCAGCTTCCTGTGCGAGAACTTTGCCAATGTGATCGAGCACGGAGCACCAACTGAACGCTTCAGAGCCTATTACCCGGAAATTCGCATCAAAACCTCCTCCTATGCGCGGGTCGACAGCCGGCTAAGTTTTGGTCACGTCTCGGAACCGGGCATCCACTCGACCACTGTAACGCGGCCAGATCTGTTCCGGTCCTATTTGACCCAACAGATTGCCCTGTTGATCAGAAACCATGACCAGCCGGTCACGATCGGGGCTTCGGATACACCCATTCCGGTTCATTTCGCCGTGGCCAACAATCCTGATCTGATCGTTCCGCATCAGGGCGCCGCCGGATTTACCCTGCGCGATGTATTCGACGTACCGGACCTGACAACCACCCATGACGACATCGTCAATGGCGTCCATGACCACGAGGAAGAAGACGGCCCGCTGTCTTTGTTTACTGCGCAAAGGGTCGACTATTCACTGGCCCGGCTGGCGCATTACACTGCGACTGATCCCAGTCATTTCCAGAACCATGTGCTGTTCACCAACTATCAGTTCTACGTCTCGGAATTCGAAAACTATGCACGCGCGCAGCTGGCTGAACCAGACAGTGGCTATACCAGCTTTGTCTCGACTGGAAATGTAGAGATCACCACCGAAGGCGGAGTGCTGGAACAACCCCTAAAGCTGCCGCAGATGCCGACCTATCACCTAAAGCGGGCGGATGGATCGGGTATCACGCTGGTCAACATCGGCGTCGGTCCGTCGAACGCCAAAACCGCGACCGATCATATCGCCGTGCTACGCCCGCATGCCTGGCTGATGGTTGGCCACTGCGCCGGGCTGCGCAACACACAGGCATTGGGCGATTTTGTTCTGGCCCATGCCTATCTGCGCGAAGACAAGGTTCTGGATGATGACCTGCCGGTCTGGGTGCCGATTCCGCCTTTGGCCGAGGTTCAGGTTGCGCTGGAACAGGCTGTAGCCGAGGTCACCGAGCTGGAAGGTTATGAGCTGAAACGGGTCATGCGCACAGGCACAGTTGCTTCGGTCGATAACCGCAACTGGGAACTGCGCGACCAGTCCGGCCCGGTACAGCGGCTCAGCCAATCACGGGCAATCGCGCTGGATATGGAAAGCGCGACCATTGCCGCCAACGGCTATCGGTTCCGTGTTCCCTATGGCACGTTGCTCTGTGTTTCAGACAAGCCGCTGCACGGCGAATTAAAGCTTCCTGGCATGGCCTCTGCCTTCTATACCACACAGGTTAGCCGCCATCTCGCGATCGGAATTCGTGCGATGGAGCACCTGAGGGGCATGCCGCTAGAGCGCCTGCACAGCCGGAAATTGCGTTCCTTTGATGAAACGGCCTTTCTCTGAAGCAAAAAAGCAACGAATTCCCCCTATTTTTAGGGTTTTCGACGCTACTATTCGTTGTGTTCACCTACAATATCCCGTTACAGTTACGCGGTGAGGCCCTATTTATCGGGCACGTTAAGGAGACCAAGAAATGGCAAAGCCTATGACAAAGACTCAGCTGGTTGCTGCTCTCGCTGAGGAAATGGGAACCGACAAGAAAGCTGCGAACACTGCGCTGGAGGCCATGACCGGCCTGATCACCCGCGAAGTGTCGACGGGCGGCGCGGTGACCCTGCCTGGTGTCGGCAAAATCTACTGTCGCGAGCGCCCCGAGCGCATGGTGCGTAACCCTGCCACCGGCGAGCAGTTCAAGAAAGAAGCCGACAAAGTGGTCAAAATGACCATTGCGAAGGCGCTGAAGGACAGCGTGAACGGCTGATCCAGCTTTCACTGCAAAACGATCAAGGGCCGCCGCTTGGGGGCCCTTTTTCTTTTACCCCCCTATTGAAGCCAGTTTTTTGTAAGGCTTTGGGAGGCCGGCCGTGGTCAGCCTGGTGTTATGCAATCTGAGATCGGCGAAGAATAAATCTAGCGCCGCGCTCATTAGCTGGGTGCGCAACAGGACCGGTGGCCTAAGCTGGCGAATGCCACAAATTCGCGAGGCTGGCCCCGTCACAGAACAAGAACGGACAATATCCGGTCGACTTTCGGACCAGTAATTTGTTTTGCCGCACTCGCCCCAAAAAGAAATTCATTCTCGGCGATGGATATTTTGATTGGCTCATCCGAACCAATTTTTAGTCATGTGTCACCTTTCGAAGCGAGTGAACTGTCTAAAGTATGGAAAATAAATGATTTCATTAGATATCTTGGCGACCCCGGCAGGATTCGAACCTGCAACCTGCCCCTTAGGAGGGGGCTGCTCTATCCAGTTGAGCCACGGGGCCGCGCAAAACTCTCTGTAGCGTGGTTTTTTCGGGTTGTCATCGGCTTTGAAGGGCAGTTGTAAAATGCGTCCTGTTCACGCTACCATCGGACAAAACAACAACGCAGGTGCACCCCGTGACCACAGAAAACAAACGCCCACTCACCCTTCGTGATGTTTCTGAAGCGTCCGGAGTGTCTGAGATGACGGTCAGCCGGGTTCTGCGCAATCGGGGTGACGTGTCGGATGCGACCCGCACACGCGTTCTGGCCGCAGCAAAAGAACTGGGATACGTGCCGAACAAAATCGCTGGTGCGCTTGCCTCAAGCCGGGTGAACCTTGTGGCGGTGATCATCCCGTCGCTGTCGAACATGGTGTTCCCCGAGGTGCTGACCGGGATCAATCAGATTCTTGAGGATACCGAGCTACAGCCAGTGGTCGGCGTCACCGATTATTTGCCCGAAAAAGAGGAAAAAGTCCTGTACGAGATGCTCTCGTGGCGGCCCTCGGGCGTGATCATCGCCGGATTGGAACATACCGATGCCGCACGCGCCATGCTGGATTCGGCGGGGATTCCGGTGGTCGAGATCATGGACACCGATGGTAAGCCGGTGGACGCGATGGTCGGGATTTCCCATCGCCGCGCTGGGCGTGAGATGGCACAGGCGATCCTGAAAGCGGGCTATGAACATATCGGCTTTATGGGCACCAAAATGCCCCTGGATCACCGCGCCCGGAAACGGTTCGAAGGCTTTACCGAAGTGCTGGGCAAGCATGGGATCGAGATCGAAGACCGCGAGTTTTATTCCGGGGGCTCGGCCTTGGCCAAAGGCCGCGAGATGACTCAAGCCATGTTGGAACGCTCACCGGATCTGGATTTCCTGTATTATTCCAACGACATGATTGGTGCTGGCGGGTTGCTGTATCTGTTGGACCAGGGGATAGACATTCCAGGCCAGATCGGTTTGGCAGGGTTCAACAATGTCGAACTGTTACAGGGTCTGCCGCGCAAGCTGGCCACAATGGATGCATGTCGACACGAGATTGGGCGCAAGGCAGCCGAGATAATCGCCGTTCAGCTTTCCGATCCCGCTTCCGAGGTCGAAAACCGCATAACTCTGACCCCCAAGATCAGTTATGGCGATACGCTGAAACGCCGCTGACCCATGGCGATGCAAAGGCTGAACAATCGGGCGGCCCGCGCCCTGTTCATGGACCGGCACGCGCTGGCAGAACAGCCGTCCGGGGCTGCGAAAGGGCCTGACCTGCTTGAATTGATCAGGCGTCTGGGATTTGTTCAGCTGGACAGTATCAACACGGTCGCCCGCGCCCATGACATGATCCTGTTTTCGCGCAGGCCCGCCTATCGCGCCAAAAACCTCAAGCATGTCTACGAACGTGACCGTGGGCTGTTCGAACATTGGACCCATGATGCCGCAGTCATTCCGATGGAGTTCTACCCCCATTGGCATCTACGGTTTCAGCGCGACGCTGACCTGCTGAAATCGCGCTGGAAAAACTGGCGTCGCGATGGGTTCGAGCAGCAATTTGAAACCGTATTGCAGCATATACGCAATCATGGGCCAGTTTCCTCGTCGGATGTGGGAAAAGACGAAAAGAAAGGCTCCGGTGGCTGGTGGGATTGGCACCCGTCGAAAACCGCGCTTGAATTCCTCTGGCGCTCGGGCGCGCTGACCGTGATCGGCAGGCAAGGGTTCCAGAAACGCTATGACCTGACCGAGCGGGTGATCGAGACGCATCTTTGCCTCGGCAACATGCAGTGTGACGCCGAACAGACCGTGGATTGGTTGTGCCATGCGGCACTTGACCGGCTGGGGTTTGCGACCTCGGGCGAATTGGCGGCGTTTTGGGATACGGTCAGCAGCGCAGAAGCCCGAGACTGGTGCAAAACCGCCTTGACCGAAGGCCATGTCGAAGAAATCGAGATCGAATGTGCCAATGGTCAGGTCAGGAAACTGTTTGCACGCCCGGGTGTTGCTGAACAAGCCGCGCAGATCCCCCCAGCACCGGGTCGGATCAGAGTGCTCAGTCCGTTTGACCCGATGCTGCGGGACCGTGACCGCGCGCAGCGGCTGTTTGGGTTTCACTACCGGATCGAGGTTTTTGTTCCTGCCCCTAAACGCACCTATGGCTATTATGTTTTCCCGCTTCTCGAAGGCGACCGGCTGATTGGCCGGATCGACATGAAGGCCCATCGCGATCAGTCGGTGCTGCGGGTCAGCGCCCTGTGGCCAGAACGTACAGTACGGTGGTCAGATGCCCGCATGCGCCGCCTACAGGCCGAACTGGACCGGGTTCGTCGCTTTGCCGGGTTGGATGACATAGAATTTGCCGAGAATTGGCAAAAAGACCCTATTTAGGGTCTGATATACTCAATTTGACCGGCTGCAACCCGTCAATCTCACCCTCGAGTGAATCTCCGGGCTGAACCGGTCCTACACCAGCCGGCGTTCCGGTCAGGATCAAATCCCCTGGTCGCAGATGATAATAGCCGGACAAGTGACTTATGATCTCGTCAATCGACCAGATCAGCTCATCCAAGGTTGCGTCCTGCCGGGTTTCGCCATTAACGCGCAAAATGATGCGTTTTTGCGGGTCGGGTTGCCAATCGCTCACGCGGGTCAGAGGGGCAAATACGGCTGCATTCTCGAAATCTTTTCCAAGATCCCAAGGGCGCTGTTTGTTGCGCTCGCGAATTTGCAGATCACGTCGGGTCATGTCCAAGGCGCAGCCAAAGCCAAACACCGCTTCCTGCACCTGAGAAGTATCAGCCTGAAAAACCGGCTTTCCGATTGCAACAGCCAGCTCCATCTCATGGTGGAAATTTTCGGTCCCCGGAGGATAAGCCGTCGTCACCCCAGACAGGACCGCGTTTGCAGCGGCCTTGGTGAAATAGAAAGGGGCCTCACGGTCGACCTCATGTCCCATTTCAGCCGCATGTGCGGCATAGTTCCTGCCCACACAAAAGATTCGCCCAACCGGGTATGTGTCGTCCTCGCCGGTAACCGGCAAAGCGATCGGATCAGGAATAGAGAACAGGCTACCCATCATCATGCCGCCATAACACAGGTTAGTTAAAGTGGATATTAAAGGGCATAAACCAGAGCAAGTCGCAATCCTTGGAAACCCGCACGCCGGTTTTTGCCGACAATTCGGGGATGATTCGGCACAGGCTTGCCCAAATCGAACCGGTAAGCCTGCGCGTGTTTCAAAATTCGCAGACATGGCTACTTATGGCGCTGGGCTTACTTTCAACATGCGACTGAAAACACTGCGACAGCTCATTCAGATTTTAGCCGTCAAGCCTTGGAAAACTGCTGTATCGCGCTAGCTTATTGCTAACAGAAAGCGTTCAGCACTGAGACGTCACCACTCACAAAGGCGGCGGACCACCAATCCTCCGCCTTCTTGCGAAGACACCCGCGTGGACGGCAGAAATCGCTGAAATCCGGGTGCGAGTATTCAGAGGACCACGGCCAAACACCCATCCCCCTGGGTAAGTTTGCGCCTGAGAAACCCCGATTTTCGGGGTCTGATGTTCTCTGAAACGTTGCCGGATCGTTTGAACACCCCTCGTATCCGGCTGTAGGCCAGGCACATGGTCCACTCGGGCCTGGCCACTCCGCCAGAGAGGTCACAAAGGCCCTCTGGCGGGGCCCACACACTGTTAGTCCCGAGAATCTGATTGTAATTTCAACTCGTGCAGATCGTTGAGAAGATCCAGCAACGCCTCATGCCGCTCTGGTCCCAGCGTGTTGCGGATTTCTTCAGCCAAAAGCAACGTATAGTCGATGTTATCCCGGATAATCCCTGCCCCTTTGACCGTGATCTCAACAATCTGCCTGCGCTTGTCGACCGGATGGCTTTTCCGCGCGACAAGGCCCTTGGCCTCAAGCTTTTGCAGAATGCGGGTCAGGCTGGGCAAAAGCAGACAGGCACGGTCAGCAATATGCGTGGGCTCTTGAGGGCCTTCCTCTTCCAGCACCCGCAGAACTCGCCATTGCTGTTCGGTTACGCCCGCTTCGACAAGCATTCTACGGATAGGCCCCATAACCCGTTCCCTCGCGCGCAGCAGCGCAATAGGCAAAGACCGGGACGTCAATGGAATTTCATGAGCCATGTTAAATTCTGGCCGAATTCGGTTCATTCTTCAACTGACCTTTCCGTGTTTGGAATTCTAGGCATTTATCGCTTATTAGAGCCTAAATTATTCCATTTCTCTCTGCGGAAACATGTTCAGATAAATCTCAGACCACTGGATTCCTGCAAAGGGCGTTGACGTTTCAACCCGGATATTCATCACTGGCACAGGATCGAAAGCGGTGTTCAGAGAAGATTGGAAGATAAAATGAACTGGGATGAATTCTCGGATTGGGGCGCCAAGATTGCTGAGTGGGCACAGGATTACCATCTGACTGTCGGCGACAATCCGGTTCGGGCCAGAACGGAACCCGGTGATATTCTTAACGCCTTACCCGCGCGCCCTCCCGAGCGCTCCCAGGCGATGGAGGAAATCTTTCACGATTTCGAACAGATCGTGATGCCTGGGATTACCCATTGGCAACATCCTCGCTTTTTTGCCTATTTTAATGCAAACGCCTCGGCCCCGTCGGTTCTGGCCGAGTTTCTAACCAGCGCCATCGCTCCGCAATGCATGTTGTGGCAGACATCCCCCGCCGCGACCGAGATGGAGACGCGGATGATGGATTGGTTGCGGCAGGCCCTGGATCTGCCCACGGGCTTTGCAGGTGTCATTCAGGATTCCGCCTCGTCCGCGACCCTGGCCGCTGTGCTGACCATGCGGGAAAAGGCGCTGAATTGGCAGGGCAACCAACATGGGTTGTTCGGACAGAAACCGCTGCGCGTATATTGCTCGGCCGAAGTCCATACCTCGGTTGATCGCGCCATATGGGTTGCGGGGATCGGGCAGGAAAATCTGGTGCGGGTGCCCATACAAGGCGACTGGCGCGGGATGGACCCACAGGCGCTGGAAACAGCAATCCAAGCCGATTTAGACTCTGGTTATCAACCAACCGGCGTGATCCTCTGCGTCGGCGGCACCGGAACCGGCGCGACCGATCCGGTAGAGGAATGTCTGAAGATTGCGCAAAAATACGGGCTATATTCGCATGTCGATGCAGCTTGGGCTGGCTCGGCCATGATATGCCCCGAATACCGCCATTACTGGGAGGGAGTCGAGCAAGCCGACAGCATCGTGTTCAACCCGCATAAATGGCTGGGTGTTCAGTTCGATTGCTGCGCCCATTTTCTGAAGGACCCCGATGATCTGGTACGGACACTCGCGATCAGCCCGGAATTCCTGAAGACCCACGGCAAGGACGGGATCATAAATTATTCTGAATGGTCGGTACCGCTGGGCCGCAGGTTCCGAGCCCTGAAACTGTGGTTCGTCATCCGCGCCTATGGTCTGGAAGGGCTACGTGAAAGGTTGCGCAATCATATAACATGGTCAGTGGCTCTGCATGACCGGCTGAAAGCTGAATCCGATTTCGAAATCACCACTAACCCTATGTGGTCATTGTGGACATTCCGCTATGCCCCCCCTGGATCAACCGATCTGGACGATCTGAACCTACGGCTGGTCAATGCGATCAATGATGATGGCCGCATTTACTTGACTCAAACCCGCGTTGATGGCGACTTGGTGATCCGCTTTCAGGCCGGTCAGTTTGAGACCACGCAGGCAGACGTCCAAATGGCATTTGACGTGATCACTGAAATCGCCCGCTCGCTAAACTAGAGGTTCCACATGTCCGCACCCGTCAACACGTTCAAACAAGCCCTGAAAAACGGCGACCATCTGATTGGTTGTTGGTCCAGCTTTGCTGAGGCGGTAACAGCCGAGATCATGGGCACTGCCGGATTCGACTGGCTGGTGATCGACGGTGAGCACGCGCCGAATGATATCCGGTCCATCCGGGATCAGCTGATCGCGCTGGCCGCCAGTCCGACACATCCCGTCGTGCGAATCCCGGTGGGCGACACCGCATTGATCAAGATGGTGCTGGACGCAGGTGCTCAGACAATCCTGGTACCGATGGTGGAAAGTGCTGAACAGGCGCGCGATCTGGTACGTGCCTGCCGCTATCCGCCCCAAGGTGTGCGGGGCGTCGGCGCGATGGCCTCACGCGCAACGCAATACGGAACGGTTCAGGACTACATTCAGACCGCAGACGATCAGATATGTCTGCTGTTACAGGTGGAAAACCGCGCCGGTATCGCCGCATTGGATGCCATTGCACAGGTAAAAGGCGTGGATGGCGTGTTTATCGGTCCGTCTGACCTGTCCACTGACATGGGTTTTCAGGGAAACAGCGCCGCGCCCGAGGTCCAGGCGGTGATCGCCGACGCGATGAAGCGCATCGTTGCAGCAGGCAAAGCCCCGGGCATTCTTGGTGTCACGGATGAGGCATCGCAGGCCTATAAGGACATGGGCGCCCAGTTCCAGGCGGTGGGGATCGACGTGATGCTGCTGACACAGGCGGCGCGTGCCCTGGCCGCAAGGTGGAAGGCCTAAGCCCGCATCGCCGAGGCCGCCTGAGCATACCCGCCCGAGGCACCATCGACGAAATGTACGTGATCGTCACGGGTGGCCGAGGGGACAAAGCAGGTCATCATCGCCTCGTCCTGTGCATGCAAGCCATAGTGGATGCTGCCCTGTTTCCGAGCCTGTTCAAGAACGGTCTGAATTTGCTTCAAGGTTGCCGGGTCACAATCCAGCGTCATTTTAAGACCGTCATCGAATTTGCGGAAATCCGCATTGCGACTGACCGTGCGCTTGTAGTGACCAGGCTCGAAATTACCCAATCGCTTTCCAGATTTGAACAGCAGTGCGATCATCAAATTCTGCGCCAACAGCTTGAGTTTCTGTACCAACAGATTGCGACCCGCACGGGAAACATGGGCGTCCAGCGCCAAACCAGGCGGAGGCCAGCGGATCGGAGGGCCGCTTTCCGGCATCGGGTGGCCGGACCGGTCCAATCCTTCAGCGGCCACTAGAACAGCCCTTGACAGGTCGGCGAAATCGGTCTCGGTAGCGCGGGCAGTTGGCTGAACCACCACCGAGACAATCTGACCATTCTGCGCCTTGCTGTTGGACCAGCGGCAGGACAGCCCGGTCAAATCCGGCAGCGCACCAGGGGCTGCGTACGGAACCTCAAACCGGCCTGCTTTCATCTCGGCCTCGGCCCAGGCCAGACCACCGCCCGAGAACATTGCATAATCCACCCCCTCGGATGGCGCGTAACGCGCAACCCGAAGATCCTTGCCCGCCTGCCGGATTTCGGCGACGGGCACGACGGCCCCACGCAACGCGATCGAGAACTCTTCTTCTGCCCAGCGCCGCAAATCGGCCAGAACGCTACGTGCTGCCTCTGCCGCGCTTGCCGGTACGGCGAACCCGGCACCATCACCCCCAAAGACATAGGGAAATTCTTGCCCGCGCAGCGCATTGATCATGGCCGAGATCACCGCGGCCCCCACCATGTTCACGGCCTTATATCGGCCCCGCCCAATCTGACCGGTGGAATCCACCACATCCGCAACACCAAGAACCCATTCCGTCGGCACCGCGGTAAAGCGTTCAGGATCGGTCAGATTGTTAAAGTCCCGCAACAGCGGAAGGCTGTCATAAAATGCGGCCTGTGCGTCTTTCATTGGTTCCTCGACAATATGAATAGACCTTCAGATAGCCCAAATTTGTTCGATGTCCGCTGAAAACATCATAGCACACGCGCTTGTACATATCACGGGGACATGCCAAGCATTTGCTGGCGGGTTGGGCGAAAGAGGCGTCTCATGAAAACCGGACTGGTGGTTCTGTGTCTGGGCTATGTGCTCAGCCAATTTTTTCGTGCCTTTCTTGCCGTGCTCAGCGTCGATCTGGGGCGTGACATCGGGGCAAGGCCCGAAGATCTGGCCTTTGCTTCGGGGCTTTGGTTTCTGGTCTTTGCCGCCATGCAACTGCCAGTGGGTTGGGCGCTGGACCGGATCGGGCCGCGTTTGACGGCAGCGGTTTTGTTGCTGGCAGGCGGCGCCGGCGGCGCTGCGTTGTTTGCAGTGGCCAGCACCCCGTTTCATATCGCAATCGCGATGGGGCTGATCGGAGTCGGGTGCTCGCCCGTTCTGATGGCTTCCTATTACATCTTTGCCCGCGAATACCCGCCCGCCCGCTTTGCCACGCTAGCAGCCATCATGCTGGGCGTTGGGTCGGTCGGCAATCTTGTGGCCTCCTACCCCACAGCACTTGCGGTCGAACTGATGGGCTGGCGCGCCACAATGGCTACACTGGCCGTCGTTTCGGCCATTATCGCAGCGGGCATCTGGATCAGCGTACACGACCCGAAACCGGTTGAGACCGAGCATCGCGGATCAGTGCTGGACCTGCTGAAAGAACCTGCCCTGTGGGCCATCCTGCCGCTGATGCTGGTGGCCTACGCCCCGGCGGCTGCGACACGAGGCCTGTGGGCGGGTCCATATCTGAACGACGTTTTTGCCCTCAGCACCACGCAGATCGGAACCGCGACGCTGGTCATGGGGGCGGCTATGATTGCCGGCACCTTTGCCTATGGGCCACTGGACCGGCTTTTGGGCACACGGAAATGGGTGATCTTTGGCGGCAATGCCTTGGGCGCGGCGGCGCTGGGGCTGTTGTGCCTGTGGATCGACATGGCAGTCTGGGTGTCAGTAAGTCTGATGGCGGTGATCGGTTTCATGGGCGCCAGCTTTCCGGTCATCATGGCCCATGGCCGCGCCTTCGTGCCGCCGCATCTGGTCGGGCGTGGCATGACCCTGTTGAATCTGTTCGGCATCGGCGGAGTGGGACTGGCGCAATTTGTCACCGGCCGCGTCCATGCCGCGACAGTGGACATCAGTCCAACCGCGCCCTACACAGCGATATTCGGCTTTTTTGCAGTCACGCTTGCCATTGGATGCGTGATTTACCTATTCAGCCGCGACAGCGTTGACTGACGCTGGAACCATCGGGAGAGCCCATGTCCGACCCTGTTGTCATCGCACCCAACCTCAAACGCAGGCTGTCCGGCGTGACCGCGACGATTGCGCGGCTGGTGCCTTTGCAGGTGCAATGGATCGACATCGCCGCCACCGGACCGGGCCTTCCAGCCGACCTGCCCCATATCCCGCTGGGCCGCCTGCCCTTTCTGTCGCGCAAGACCACGCGCGTCTGGCATGCGCGCCGCAATACCGAGATGCTGTTGGGCCTGTTCCTGCGCAATGTCTTTCGTCTGCGCCTGAGACTGCTATTCACCAGCGCCTCGCAGCGGTCGCATACGGGCTATACCAAATGGCTGATCGACCAGATGGACGCGGTGGTTGCCACCTCGCGCAAAACCGCCGGATATCTTGAGCGGGACGCGCAGGTCATCATGCATGGCATCAACCTGCAGAATTTCACCCCGCCCGCGGACAAAGCCGCCCTGCGGGGCAAACTTGGCCTGCCCAGTGGTCTGCTGCTTGGGTGCTATGGCCGTATCCGGCACCAGAAAGGCACCGATGCTTTCGTCGATGCGATGATCGACCTTTGTGGCCGTTTCGAAGACGTCCATGGCATCGTCATGGGCCGCGCGACCGAAAAACACACCGGCTTTCTGGCCGAGCTGAAAGACAAGGTCGCCAAGGCGGGCCTGTCTGACCGCATCCTATTCAAACCCGAGGTCACGGTGGATCAGATCGCCGAGTGGTACCAGGTGCTGGACTTGTTCATCGCGCCGCAACGCTGGGAAGGCTTTGGTCTGACCCCGCTCGAGGCGATGGCCTGCGGCGTGCCTGTGGTGGCAACCGATGTCGGTGCCTTTGCAGAGATCGTGACCGACCCCTCACTGGGCCAAGTGGTCGAACCGGGGAACATTCCCGCCTTGGCTGATGCCGCCGCTGAAATGCTGTCGAACTCCGAGTCGCTGGCGCTATCCGGCAGCGCCGCCCGCGTCCATGTGGAACAGAATTTCGACATCTACGGCGAGGCAAAGACCTTGGTGGCGCTCTATGAACGGCTTCTAACCGACGCCTGAGGCGATGCACCGCGTCAAATCGGTGTCATTGGGGGAAATATCCCGTGAAACCTCTTTTTTCTTTGCTGCAACGCGGCTATGAACGCGCGTCCTTAACTTTGGAGACATGAAATGGGCTATCGCGTCGTAGTCGTCGGCGCCACAGGTAATGTGGGCCGCGAAATGCTGAACATTCTGGCAGAACGCCAGTTCCCCATCGATGAACTTGCCGTGCTGGCAAGCCGTCGGTCGCTGGGAACCGAAGTAAGCTTTGGCGACAAGACACTCACGACCAAAGACCTGGACACGTTTGATTTCACCGGCTGGGACATGGCGCTGTTTGCCGTGGGATCCGAGGCGACCAAGGTCTACGCCCCCAAGGCGGCGGCGGCTGGCTGCGTGGTGATCGACAACTCGTCCCTGTATCGCTATGACCCTGCAATTCCGCTGATCGTGCCGGAATGTAACCCCGAGGCGATCCACGACTATAAGAACAAGAACATCATCGCCAACCCCAACTGCTCGACCGCGCAGATGGTTGTCGCGCTGAAACCGCTGCATGACCGCGCCAAGATCAAGCGCGTCGTCGTGTCGACCTATCAGTCGGTTTCCGGCGCGGGCAAAGAAGGGATGGATGAGCTGTGGGATCAGACCAAAGCCATCTACAACCCCACCACCGAAGTTCCGCCGAACAAGTTCCAGAAGCAGATCGCCTTCAACGTCATTCCGCAGATCGACGTCTTCATGGAAGACGGCTCGACTAAAGAAGAGTGGAAGATGGTTGTCGAAACCAAGAAGATCGTCGATCCCTCGATCAAGGTTACAGCCACTTGCGTCCGCGTTCCGGTCTTTGTCGGCCATTCAGAGGCCGTGAATATCGAGTTCGAGGAATTCTTGGACGAAGACGAAGCCCGTGACATCCTGCGCGAAGCACCAGGTATCATGGTGATCGATAAGCGCGAACCGGGCGGCTACGTCTCGCCGATCGAATGCGCAGGTGATTTCGCCACCTTCATCAGCCGCATCCGTCAGGATTCAACCATCGAGAACGGCCTGAACCTGTGGTGCGTCAGTGACAACCTGCGCAAGGGCGCAGCGCTGAACGCGGTACAAATCGCCGAATTGCTGGGCCGTGAGGTCCTGAAGAAGGGGTGAGCGATACGCACAACCCTTAGCATTGATTAAGTAAACCCCGCTGCATGGTCAGCGGGGGGTTTCTTTATTGAACGTCGGCTAGGCGGACAAAACGGACATCCGACGCACAAGGCCGAATGTCCGCTTAATCCAATCAATCTCAGTTGATATCCTGAACATCCATGACCAGGTTTTCCCAGTTCCGCTGGTTTTCCATGTCGTGCTCTAGGCCCTGCTCGTCTGCGATCGTGAAGCGTTTAACGGCTGATGTTTTGCTCGTTGCCTGGTAGAGCCAATAGGCCTCGGCCTTCAGGGCCTCATCGATAGGCTTGTCGATCGACTCGTAGACCATCTGCTTGCAGGCATTGATGGACTCTGCCGGGAACTTGGAAATCCGCTGCGCCAAGGTGTTTACGTAGTCGTCGATCTCATCGGCATCCAACGCTTTATTGATCGTGCCCATTGCCTCGGCTTCATCGGCGTCAAAGTCTCGGGCACTCAGGATGATTTCCAGCGCGCGGCCCAGACCGGTCTGACGGGCCATGCGGGACGCACCGCCGCCGCAGGGCAGGATACCCATGCCGACTTCCATCTGCATGAACTTGAATTTGCCACGCGCCGCAAAGCGCATGTCCAGCGCCAGGGCCAACTCGTGGCCACCACCGCGTGCGAAGCCTTCCAGCTTCGCGATCGTGGCCTGAGGCACCTTGCTGATGCGTTCGCAGACCGCTTGCAAATCGAGCAGCTGGGCTTCATCGCGGGAGACAGCTTCGGTCGACATGTCCTTGAGCAGCTCGGTGTCGTAGTGGCAGACCCAAACCTCGGGGTTCGCGGATTGGAAGATGACCACCTTGGTATCGCGGTCCCGCTCCAGCCGCATGGCAAGGCTGTTGAGGTCGGCCAGCATTTCCTGGCCTTGCACATTCACTGTTCCAAAATCGAATGCCACCGTTGCGATGGCGTCTTGGACCTTCACGTCAAAGGTTTGAAAATTCTCGTATTTCATCAGTCAGTCCTTTCTTGGGTCCGGACAACGCATGTCGCCGGAGGGTTGCAGCTTCAGGTGGTGTAAAAGACGCCCGACGTCAGACGGGCGTCAGTGGGATCAGCTGAGAGATTTCAAAGCATCTTCGATGCCTTGCATCACCTGCGCCGAATGAGTTGCGTCCAGTGCAGCCGCATGTGGCTGCGCGAACTGGCCGCTGTCATTGTCAAAATACTTGCCCGAAACATCCGCGAACGACGACCCGAGCGCCGCTTCACGCAGGATGTTCGCGCCGATGGACAGATCGTTGCCCGCGATGCCGTAGCCTTCTTTGACCATCTTCGAAGCCAACAACGATCCGGGATTGACGGCGACGACGACGGGTCCGTCGGTCAACTCCTTCGCCAATTCGCGGGTCCAGATCGTGATGCCGAGCTTGCTTTGCGCGTAGGCGTCATTGTGGCCAAGCTGTTTTTCCCCGCGCATGGCAGCCAAATCAATCGGCGCTTGCGCGGCAGAGGATAGATTCACGATCCGCCCGTCTTTCGGAATGATCGGCAGAAGCGCGCGGGTCAGCGCATAGGGCGCCAAGGTGTTGACCATGAACCGCACATCATGGCCGGCCTCGGTCTGGGTGTCCGCGACTTTCAGCACGCCCGCGTTATTGATCAGCACATCAAGGCGGTCGTGTTTCTCGCGCACCTCTGCCGCGAAGGTTTGGATATCGGCCATACGCGACAGGTCAGCGGCATAGGTTTCGACGTCGCCGCCGACCTCGTTGACGGCGGCTTCCAGTTTGGCTGCACCGCGTCCATGAAGCAGAATTTTGTGCCCCTCTTTTGCGAGGGTCTGCGCCGTCAAAAGACCGATGCCGTCTGTTGATCCGGTGACAAGAATTGTCTTGGTCATGATTGTCTCTCTCCGTTTGCTCGTGTTTCGTGGGTCCGATGATGGGATCAGGCAAAACGCACTAGGGTGCGGCTCTCAATGCTTTTGCGGATGGTCATGACGTTTGGGTCTTCGACCATGTCCAACGCGGAGTGCCCGATGGAGGGCCGTCCCTGATTGTCGAAGATGTTGAAGTAGGCGACCTCATCCGGGGTCATCTTCGACATGTAGATCCACTGATGATTCGGGTTTGCCGCCAACCCCATGATCTGTCCTTTGCGGTCGGGATAGATCAGATCAAGCAGGATCCAGTCTTCCGGGGCGACGCTCGACGGCAGGATAAACCCGAGCGGGGCTGAGTTGATCGCCGCCTCGATCGGTCGCCAGATGTTAATGAAGGCGTAGTGCCCCGCGCTCCATTTTGCCGCTGTATCAGCACCAAGAATGTCGATCAGTCGCTGTTCTGCGCCGTCAGGGCTGTAGTCGCTGTGGACGTTTCGTGCGGGCTTGCGCGCGGCGTCAGGGTCATCCACCCGGATCGTGTGATCAAAGATGATCACCTCCTGCGCGTCCAGCTTGGTCGTCAGAAGCGACGTCAGCTCTGCGTCGTACTCCGCTTGCCAGGCATCATCGTCTTGCGCGAACGAGACCGCTGTGGGGGCGAAAGAAAACGCGACAGCGTCATCCTCGAATGATGGGTCTGTGGCTGACCTGCGCGCGTCGCGCACTTTCACTTCGGTTGGGGCGAGTTCTGGCGCGATCAGATTGCCAACGATGCCACCGGCATCAAGCTCGAACGCCTGACGCTCCGGTTTGTGGACGTGATAATTCACTGTCGCTGTCTGAGTCATTCCGCTCTCCGCTCTGTCTTGAGCTTTGACCTATACCGCTGCGCAGATATATAAACGGTAGATAATCGAATTCAGTTTTCTGGAAAAATATACAATATGGATACGCAAAGCCTCCGCCTCTTCGTCCTTGCTACTGAAACGCTGAACATCAGCGCGGCGGGCCGAACGCTAGGGATGGCACCGGCGGTGGCCAGCGCGCGGCTCGCAAAGCTTGAAAAACTGCTGGGCGCCGAATTGTTGCATCGATCCACGCGGAAAGTCTCGGTGTCCCTAGAGGGGCAGGACTTCTTGCCGTACGCCCGAGAGATGATCGAACAGGAAGAAGCGGCCCTCGCCGCATTCGGCAAAGGCAAGGCCGAGGTGAGCGGGACATTGCGCTTTGCCGCTCCAAGCACCTTTGCCCAGCTCTATATCGCGCCCCTGTTGCCCGCTTTTATGGATGCCTATCCAGACCTGACGCTCGATTTGCATTTATCAGATACCCAGTTCAACCTGATTGAGGGCAGCTATGATCTGGCCCTCCGCAATTCTATTCTGGAGGACAGCAGTCTGACGGCGCGCAAACTGGCAAACGACACACGTATTCTTTGTGCAGCACCAGACTATCTGGAAACACATGGGGTGCCCGGCACACCGGATGACCTCGCGGCGCATCGTCTGGTCGCCTTCAAGGATCTGGAGCCGCGCGCCTTGGTGTCAGATGACGGAGCCAAAGCAACATTCGACCTCCACAAAGCCTCCCACAGGCTGATCGTGAACGACGGGCTGACACAAGTGCGTGTCACGCTCAAGGGTGCCGGCATTTCGATTAACTCCCTCTGGGCGGTCCACAGCGAGCTGAATGATGGGTCCCTTGTGCAGGTGCTGCCCGGGTACACACTGGCGGACAATCCGGCGCTTTGGCTGATCTACCCCAAAAGCAACGTAGTCTCCGCAAAGGTCCGCGTCTTCATGGACTATCTGATCCAACAGATCGGACGGTCAGCGGCTTGGGCCGGGTCCTAGGCGCCACACCTCTATTATGTAGAAAAAACGAATTCTGTTATCAAAAATATGTCCATTCATACGCAATCTAAGCGTAATATCTGATGTCTCGGAAGCAACAGGCTTGACCATCAGAAAGTTGAGACAGGACATGACACAATCTGCATTAGAGCGCGCACGCGCCGTGGAACGCCCCACACGCGAAGCAATGCTGCAACGCGCCCCGCAAGTCGCGCAATTCTGGAATGACAACCAGGAGCTGTTCAAACACGCATGGAAGGAATGGGAGCAGGCCAATCAAACCGCCTTGGATGCATCTGTTCATGACGACCGTCTCCGCGCAGCGGTCGAGGGGGCCTGGAAAGACCCGGCAACCGAAGGCGAAGTGAAAAAACTATGGGAAGAGGTCTTCCCCGGTGTCTACAAAACCCAGTTCTTTGACCCCGAACGGCTGTTCGTTTTGCGCAGCTATCTGGACAGCGTCGCCGATGCAGGCATTCCGCTGCGCCCACCCTATGGCATTTCCCTCAACCGGGGCGGTGCAATGCTTGACCCGCGCTCGGAAGGGCATCTTGGGGCCTCAGCCTTCCAGACGTTCTACCGCGACCTCATGAACACCTATATGCGGCCCATCTCACGGCTCTTGTTCCCGGATGTGATAGGATACGACACGCAGACCTTCGGGTTTTCCATCCAGTGGCAAGCAGATAAGGACACGTCGCTCCGGCCTCACTCAGACGCATCATCGGTCACGCTGAATATCAATCTAAATCTACCGGACGAGGCCTTTTCTGGCTCTGCTGTCAGCTTCATTGATCCCGCGTCGCGACGGGTCGAAAAACTGCACTTTGAGCCCGGCACGGCCTTGATCCACCACGGCAGCGTCCCCCATGCGTCTGAACCGATCACCGAAGGTCAACGCTCCAATTTCGTGCTGTGGCTCTACGGTCAAAACGGCCAGATCCCGCATCCTGGTGCGTTCGCGCCCACAATCGATCCGCGCGCGCGCTGGACGGTCCCGACCGATCCATCGGACGGGTTTGCGCCCTTCTGATCCGCGGACCTCGACAGGTTGGTTGGGTGATAGACGTCGCCCAGCCAACATAGCGGAGGCTCGTTGGCCGCTTTTTCAGATAATCTCGAAGCAGCCATTGGTGCAGGTTGCAGCATTCGTTGTTTTGGGCTCAAAGCCGCCATCCGAATACACCTCGGGGTCCTCTAAATCACCCCTGCCCCTCGACCAGCGTTTTCAGATTATCCAACCCGCGCTGGTAATCTCCGCCAACCCATTTATCCATCATCAGCCCCATCCAGCGGGACATGGGATTCATACCCAATTCGGATTCAAACCCCCAGGTCACTTTGGTGCCGCTGCCCTCCGGCTGCAGTTCAAACATGGCAATGGCAGTGCCCATTGGACCAAAATCCAAGGCGGTTCTGACCATCTGGTTTTCAACGCTTTCGGTGATCTCTTGCGAACCGGTGCCGACCTGCGGGTGATCCGACGACCAGTTCAGCACATTCCCGACCCCGGAATCAGGCCCGCCATAGGTCAGCTTCGTCTCGGGATCACGAGATAACCATGGCGACCATTTCTCGGTCTCCTGCATGGAGTTGACATAAGGAAAGATGACCTCGGGCGAGGCATCAATCGTGATGCTACGCGAAACATCTGCTTTGCCTGGCAATATAAAGGACACCCCTACCAGAACCAGAATCAAGACTAGCAAGGTGACAAGAACACGTTTGATCAATCGCATGGAATGCTCCGAATCCCTAAAATGACATCCCAAACTTATCAAAAAAACAGCGCGGAATCAGTAGTCTGATCCGCGCTGCCTGAAATTGTCGAAAATCCGCCGGGTCAGACGACCACGAATTTCTTTTCGCCGGGATCATAACACTGAAGGCCACCTTCACCGATATCTGTCCACAAACCGTGCAGGCTGAGCGAGCCGCTCTCTACCGCCGCGGAGATGAAGGGGAAGGTCATCAGGTTTTCGAGCGAAGCAACAACCGCCTGCCGTTCGAACTGGCGCGCTTGGTCGGTGCTGTCTTCGATATCGGCAACCAGATCATATTTTGGTTTGAGGATATCCATCCAGCGACCAACAAAGCTTTCTTTGGCTTCCAGCAGTGGTGCCTGGCCCTTGCACATGTCGATACAGCCCTGCACACCACCGCATTGGGAATGGCCCAGCACGATCAGATGCGCCACTTTCAGCGCAGTCACCGCGTATTCGATGGCAGCACTGGTACCGTGATGATCACCGTCGGGCGCATAAGGCGGAACCAGGTTTGCAATATTGCGGTGAATAAAGAACTCACCTTGATCCGCCCCAAAAATCGAGGTGACATGAACCCGGCTGTCGCAACAGGAAATCACCATGGCCCGCGGACGCTGCCCTTCGGTGGCCAGACGGCGATACCAGACCTGGTTTTCCGAATATGTGGTGGCTTTCCAGCCATGATACCGATTGACCAGATAGTTTGGCAAAGGTTTGGCGAATTCCATTCTTGTGTCCCTGTTCGTGTCTCGGTGGACTGCTGTAACCTGAATTCGAAGAAAATTCGAGCCATTATCCTGCCCCATGGCAAGGTTTTGCAAAGGAATTGCGCACCACATTCGGGCTATGCCGTGGGGGCGTATAGAATTGGGGTGAATGTGGTGGAAAAGATCGTCACGCTTGAACACAAAGAAACAGTGCGGCTGGATTCGGATCGTCTGAATGGGCTGTATCGACAACTGGGTGAGAAAAACGCGTTGGACGTGCTGTGTCGCACGGTCGAGGAATTGGCGGTGCGCCTGTCGAATTGCGAGCGGTTCTGGAGACAGCGTGACTGGGCCGGGCTGCGCAAATGTGCGCGATCCATTGTGGCCATTGCCGAACAGATCGGAATGATGGCGCTGGCCCGTGTGGCGAATGATGTGGCGCAGAATGTGGACGCGGGCGACTCGGTCGCCGCCGGGGCCACGCTGTCGCGGCTGATCAGGGTGGGTGAGAAATCGCTGACTGTGATCTGGGATCAGCAAGATCTTTCGGTCTGACAGGGCTTGCGGACGGTCCATGGACGGCTAGGTTGGGCATAAGCCACAACAGTCGAGATTTCCATGACCCTGTCTTTCGCTCCATCGTCGGACGCATCTGTCCCCCTTCAAGTCATTGCCCAGCCGGATCTGGACGACTGGCTGGCGGGTCAGCCCGAAGCCGTGACGACCTGGGCCAAGATCAGTGGATTTACTGGTGCACTGGGTCAGGTCTTACTGATTCCCGGCGCTGACGGTGCGGTACAGTCTGCTTTGGCGGGGTATGGCACAGCCACAGGTCGGGCCCGCAAGCGGTTTCCGCTGGCCGCCGCCGCCGAAGCCCTGCCCAAAGGCACATATCACATCGCATCGGGCATTGACCAAGCGGATCTCGAAACCGAATGCCTGGGGTGGTTGCTGACCGGCTATGCCTTTGACCGCTATGCCAGCCAATCCCCGGCCAAGGCCCGATTGGTTGCACCCGATGGTATCGACGCAGCCCGGCTTGAAATTCTGGCCGGGGCCGAGGCCTTGACCCGCGATCTGGTCAATACACCGGCCTCTGATATGGGGCCGGAACAGCTTCATAGCGCAGCCGAAGCCCTGGCACAGGAATTCGGCGCCTCTTTCGAGGTTGTTCTGGGCGACGCCCTGCTAGAGCAGAACTTCCCCATGATCCACACGGTTGGCCGCGCCGCCGCACAAGCGCCCCGTCTGATTGAGATGAACTGGGGCGTGACAGGCCCAAAGCTGACCCTTGTCGGTAAGGGCGTCTGCTTTGACACTGGAGGGCTAAACCTGAAACCCGGCGCCTCGATGGGGCTGATGAAGAAAGATATGGGCGGGGCCGCAAATGTATTGGGGCTAGCCCGGATGATCATGGCCCTAGAGCTGCCCGTGCAGCTGCGCGTGCTGATCCCGGCAGTAGAGAATTCCGTTGCGGGCAACGCCTTCCGGCCCGGCGACATCCTGACCTCGCGCAAGGGGCTGACGGTTGAGATCAATAATACCGATGCCGAAGGGCGCTTGGTTCTGGCCGATGCATTGGCGCTGGCGGATGAGGGCGAACCGGATCTGGTAATCTCGATGGCGACACTGACCGGGGCGGCACGTGTGGCGGTGGGCAGCGATCTGGCGCCGTTCTATACCGACAGCGATACTGCGGCGAACGCCTTGACCCGCGCAGCGGGCAAAGCGGCCGATCCGGTCTGGCGCATGCCTTTCCACGACCCCTATGAGGGCCTGATTGAACCCGGTATTGCGGACCTGGATAACGCACCGGCGGGTGGTTTTGCCGGTTCGATCACCGCCGCGCTGTTCCTGCGCAGATTTGTCGGTGACAGCCCCTATATGCATTTCGACATCTTCTCGTGGCAGCGCAGCAAGGAACCCGGACGCAGCAAGGGCGGGTTCGGTCAGGGGCCCCGCGCCCTTCTGACGGCCCTGCCTGAGATTTTGGGCATATGACCCGGCACCGCATCATACAACCGGTCATCGACCTGTTGCGCGCCCCGGACGGGCCGCGAGATCGCCAGCTTTTGTATGGGGATGGTGTTTGCACGCATGAAGAGAACAAGGGCTGGAGCCGGATCACCTCGGACAAGGACGGCTATGCGGGCTGGGTCCGGTCAGACTGTCTGGCTCCCGAATTGCCTGCCACCCATTGGATCACCGCGCCCTCAACCCATGCTTATGAGCAGCCCGCGATGAAATCCCGGGACCGAACCTCGTTAAGCTTTGGCAGCAAGGTTCAGGCCCTGTCCGAACAGAATGGATTTCTTGAGACGGAACTAGGCTTTATCCCGGCCATACACGCCAAACAGATCAACGTAACCCTGACCGATCCGGTCGCCGTGGCCGAGCTGTTTCTGGGAACGCCCTATCTTTGGGGCGGCAACAGCCGGTTCGGACTTGATTGTT
Organism: Ruegeria sp. CDSA241; assembly: GCF_059611265.1. Classification (NCBI taxonomy): domain Bacteria; kingdom Pseudomonadati; phylum Pseudomonadota; class Alphaproteobacteria; order Rhodobacterales; family Roseobacteraceae; genus Ruegeria; species Ruegeria sp. CDSA241. The sequence goes on from NZ_JBXWPF010000024.1 coordinate 38,034, forward strand.
CAGGTCTGGTTCAGGCCGGAATGCTGGCTTGTGGGCTGCCCTGCCCCGGTGATAGTGGCGACCAGGAGCGTGATCTGGGTCAGGCGCTGACCCCTGGCACACCCGCTCAGCGCGGTGATCTGTTGTTCTGGAAAGGGCATGTGGCCTGGGTCTACGGCGACAATATGCTGCTGCACGCAAATGCGTTCCACATGGACGTGACCTTTGAGCCGATGGATGTTGCAATCACGCGCATTCTGGAACAGGGCGATGGGCCCGTGACCGCCCATAAAAGGCTCTAATCCAAGTCGACCGACCGTATCAGCTTGCGTTCCAATACTCGCAGAACCGTGCGCAGATCATGACCGCGTTTCAGGATGCGACCATCCATACCGACCACCGAATACATCCCTTGTCGTGCCCGCAGACGCGGGTCCTTTTCAACCCGATAGATCGGATGTTCTGCTGTGCGCCTGAAAATGGAAAACACCGCCATATCACACAGGTTCGAAATCCCGTAGTCGCGCCATTCTCCGGCGGCGACCATCCGGCCATAGACAGAAAGGATTTGGGACATCTCGTGCCGATCGAACGCGACGGGCATCTGGGTCGAGTTTGCAGAATACCGGCTGGGAGGCTGCATGTTCATGGTTCAAGCCTTGCCGGAAAACGCGTTCGAATCAAGCCCATCCGCAAATAGGTGTGGTTTTTTGGTCAAGTCTAACGCTGTCGCCCGACTTGCCGACAGATCAGGATCACCGGCAGCAACCCCACTGCCAATATGACCAGCGAGGGCACAGCAGCGCCCTCTAACCGCTCGTCTGATGCCAGCCTATAGGCCTGCACCGCCAGCGTATCGAAATTGAAAGGCCGCATGATCAGGGTCGCGGGAAGCTCTTTCATCACGTCCACAAAGACGATCAACAAAGCTGTCAGCAAGGAGGGTGTCAGAATCGGCAAATGCACCCGGCGCAACGTCCCTAGCGGCGTCTGCCCCAAAGACCGCGAGGCCGCATCCATATTGGCATGCACCGTGCTCTGCCCTCCCTCATATGCGCTGAGCGCGGCGGCCAGAAACCGCACCATATAAGCGGCTACCAACAGCCAGATCGAACCGGTAACAAGCAACCCGGTCGACAGGTCGAAATTCTGCCGCATCCATGCATCCAGTGCGTTATCGAAACTGGCAAAAGGCACCATCAGCCCGACGGCGATCACACCGCCTGGAACCGCATAGCCCAGCCGCGCCATGTACCCGGCACCAGAGGACACCCTCCCCGGCCGCAATCGCTGGAAGAACCCAACGCTGATGGCCGCAAAGACCGTAACAAACGCCGCCACACCGGCCAGCGTCAGCGAATTCTGAATGAACCCGAGATAGCGCCGTGACAGAAGGTTCTGTTCGGACTCCATCCCCATCTGAACCAGAATGAACACCGGCAACAGAAATCCGAACAGCACCGGTATGGCACACAGGGCAAAAGCCGCGCCCGCTTGCCAGCCCTTCAGCCGGGCGGATGGTAGCGAGGCGTGGCTTTTGCCTGCCTGATAGTATTTGGCCTTCCCGCGCTGCATCCGTTCTGCCACGGCCATGACCAGCGCAAAGCCCAGAAGGCAGAGCGCCAGCTGCGCCGCACCCACCCGATCACCGATCGAAAACCAACTGGTATAGATACCCGTGGCAAATGTCTGCACCCCGAAATAGGCCACGGTGCCGAAATCGGCGATGGTTTCCATGATGGCAAGCAGCACGCCACCCGCAATCGCGGGACGCGCCATTGGCAGCGACACGTGCCAAAAGGCCAGCCACGGACTTTTGCCCAACGCGCGCGCTGCCAGAAAGGCCGTTGCACTCTGCTGCAGAAAAGCGGCCCGGGCCAACAGGTAGACGTAAGGATACAAGACCAAGATCAACATCACCGCCGCACCCTCGGTCGACCGAATCTCGGGGAACCAATAGTCGCGCGGGCCCCAGCCCGTTACCTGACGCAGGGTGGTCTGGACAATGCCCGGGTGATCAAGAATGAATGTATAGGCATAGGCCAGCACATAGGCCGGAAAGGCCAGCGGCAGCACCAACGCTATTTCCAGAATGCGCACGCCAGGGAACCGCGTCATCGTCACGAGCCAAGCTGCGCCCACGCCGATGGAAAACGTGCCCGTGGCCACCAGCACGACCAGTATCAGCGTCGTCATAGCATAGCCGGGCAGAACAGTTTCCAGGAGATGCGAAACCGTATCCGTGCCGCCCGTCGTAGCGGCCAGAACAACCGCAAGCATCGGCAACAGACAGGCTGCCGCCACAAGGCAGGCCACTACGCCGACGAGGCGTGTACCTACAGCGCCGCGGTTGCGCCGTCCGTGCTCAGAGATTTCGATATCGGCCATGATCCCGGCTTTAACTGGCTAAGGCGCAGAGTCCGTCTTTAATCGACCAAAACGCTCGGAAACACCAGTGGGCAGCGAAACAAATCTGCGACACATACTGCCGCAGAGTTGCACAGCCTTCATTCGTAGACGCGCTGATCCTCGATCACCAAACCATCTTTCGGCAGCGATCCCGGCGCCACGACTTCGATCGCGCCTTTCAGCTTCAGCACCTCGACGACGGATTTCGCATAAACCAAGTCATTTCCGCCGGCACTTTCGATCTGAACCGTCATCGTGTCCATCTCACCCTGGCGGGCGGCAATGACGCGCGCCTTGACGATTTCATCATGCTTGTCGACCAGCGCCGCGACCTGTTCAGGGCGCACGAACATACCCTTGATCTTGGTTGTCTGATCCGCGCGTCCCATCCAGCCCTTGATGCGCATGTTGGTACGACCGCAAGGTGACTGACCAGGTTGAACCGCCGACAGATCACCGGTGGCAAACCGGATCAGCGGATAATCGGGGTTCAGTGAGGTCACGACAACCTCACCCACTTCACCCGGCGCCACCGGGTTTCCGGTTCCGGGGGTGACGATCTCGACGATGACATGCTCATCAATGATCATCCCGTCCATCGCCGGGCTTTCATAAGCGATGCTGCCCAGATCGGCGGTGGCATAGCATTGCAGACAGGCGATACCGCGATTGGCGTATTCCTGACGCAAAGACGGGAACAAAGCACCGCCGCCAACAACGGCAGTCACGAAATCCAGTGCCACGCCCATCTCATCGGCCTTGTCCAAAATGACCTTGAGGTAATCCGGTGTGCCCGCATAAGCGGTGCAGCCGACATCGCGCGCGGCTGTTACCTGCAGTTCGGTTTGGCCGGTGCCGGCAGGCAGCACCGCAGCACCCACCGCCCGCGCGCCGCTTTCGAAGATCATGCCCGCCGGGGTCAGGTGATAGCCAAAGCAATTCTGAACGATGTCTCCGGGCCCGACACCTGCTGCGTGCAGGAACCGCCCCATCCGCCACCAGTCGTGATCGGTGCTGCCGGGCTCATAGATCGGGCCGGGCGACTGGAAAACATGATGGAAATGCCGGGCCGGTTTGACGGTAAACCCGCCAAAGGGCGGGCGCGACGCCTGCGCCTTAGCCATATCGGACTTGCGCAGAACTGGCAGCTTCACAAGGTCGTCCAGCGACTTTACAGCTGCCGTATCAACATCCGCCATATGCGCTGCAAACCCCGGAGCCGAGTTCGCGCGCCTGATCTGTACCTGCAACGCCTCAGCCTGTTCAGAAGCGCGCTGGTCGGCCGAGCGGGTTTCTAGCGCATCGTAGAATTTCGTCATCGCCAAATCCTCCATCCGCCTACAGCCACCTCTTGCGGCGGCGGTATGAGCGCACATCGCGGAAGCTTTTGCGGCCGTCATCCGACATGCCCAGATAGAATTCCTTAACATCGGGGTTTTCGCGCAGCTCGGCAGCTGGGCCATCCATCACCACGCGGCCGGATTCAAGAATATAGCCGTAATGTGCGAACCTGAGCGCCACATTGGTGTTCTGCTCGGCCAGCAGAAACGAGACGCCCTCTTTTTCGTTCAGATCTTGGACGATGCCGAAAATCTCTTCGACAAGCTGCGGGGCCAGCCCCATGGACGGCTCATCCAGCAGGATCGTCTCGGGCCGCGACATCAGCGCCCGACCCATCGCAACCATCTGTTGCTCTCCGCCCGACGTGTAACCCGCCTGGCTGCGGCGGCGTTCCTTCAGACGTGGGAAATAGGTGTAAACAAGGTCCAGATCCTGTTGGATCGCGGCCTTACCATCTTTGCGGGTATAGGCGCCGGTCAGCAGGTTTTCCTCGACCGTCAAATGTTCGAAACAATGGCGGCCCTCCATCACCTGGATGACGCCTTTTTCCACCAGATCTGCAGGATCGCTTTCATGCACGCTGGTCCCGCGATACTTGATTGATCCCTTGGTGACTTCGCCCCGTTCCGAATGCAGCAGGTTCGACACAGCCTTGAGTGTGGTGGTCTTGCCTGCCCCATTGCCGCCCAGCAGGGCCGTAATGCCCCCTTTGGGCACCGTTAGGCTGACGCCTTTCAGCACAAGGATCACATGATTGTAGATCACCTCGATATTGTTGACCTCAAGCAGGGTTTCCGCCTGCACGTCAGTGGTTTGTGCCGCATCCAGCATCAGCGCGTGTCCTCATGACTGTCCCGCGAGGGACCGTTGGGATAGAGCGGCGGCTACCCGCCGCTCTGGTCAGTTTCGCGGCCCCGGATCAAGACCGGGGCCAGCCATTATTCACACCCGGGTGTGATGTTGTTTTCCGCTGCATAGGCTGCGGAATCTTCTTCGATCAACGTGTTGATCACATCTGCATCGGTCGGCTGGAAGTCCTGAACCGGGTTCCAGGTTCCGGCCGCAGCATCCCACTGCACAACGCCGACAAGGCCGGGTCCGCCGTGATTTTCGCACGAGACCGAGAATTCAGGCCCGAAACCGGTCATGCCCAGCGCTTCCATCTTGGCGTTGGTCATTTCCAGCGCCTCCATACCATCGCGCATCATGGATGCATCGATATCAGCGGTATTGTGGATTCCCTGTGCAGTCTTCACAGCTTCAGCGGCCAGCATGGCGGCATAGAGACCGCGGTTATACTGAACCGAGCCAAGCTGATCGCCCGCACCCGCCGCTTTGCCTGCATCCACCACGTATTTCTGCAGATCTTCATAGACCGGATAGTCCATGCCCAGCCCGGTAAAGGTCAGTGCCTTATAGCCGTTTGCCTTGTCGCCCGCGGGCTGCACGTCAAATTCAGCGCCAGACCACCAGACACCGATGAAGTTTTCCATCGGGAAGCGGATGTTCGCAGCTTCCTGCACCGCGACCTGGTTCATCACGCCCCAGCCCCACATGATTACATAATCAGGCTTTTCGCGGCGAATTTGCAGCCACTGCGATTTCTGTTCCTGACCGGGGTGGTCAACAGGCAGCAGCGTCAGGTCGTACCCGTGCTTTTCAGCCAGGGTCTCCAGCGTGCGGATCGGTTCCTTGCCATAGGCCGAGTTGTGATAGACCAGTGCGATTTTCTTACCGTTCAGGTCACCATCGTTTTCGCTCAGCAGATAGTTGATCGCGCCCGACGCTCCGTTCCAGTAGTTGGCCGGATAGTTGAACACGTGGCTGAATACCTTGCCGTTCGCAGCAGAGGTCCGGCCATAGCCCATCGTGTGCAGCGGAATGCCATCTGCGGTCACTTTTGGGATCAGCTGGTATGTAATGCCGGTCGACAATGGCTGATATACCAAGGCGCCTTCGCCCTTTGTGGATTCATAGCATTCCACGCCTTTTTCGGTGTTATAGCCGGTTTCGCATTCGATCACATTGGCTGAAACACCTCCGATGCCGCCATCACGCTCGTTGAGCAGTGTGAAATAATCGGCATAGCCGTCAGCAAACGGGATACCGCCTGCCGCATATGGTCCCGTCCGATAGCTGAGCGACGGGAACACAAGGTCGGCCATGGCCGGACCTGCGGCCATCATGGCGCCCAGCGCCAGGGTTGCCAGTTTCGTCTTCATCGGGTGTCTCCTCCCTTGATTGGTCCGATGTTGAATTCGGGCTTTGCACCCGTCTTGTCTTTGGGCCTGCCCGTCAGTGCGGAAACGGCCAGAGTCTGAGTTTCTCTTTCGCCACACGCCAAAGCTGCGCCAGCCCATGCGGTTCCAGAATCAAGAACATGATGATGAGTGCGCCGACGATCACCAGATTGAGATGCGCGACGATATCAGTGGGCCAGCCCAATAGATCGACACCGACCACCTTCAAAACAACCGGCAGCAATACCAAGAATGCTGCCCCGGCGAAGGAGCCGAAGATAGACCCTAATCCGCCGATAATGACCATGAATAGGACCAGGAACGATTTCTGGATGCCAAAGACTTCGCCAACCTCAACCGCGCCCAGATAGACCGCAAAGAATAGCGCCCCCGCGATACCCACAAAAAATGAGCTGACAGCAAAGGCGGTCAGTTTTGCCTTGAGCGGGTTTACCCCGATGATCTCGGCCGCGATATCCATGTCGCGGATCGCCATCCATGTCCTGCCGGTCGTTCCCCGAGTCAGGTTCCGTGCAATGATGGCGCAGAAGGTCAGGAAGATCAGGCAGAACAGATAGGTTGCCCAGGCCGGAGCATTCGGGCCTGTGATGATGATGCCGAACACATCCCGCTCGGGCGCGTTGATCTGCCCAGATGCCGAGTAGTTGTAGAACCACGGCACACGGTTGAACAGCCACACCAGAAAGAACTGCGCCGCAAGCGTGGCCACGGCCAAATAGAACCCTTTGATCCGAAGCGAAGGCAATCCGAACAGAACACCGACAATGGCGGTGATCCCGCCCGCAAGGATGACATGGATGAACATGCTGACTTCGGGAAAGGCCGTCATCAGCTTGTAGCAGGCATAGGCCCCCACAGCCATGAACCCACCGGTACCCAGCGACACCTGCCCGCAATAGCCAACCAATACATTCAATCCGATGGCGGCGATCGCATAGATCAGAAACGGAAGCAGCAGCGCGTTCGCCCAGTAGTCATTGATGATGAATGGAATGATCCCAAATGCCACTGCCAGCACCACATAGTACCGATACCGGTCAAATTTGATCGGAAAGGTCTGGCTGTCTTCCACGTAAGAGGTTTTGAAATCTCCGGCCTCGCGATAAAACATGTCTTACTTTCCCCATTCTTCCTGCGCCCGGTCGCGGGCAGCAGTGTTCAGTTGGCTGGAGCCTTTGGCATATCCGCTCGCCTCTGAGGCGCGCACAAGTTTCATGTAGGCCATGACACCCGTGACCAACCCGGCAAAAGCCAGGATCGCGGCGATCGTCAGTTGGCTGTCGGTCAGATCGTCCGAGGTCAGGGCGATATACCCAAACGCCCAGAACCCGGCCCATGCGATCACGTTGAGAATGGCGATGAGCTTGGTCATGACTACACCCTTTCGATGATCTTCTCGCCGAACAGGCCCTGCGGCCGGAACACAAGGAAGATCAGCGCAAGCACGTAGGCAAACCAGTTCTCGGTCGCACCGCCAACCATCGGGCCAATGGCGAACTCGAACAGTTTCTCACCCACACCGATGATCAACCCTCCGACGATGGCTCCGGGGATCGAGGTAAACCCGCCCAGCATCAGCACCGGCAACGCTTTGAGCGCGATCAGCGACAGTGAGAACTGCACGCCAGACTTGGTGCCCCACATGATGCCCGCGACCAGAGCCACGAACCCGGCCACAGACCAGACCATGATCCAGATGAAATTCAGCGAAATCCCCACCGACAGCGCCGCCTGATGGTCATCCGCCACAGCGCGCATCGCCCGGCCCTGCTTGGTATATTGGCTGAACACAACCAGCGCTGCCACCAGCAGCGCCGCAATTACCGTTGCCACAATGTCCAGATTGTCGATGAAGAACCCATAGCCGAAGACGTTAAAGGTCGCCTCATCGAGCCAGAGGTTGATGCCCTGCGGCAGGCCTACATCCAGCGTCTTGATCTCGGACCCCCACATCAGGTCGGCCACGCCCTCAAGGAAATAGGCCAGCCCGATGGTGGCCATGAACAGGATGATCGGCTCTTGGCCAACCAGATGGCGCATCACGAACCGCTGCACCGCCCAAGCCAGCAGAACCATCACCGCCATAGTCAGAATAATCGCCAGCAGCGCAGGGACACTCCAGCCAAAGTAATGGATATGCGTCCCGAAAGTCGCATTGATCAGATGTGCAAACGGCACCTGCCCGTTCATGATTCCGACCAGAGTCATCGCGGCAAACAGGGCCATAACCCCTTGCGCATAATTGAAAATCCCTGACGCCTTGTAGATCAGCACAAAGCCCAGCGCGACCAGCGCATAGAGCACCCCGGCCATAAGACCGTTGAGGATGACTTCCATCGCAAATACGAGTTGTTCAGGCATCCTATGTCCTCCGAACAGATTTCATCTGGCGCGTCATCCCGGAAAATTCGTCGAATTTTCTCAGCCCGTTCCGTAGATCAGTCATGGCTCACCCCCAAATAGGCATCGATGACTTCCTGGTTGTTGCGCACCTCATCAGGCGTGCCGTCGCCGATCTTCTTGCCGTAATCCATCACGACCACCCGATCGCTCAGATCCATCACCACGCCCATGTCATGTTCGATCAGGGCGATCGTGGTGCCGAATTCATCATTCACGTCGAGGATAAAGCGGCTCATGTCCTCTTTCTCTTCAACATTCATCCCGGCCATCGGCTCATCCAGCAGCAACAGCTTGGGTTCAGCGGCCAGCGCCCGGGCCAGTTCGACACGCTTTTTCAAGCCGTAGGGCAGGCGTGAAACGGGCGTCTTGCGGATATGCTGGATTTCGAGAAAGTCGATGATCCGTTCGACCGCCTCGCGGTTTTCGGTCTCTTCGGCCTCGGCCTTACCCTTCCACCAAGCCTGCTGCAGGATATTGGTCTTCATATAGTTCAGGCGCCCGGTCATGACGTTGTCCAAAACGCTCATCCCTTCGAACAGAGCGATGTTCTGGAATGTTCGCGCAATCCCCTGCCGCGCGACCTCATAGGGCCGCATTGGAGGGCGCTTGGCCCCGTGAAACCAGACCTCGCCCTCTTGTGGGACATAGAACCCCGAGATTACGTTCAACATCGAGGACTTACCCGCCCCGTTCGGACCGATAATGGCGCGGATCTCACCCTCACGGATGTCGAACGAGATATCCTTGATCGCCACCACACCGCCAAAGCGCAGAGTGATGTTCTTCATCTCCATCACGACGCCGCCGATCTTGCGGCCGTCTTCGGTGACATATCCTTCGGAACTATCCAACATCAGCCCCTCCTTGACTTACGCAATACACGGAATGGCGGGCGGGCGATGACCATAGGTCGAGCGGCGCAGGACCGGACTTCATTCCGCCGCTACCTTGTGTTGCGTGACCGTTACAACCGGCGCATCCACGATCTCAAGTGTGGCACTGATCGAGCCCTTGCGGCCGTCCTCATAGGTCACCTCGGTCGTGGTCGAAACGCTTGAAGACCCGTCGTAAAGGGCGGTGATGATGTCGTGGAATTTCTCTTCGACAAAGCCCCGGCGCACTTTGCGGGTTCGGGTCATCTCACCGTCATCCGCATCCAGTTCCTTGTGCAGCACCACAAAGCGATGCACCTGACAGCCCGACAGCATTTCATCGGCGGCGACCGATTTGTTGACCGCTTCCACATGGGACTTGATTGTCTCTAACACTTGCGGATGTGCCGTTAGTTCCTGATAGGACCCATAGGCGACGTTGTTGCGCTCGGCCCAGTTCCCCACGGCGGTAAGGTCGATATTGATGAACGCCACGCAGCGATCCTTGCCATTGCCGAACAGCACGACCTCAAGAATATCGGGATAGAACTTCAGCTTGTTCTCAACATATTTCGGCGCAAACATCGAGCCATCGACCATTTTTCCGACGTCCTTGGCGCGGTCGATGATCCGCAGATGACCGCTGCTTTCCTCAATGAACCCGGCATCACCCGTGGCCACCCAACCCTCGGCATCCTTGGTCGAGGCGGTCGAGTCCGGGTTGTTGTAATATTCGACAAACACACCTGGCGAGCGATAGTAGATCTCGCCCGTTTCGGCGATCTTCAGCTCGACATCTGGCGCGGGCACACCAACCGTATCGGCGCGCACCTCGCCATCGGGCTGCACGGTGATGAAGACCGTCGCCTCAGTCTGCCCGTAAAGCTGCTTCAGGTTAATCCCCAGCGAGCGGTAGAAATCGAAAATCTCAGGCCCGATCGCCTCGCCTGCCGTATAACCGACCCGGAACCGGCCATACCCCAGCGTATCCTTCAGCGGCCCATAGACCAGCAGATTGCCCAGCGCGTATTTGATCCGATCACCAAACCCAACCGCTTTGCCATCCAGCAGTAACCCACCCACCTTTTTGGCATGGGCCATAAAATGGTGGAACATACGCTGCTTCAGCTTGCCCGCATCTTCCATCCGGATCATGACGTTGGTCAGCTGCGTTTCAAATACCCGCGGCGGGGCAAAGAAATAGGTCGGACCGATCTCGCGCAGGTCGGTTATCATCGTGTCAGCGCTTTCGGGGCAGTTTACACAGAACCCGCACCAATAGGCCTGACCGATGGAAAAGATAAAATCACCTACCCAAGCCATTGGCAGATAGGACAGGATGTCCTCATTCCGGGTCAGGTGATCAAAATCGGATGAGTTTCTGGCGCTTTCGATCACATTGCGGTTCGACAGCACCACGCCTTTCGGCTTGCCGGTGGTGCCCGAGGTATACAGCATCACACAAGTGTCGTCATAGGTGATCGCAGCGATACGCGCGTCCAGCTCGGCATCAAAGCGAGCATGACCTGCGCTGCCTTCGGCCTTGATGTCGTCCAGCGCGTTCATCTGGGAATGATCATATTTCCGCATGCCACGCTTGTCAGTGTAGAGGATGTGTTTGATCTGGTGAACTTTTTCCTGAATCTCGATGACTTTATCGACCTGTTCCTGGTCACCGCAGACGACATATTTCGCACCGCAATGTTCCATCACATATGTCATCTCTTCGGCGACCGCGTCCTGATAGAGCGGCACCGGAATCGCACCCACCATTTGGGCCGCAACCATCGACCAGTAATGCGCCGGGCGGTTCCGGCCTATGACGGCGATATGGTCGCCCTTTTCAACGCCAATCTCAAGAAACCCCAGCGCAATGGCGCGGATTTCCTTGGCCGCCTCGGCCCAGGTCCAGCATTGCCAGATCCCGAATTCCTTTTCGCGATAGGCCGGGGCATCCCCGAACTGAGTCACATTGCGGTGTAGCAGCGCCGGAAGAGACTGCATCCCTTCAGCGCCTGACTGCGTCTGAGTCAATCTTTTTCTCCTCCCCACCCGGCCCCTCCCCGGGCCGGAAATGGCGGGTCCGGGTCTGGCCCGGACGCCAACGCCCCGATTAAGGGACGTCGACACGATCAGCGTCAAGTTTTGCCTGATGTTTTCTCAATTCTTACGAAATGTAACAAGTTGGGCCGTGCCGCCCGGGTCATACACCTCGTCAGAGACCCGACCCGAGATGACCACAAACTGTTCCGCGAACTGCAAATTTGCAGCAGGTAAGCGCATTCATCCACGTATACCGGTATTGGCTTGGGGTTTTGTATGTTTACCGCGCCTGGAATTCACCGTATGCATCCCGCAACTGAGTAGGATATTCAGAGCGGTTTTTCATGCCGATTTGCTATGCATGTGTATCGACCGAAGGCATCGGTTATGCGGAATGATCCAGATCGCATGACCAAAACCGCTCGAATTGTGCGATCAGAGGCGTGCGCCTTTGAAATCAACCGTTTTCTTGGACGGTCGGGCAGCACGAATTCCGACCCCTTTCCCACCCCAATACGCAAGGCAGGACTGCCGAGATGAATGTCACTCACCAGAGCATCACCAATGTGCTTTCACAGCATTATGACCTGACACCTTCGACCGAATTGGTTGAGGAAATGCAGGAGACCTATGCCCGGATGGACCGGGTGGTGACGCCGCCGGATTTCGCGATCTATGCGCCCTATATCAAGGCGATCAATGCGCTTAAAAAAGAGCGGAACGCGGTCATTCTGGGCCATAACTACATGACGCCTGAAATTTTCCATGGCGTGTCGGATTTTGTGGGTGACAGTCTGCAACTGGCGATGAAGGCCAGCGACGTCGAAGCCGACGTGATCGTACAGGCGGGCGTGCATTTCATGGCCGAAACCTCGAAAATCCTGAGCCCCGAGAAAATCGTGCTGATGCCGGACATGGCCGCAGGCTGTTCGCTGGCCGAAAGCATCACCGCCGAGGGAATCGACGAGATGCGCGCCAAATACCCCGGCGCGCCGGTCGTCTCCTATGTGAACACCACCGCCGAGGTGAAAGCCGCGTCCGATATCTGCTGTACATCGTCCAACGCCGTTCAGATCGTCGATGCGATGGAATCCGACACCGTCATCATGACGCCGGATCAATATCTGGCGCAGAACGTGGCAAATGAAAGCCGCAAGAACATCGTGTACTGGCCGGGCTCGTGCATCGTGCATGAACAATACACCGCGCAAGACCTGCGCGATTTTCGCAAATGGAATCCGGGCACGCGGTTGATTGCCCACCCGGAATGCCCGCCCGAAGTGGTGGCCGAGGCCGATTTCTCTGGCTCGACCAGCGGGATCATCAAGTATGTCAGCACCGAAAAGCCCGAAAAGGCGATGCTGATCACCGAATGCTCGATGGCGTCCAACATCGCCGATGAATTGCCCGAGGTCGACTTTGTCGGCCCCTGCAACATGTGCCCCTACATGAAGAAGATTACGCTGGAAAAGATCCTCTATGTGCTGCACACGATGGAAAGTCAGGTCGAGGTCGACGCCACGGTCGCGGAAAAAGCGCGTCATTCGGTGCAGGCGATGATCGACCTGTCGCGAAAGCTGGGTCTCTGATCCGAGATGGAAACCCTCACCACCGACCGCGTTATCATCGTGGGCGCCGGGCTGGGCGCGCTCTATGCTGCGCTGAAACTGGCCCCGCATCCGGTGGTGATGATCTCTCCTGAAGCTTTGGGCGAGGGTGCTAGTTCTGCCTGGGCGCAGGGGGGAGTGGCTGCGGCGATGGACGCCGATGACAGCCCGGAAAGCCACGCGGACGACACCGTGAATGCCGGTGCGGGCACCGTTGATCCGCAGGTGGCTGAATTGGTGACGCGTCAGGCGCGCGACTATATTCTGGACCTGACCACGCTGGGCACGCCTTTCGACCGGACCGCGGGCGGCGATTACGTGCTGTCACGCGAGGCCGCGCACAGCTTTGCCCGTGTCGTCCGGGTCAAGGGCGATCAGGCAGGCGCGCAGATCATGGCCGCCCTGATCGAACAGGTGCACGAAACCCCGTCGATCCAGGTTCTGGAGGGCGCCATGGCCCTTGGGCTGGACGTCGAAGACGGGCGCGTTACCGGCGTCAGCATTCAGCGTGCGGATAATGGCGGGTCAGCCCCGGTGATGCTGCGCGGGGCTGCGGTTTTGCTGGCCGGGGGCGGGTCAGGCGGGCTCTATGCGCTGACAACCAACCCGCCGCGTATTCGCGGGCAGGTGATTGGCATGGCGGCACGCGCGGGGGCGCTGATTGCGGATGCCGAATTTGTCCAGTTCCACCCCACCGCGATGGATGTAGGTGAAGACCCCGCGCCGCTGGCGACCGAAGCGCTGCGCGGTGAAGGGGCCATTTTGATCAACCGTCATGGCACGCGGTTCATGCAGGCCATCCACCCGGATGCCGAGCTTGCCCCGCGCGACGTCGTCGCCCGCGCCATCTATGCGCAGGTTCAGGCGGGCAACCGTCCCATGCTGGACACGCGCGAGGTTCTGGGCGAGGCGATCAAGGCACAGTTCCCCTCGGTCGCCGAATATTGCGCCCGCAATGGCATCGACCCGGCGCAGGAACCCATCCCCGTTGCCCCCGCTGCGCATTACCACATGGGTGGCATCGCGACCGAAACCAGCGGATGCGCCAGTATCGACGGCTTATGGGTCTGCGGTGAGGCATCCTCGACCGGGTTGCACGGTGCCAACCGTCTGGCCTCGAACGGTCTGCTTGAGGCGCTGGTCTACGCCCGCATCTGCGCGGAAGGCATCGCCCGGACCCTGCCAACACCTAGCGCGACGCCGCCGCTGGAAATCACCTTTCAGGACGGCGGCACCCCATCTGACCCTGCCGCCGTGACAGAGCTGCGCCAGACCATGACCCGCTATGTTGGCGTTATCCGTGATCGCAAGGGCCTGATCAAAGCGCTTGGCATCATCGCGCGGCTAGAGGCAGCAAACAGCGACAACCCGTCTTTCCTGAACATGTGCGCCACCGCCACTTTAATCGCGGCGGGCGCTTTGGCGCGCGAAGAAAGCCGCGGCGCGCATGAACGATCCGATTTCCCCGACCCCTCGGCCGGACCCGGCAAACGATCCGAAATGTACCTTTCCCAAGCACTCGCCATCCGCGCGCAGGCCTGCAAGGAGCAATCATGAGCTTCTCTACCGTTCCCGATCTTGTCCTTGAACCGATGATCCGCATTGCCCTGATGGAAGATCTTGGCAGCTATGGCGACGTCACCACCCGCGCGGTGATCCCGGCGGATACCACCTATGATGCTTGCCTGAACGCGCGCGAGGATGCGGTCGTGTCCGGCATGCAAGTCGCGGCGCTGGCGTTTCGCCTGATCGACCCCTCATTGGACATCACCACGCATATTGCCGATGGCCAACCCTGTAAGGCAGGCGATACGCTGATGACCATCAAGGGATCGGCCGCCTCAATCCTGTCGGGCGAACGGGTGGCCCTGAACTTTGCCGGTCGCCTGACCGGGATCGCCACAAAGACCGCCGGCTTCGTGGCTGAAACTAAAGGCACAAATGCCCGCGTCACCTGCACCCGCAAAACAACCCCCGGCCTGCGTCTGGTTGAAAAACTGGCCGTGCTGCATGGCGGCGGGTTCAACCACCGATACTCTCTGTCAGATGCGATCCTGATCAAGGACAACCACATCGCAGCCGCTGGCGGGGTGCGTCAGGTGCTGGAGGCCACCAAGGCCCATGCCAGCCACATGATGGCCGTCGAGATCGAGGTCGACCGTCTGGACCAACTGGCCCAAGTGCTTGAGGTCGGAGGCGCCTCGGTCGTCCTGTTAGACAATATGGACAATGACATGCTGCGCGAGGCGGTGGCGATGTTGGATGGCAGGCTCAAGACCGAAGCCTCGGGCAATGTGAAGCTGGATCGCATCGCCTCAATCGCGGCAACGGGTGTTGACTATATCTCTTCAGGTGCATTGACCCATTCGGCGCGCACCGTGGATTTGGGATTAGACTTTCCGGTCTAGACCACGGTCGCGCGTCAGCACTGGCACATGGGCTACAGCTGCTAACCCTGTGCAGAAAGCTCCACCATTTCCCTGTGCCGGTCCCGCGCCTGCCCCTGTACACGCTTGACGAAGGGCTGAGGCAGCTCCGGGCCAAGGCGCGTCCCATATTTTTCGCAGGATTTATCACCGATCAGCTCAGCGAACCTGACCCATGTCCGAAAGGCAAAAACGTCCCGCAAGCTGAGGATCGGTTTGGAATTGCTTGGTCTTTCCGGGGCAGGCATCGGAATGTCCGTGAAATACGCCTCTTCGATCCCGCTCCAATCGGATGGTGTTTCAAAGTCGTCACCCGCACCCTCGGAATACTTAAACGCGGGGTATTCCATACTGTATTCAGAACATCCGTGGGATATTTTTGAGTGAACCCCAGTGATCTCAAATTCCGCCTGTGCGGCACGGAAAATCGCAAGACACTCTTTCGCCTCTGCGATCGACTCACAATAGATATACGCCTTATAGGGAAACTTGACCGCTTCGCGCAGCTCGATCATGCTTTTTCTGGCATTGTCCCTGGGCAGCTGCAGGTTGAGCAGCAAGAAATAGACCTGAAACATCCCCTCAAGGTTCTCAGGCAGGATCTGCACCTTGTAGCACTCGTGGCACAGTCCACAAATCACCTTGGTTTCTTCAAAGAAATTCAGGCGTTGGCCGCAATTCCCATGCTCGCCATTGATGGTGATGGTTTGACCCACATAGATCTGGGCGATGGGCACGGCCAACTGGATTTTCTGTGTGTCCAGGGCTTTCATCCAACCAGAATAGGCGGCGGTCTGCCGTCCGGTGTCGACCAGGGCTGCCTGCCAGCCCTTTTTCAACCCGCCCGTCACCTCAAGCTGCGCTTTGCTGTAGGCGCCCAGATGCTGTTTCGGTAGGTTGGAGTATTCCAGCATCGTCACAAGCTGCCGGATGGCCTGTCGGTCATTGGGCTTGAGTGAAACCCGCTTCTCAAGACGTTCCAGCTGCGCGTAATCCATCACTCTGGCCTCCTGCTTCGGGTTTGGCCCGCCAGTTTTTCTTGTGATTGCGCCGAATGAGGTCGCCGTCAACTGAAATGCGCGAAACTGGCTAGCTGCCGGATTGTTCTGAGACGATCTCTCCGAGCCGGGTAAAGAATTTCCCCGACAGTTTCTTGGCAGTCCCGGCAATCAAACGGCTGCCAAGCTGGGCGATCTTGCCGCCGACATCCACCTTAGCAGTATAGGCAAGAACCGTCTCGGACCCGTCTTCGGTCAGGGTCACATCGGCACCGCCCTTGGCAAACCCCGCAGCCCCGCCCTTGCCCTCGCCCTGCAGCGAAAATCCGTCCGGTGCCTTGGATTTATCCAGCGTGACCTGACCCGCGAACCGCGCTTTCACCGGACCGATTTTCAGAACCACCTTTGCCTCAAGGTCTTGCGGCGAAGATTGGGTCAGCTCTTCGCAGCCGGGGATACATTCCTGCAGGATATCGGGGTTGTTCAGCGCCTCATACACCACGTCCCGCGGGGCAGCGATGCGGATTTCGTCACTGAGTTCCATTCTGGCATCCTTCGCACAACAGCTTTGTGCCTATCAATAACGCGGTTTTTGCCAAATGTTTCAATTTTTTGTTTCAGATCAGGATACCCGACCCCAAAACTTACCTAATCGGGCGCCACCGGTTTGCGGTGACGCCCAATGCGGTCAGTCGCTGATCGCGCCCTCTTCGTCGCGGCGCTGATGCATCTTGGCTTTGACACGCGCGCCTACAATCAGAGGCAGAACAAATCCGATCAGGGCAATGGACCACAAGCCGATGGCCAGCGGGCTGTCAACCAGCGTCCACCAGTTGCCATTGTCGATGGTGACCGCACGGCGCAGGTTATTCTCCATCGAGTTGCCCAGCAGCGTGCCCAGAATGATCGGCACCAGCGGCACGTCCAGCTTGCGCAGAACCCAGCCCATGACACCGAACCCGATCATCACCAGCAGATCAAAGCTGGACCCCGAGATGCCGTAAATACCCACAAAGCTGACCATCGCCACGACGGGCATCAGGATACGCGAGGGCACCATCAGGACGCGGGTGAACAGGCCCACCATCGGGATATTCATCGCGAGCAACATAAAGTTGGCAATGAACAGTGCCGCAATCAGGCCCCAGACCACATCCGGGTTCTGGGTGAACAGCAGCGGTCCGGGCGTGATATTCAGCGCCAACAGAACCGCCAGCAGCACGGCGGTGGTCCCTGACCCCGGCACGCCCAGCGCCAGCATCGGCACCAAGGCCCCCCCGGCGGCGGCGTTGTTGCCGGCCTCGGGCGCGGCGACGCCACGCGGATCACCGGTGCCAAATGTGTTGTCCTTGTCGACCAACCGTTTCTCCATCGAATAGGAAATAAACGAGCCCAAAGACGCCCCGGCCCCCGGCAGAACCCCCGCCAGAAAGCCCAGGAATGAGGTGCGCAGCATGGTCGGCATGCATTGCTTGATCATCGACATCGGCGGGTAAAGCCGCCCGATATTCAACTTGCGCCCAGCGGCATCCGATCCGCCATGACGGTTTTCCAGAAAGATGAACACTTCGGACAGTGCAAACAGGCCGACAATGGCGACAAGGAAATCCAGCCCATCATACAGGTGCACTTCGCCAAAGGTGAACCGAGGCACGCCGGTCTGGGTATCGACACCAATGGTCGCCAACCCAAGGCCCAGCGCAGCGGCAAAAGCCGATTTCGCCTGATTGGTCGAGGACACGCCGCCCAGCGTCATGAAGGCCAGCGCGAACAGGGCGAAATACTCAGCCGGTCCAAACAGCAGCGCGATCTTGACCAGCTGCGGCGCCAGAAAGATCAGGCCCCATGTGGCCAGAAACGCACCAATGAATGAGGCGATACCGGACAGCGAGAGCGCCTCGCCCGCAAGGCCTTTTTTGGCCATCGGATGCCCGTCCAAGCAGGTCATCATCGCAGGCTCGTCCCCAGGGATGTTCAGCAGGATCGATGAGATTCTCCCGCCATACATTGCCCCATAATAAACACTGGTCAGCAGGATCAGAGACGGCGTCGCGCCCAGCCCCAGCGTGAACGCAAGAGGGATCAAAATGGCCACGCCGTTCGACGGGCCCAGACCGGGCAACGCGCCCATGATCGTGCCCAGAAAACAACCCAACAGGGCCAGCAACAGGTTTTGCCATGTCAGCGCGATAGCGAATCCATCGCCAAGGGATGCAAGAGTTTCCATGACGTTCCCCTTAGAAACCCAATGGTCCGCGAGCCAGTGACAGGCCCAGAACCAGATGGAAGATGACGTAGATACCGACAGAAGTACCGATTCCGACCACTACGCTTTCGATCGGACCAGATCCCAGCCGCCAAGCCAGGTAAGCCGCAGCAAAGGCGGTAGAGATTACAAATCCCAGAACCGGCAACAGCTCGGCATAGAAGATCATCACGACTACAGCGGCGCCGACTTCGACCAGCCGGCCCAGCGCGGGCCACTCGGGCTCGGCATCCGGGCGCAACGCGATGACCGCGCTGGAAAGGCCAAGGATGGCGGCGACAATTAGTGGAAAGGCCTTGGGGCCAACCGCGTCTGACAGAAAGCTCTCTTCAATCGCCAGCGCTGACAGGGCAAAGCCGATGGCAAGAAGAATGCCGAAGACCCCGAATATGCGATCACTCATGGGTATCTCCTATGTAAGGGAAGTATGGGTCTGGTCGGGGTGCCGCGCGCCCGGCGCGACACCCCGCTCTCAGGTGAGTGCTGGTCTTATTTGATGATCCCGATCTCTTTCGAGATGGTCTGGATCTGACCCACGGATTGTGCAACAAAATCCTGGAAAGCTGCGCCTTGCAGGTCCAGCGGGGCCAGACCATTGGCGGCCATGACCTCTTTCCATTCATCCGAGGCGTAAAGATCACCGATCTTACCAACCCAATCGCCATAGGCCTCATCGCTCATTCCGCCAGGGGCGTAGAACCCGCGCCAGTTTGCGCCGATGGCATCAATGCCCTGTTCCTTGGCCGTCGGGAAATCGGCGAATTCGCCGGGCAGACGTTCAGGCGCCAATACGGCGATGACTTTGATATCGCCCGAGTCGACAAAACCCTTGGCTTCCGAGATGTCACCGGTAAAGGCTTGAACCGAACCGGCCAACAGCTGGGTCACAGCTTCGCCGCCGCCATCAAAGGCGATGTATTTGACCGACCGTACGTCCTCGATGCCATAGGCATTGGCCGCGATCAGAACCTTCAGGTGATCCCAACCGCCCACGGCGGAACCGCCCGCCACGGACACAGACGTCGGGTCGGATTTGATCTGATCCAACAGGTCGGGCAGCGTGTTAACCGCGCTATCGGCTGCAACGGCGATCACGCCATAATCCGCACCGATGGCCGCTAGCCAACGCACCTGATCCATGGTGTTGCCTGGATAGGCGCCCTGCGCCAGGCGGGTCGCCGTGGCTGCGCTGGCCGCTACGATCAGCTCATTATCCTCGCCGCGCTTGTTGACGACCTCGGCAAAGGCAACACCGCCACCGCCGCCGGCCAGGTTCACAACCTGCATGGTCTGGTCGATCAGACCCAGATCCTGCAGAGATTTACCGACCTGACGGCAGGTGAAATCCCAACCGCCGCCGGGGTTGGCCGGGGCAATACATTCCTGTGCGCTGGCGCTCACGCCGGACAGGGCAAAAACAGCAGCCGCAATCGCGCCGCTTGTTCCAAACAGTTTCATTCGTGTCTCCTCCTCTGGTCTTTTTGGGCTGCGTCCTGCAACCGAAACCTGTTCCCGCAAGGGTCTGTCCTTGCGGGCTGGTACTGTTTACAGAATAATGCTGTCACGAACCTGTCACAGAAATTCAGGGCAGGGCGCGGGGGTACAATGCGCGTATTGATGATCGAGGATGCCGTAGATCTGGCCGAAGGCGTAATAGCTCATCTGGCGCGGTCGGGCGTTGTCTGCGATCTGGCGACCACTGTCGAATCCGCACGTGATTTCCGCGCAGTTCAAACATATGACGCGATGCTTTTGGATATAAACCTGCCTGACGGGTCCGGCCTGAACTTTCTGGGCAAAATCCGAGACAGCGGCGACCGCACCCCAGTGCTAATGCTGACGGCACTGACTTCGGTCGAAGATCGTGTCGCCGCTTTGGACAAAGGTGCCGACGATTATTTGGGCAAGCCTTTTGACCAGCGCGAGCTTGAGGCGCGGTTGCGCGCCCTTGTCCGGCGCGATGCCGATCGCAAAAGCGAACAGATCACGCTGGGTCCGCTGATCTATGCCGCCAAGGATCGCAACGCCACGCTGAACGGTAAACGCCTGAACCTAACCGCGCGCGAGGCGGCGGTCCTGGACGCCCTGATCCGGCACGAAGGTCAGTATCTGTCGAAATCACGGCTGTATAACTCGCTTTACGGGTTCGAAGACGCCGATGTGGGGGAAAACGCGATCGAGCTGTATATCGCACGGCTCCGCAAAAAATTCACCGGCAGCGCCATCAGCATTACCACCCAGCGTGGGGTGGGGTATCGGATCGGTCTGAATGACTAGGCTGCGCCTGCCCCACAGCCTGACGGCCCGCGTTCTAAGCGCGGTGGTTCTGATCCTGGTTCTGGGCGGGTTTCTGGTTGGTCTGTCGATCTGGGCCAATGGTCGCCTTGCTGCGCGGCAGGCCTATGACCGGCTGCTGCTGGGCGCGGCCAGTGACATTGCCGAATCCGTTCGCATTCAAGATGGCCAACCCTTTGTCGATCTTCCAGTCTCGGCCTTTCAACTGTTGGCACAGGCGCCTGATGACCGTATTTTCTATGCGGTTCAGGTACCGGATGGCCCGTTCATAACCGGGCTGGACCGGGACACCGTGATCGAGGTGCCGCCACAGACTGGCACTGCGCCGGTCTATTTCGCCTCTGATCTGAACGGGGAACCCGCCCGTTTCGTCCGCGTTACCCGCCTGTTTGCCGAGCGCGATTTCTCGGGCGAGGTGGAAATTCTGGTCGGCCAAACCCTGCGCGCGCGCCAATCCATGACCGTGGGCCTGATGCGCGATGCCTTGCTGCCCATGGCGGTGGCCGGGATGTTGCTGCTGATCATGTCGTGGTTTGTCACCCGCTCGGCCCTGCGCCCGCTTGAGGCGCTGTCCGATGACCTGACCCGCCGCGATCCTTATGACCTGACACCGATGGCCAGCGACGGGTTGCCACGCGAATTGCAGGTGATGCTGAGCGCGATGAACCGGTTCATGGGGCGGCTGGATCGGCAAGTGGACACGATGCGCAACCTGATTGCCGACACCGCTCATCAGCTGCGCACACCCGTGGCCGCAATCCGGGTACAGGCCGAGATTGCGCAGGACGATCCCGACCTTCCAGCCCGCACGCGCGCGCTGGATCGGCTGTTGGGACGCACCCGGTCACTGGGCACGCTGCTGGATCAGTTGCTGTCGCGCGCCATGGTGATCCACCGTATCGACAGCGCCCCGCGGCTGCCCGTTGACCTACGCGAAGTGGCGCTGGACGTGCTGGAACACAGCGATCATGAATTGATGGCCCCCACCATCGAGGTGCGTCTGGAAATCGGCGATACGCCAGTTCTTGTGAATGGCGATGCCTTTTCGATCGGCGAAGCCGCCAAGAACCTGCTTGGCAACGCTCTGCGTCATGGTCTGCCACCCGTCCGTATTGGCGCCGCGCAAGAGGGCGCGCGCGTTGTTCTGTGGGTGCGCGATCAGGGACCCGGGCCTGCGACCATAATCGCCGATCAGCTGGGGGACCGGTTCAATCGCAGCACCGGTTCGGGCGAGGACAGCACCGGTCTGGGCCTGTCCATCGTGAAATCCACCGCTGAGGCCTTTGACGGCCGAGTCGAGATGGGGCGGGATGAAACCGGGTTTCGCGCAGCGCTGAGTTTCCCGGCCAGAACAGATGAGAGCAGCACATGATCCGAGCCCTAGCCCTTGTCGTGCTGAGTTTGATTCCTTCGCTTTCGCGCGCCCAAGAAGCCATCGCAGAATTCGGCGCAGGTCAGAATCCGATGTTGATCCGGTCAACCACCGACATTGCGATCATCGCCCCCGTGCTCGAACGATTTACTGCGCTGAACCCCAATCTGCAGGTCACTTATGAACAATGGGGATCTAACGCTCTGTTCCAACACAGCCGCACGGTCTGTAAATCAGGTGAGAATCCTGCAGACATCGTGTTCTCATCCGCGATTCAACAGATGGTCTGGCTGGTGAATTCGGCCTGCGGACACCGGTTTCAATCCGACCTTACCAACGCCCTGCCCGCCGCGCGACGCTGGCGGGATGAGCTGTGGGGGATCACCACCGAACCCGCCGTCATCGTCTACAACAAGACCTTGTTACAGGATCAGAACGTCCCACGCAGCCGGTTCGCCCTGCTGGACATGATGCGAACCCAGCCGGATCTACTGCGTGGGCGCGTGGCAACCTATGACATCGCGGCCTCGGGTCTGGGTTATCTGTTTGCCTATGGAGACAGCCTTGAGGCCACGACTTTCGGCTCTTTGATCGAAGGTTTTGCACGTATCGACGCGGTGGCCACTTGCTGTTCTGCGGAAATCATCCGCGATGTGGCCAATGGGCGCTTTTTGATCGCCTATAACGTTTTGGGGTCTTATGTGGCCAATGCCAAGGCCCCGGGCATTGGGGTGATCCTGCCAGAAGACTATACTCTGGTCCTGTCACGTGCCCTGATGATCCCGCGCCAGGCGCGGAACAAACAAGCCGCCACGGAATTCTTGGATTTTCTCCTGTCGCCACAGGCGCAAACCCTGCTGGCAACTTCGGGTCTCGTCGCCCAGATGGACACAGCCGATACGGGGTTAACGCCCAGCGCCCGAAGGTTCATCGCCCTGTCGCCGGCTCTATTGGTGGCCAGAGATCAGAACCGACGGGCCGGGCTGTTCAAGCTGTGGAACGACGCCTTCGACGTGGAAAGTGCGCGCTAGGTCTTTTCGTCGATGGCCGGTTCGATATCAGGCCGAACCGGTTCGATCTCTGCCTCGATAACCTCAGGCTCATCGGCCTCGTCGACCTCATCCATATCGGTGTCGGCCTTGTCCTCAAGCGCGCCAACGATCAGCGGCAGCATGTGAACACCGGTGGCCGAGGCGATCTCTGGCGTTTGCGGCGTTTGCCAGCTGAGCGTGTCAAAGCTGTGGCAGTTCTGACAGACCGGACCCCATTCCGGCTGAATGTCATGGCAGTTGTCGCAGACCCATTGCGGCCCGCGCGGCGCGTTCAGCGCCTTTGCCAGCCAGCCCTGCACAACCACATCCGAGGCCCCTTCGCCACGTTCAATCGCTGCCATCAGCGTATAGGCGCGGGCATCAGCCTGTTTTTCGACCACATCCCCCAGCGCGCGGCGCGCTTCGGGGAAATCTTCGGCGACGATGTTCAACTCGGCCAGAATCAGACAGGTTTCCGGATTCTGCGCGTGTATGCGGGTCAACGTCGCAAAGCGTTTGATGCGCTCGGCCGGTGATTCATCCGGTGCAATATCGGCAAAGGCATGGGCCAGATCGGGATGTGGCTGTGCCTCCCATGCCTTTTTCAGAATCTTCGTTGCGGCACGCGGCTTGCCTTTTTCGATATAGGCACGGGCAGCCATCGCTGCGGCAGGCACCAAATCAGGGGAAAGGCGGTTGGCCTCGATTGCCTGTTCCTGCTGTTCTACGGTCGAGCTTTCGTCCAGAATGCCCTTTGCCTCGGACAAGGCGAGCACCGCATCGCGGCGCTTGAACACATCGCGGGGCAAATGCCCGGATTTCAGCTTGGCGGTCAGCGTTGATCGGGCCCCAGCCCAATCCTGCGACTTGGTCTGCAGGCCCAGCAGGATATCTTGCGTTTCCTGATGGCGTGGCTTGATGGCCAATGCCTTTTCGGCCAGCTTCCGGGCGGTGTCATCATCGCCTTCGGCCAGCTTCTGCTTCATGATTCCGCGCACCCCCACAAAACGCGTGGCATTATTCGTTACCAGTTTCTTATAGGTTTCAGATGCCTTTTGGGTATCGCCATTCATCTCGGCGGCCTGGGCCACCAGCAGGTTGGTCAGCTCGGGTTTGTTCAGCAGCTTTTCGGCCTTGGCGGCCTTGTTCATCGCGATCCGCCCCTCACCCGAGGCAAGCGCCATGATCCCATCGGTTAATGCCTGATATCCGCGCTGTTCCCGGCTGCGGTCGAAATAACGCGATAGGGCTGTTTCATCCCCATTGAGGAATTTCAGCGTGGCGATCAGCAGGGTCAGCAGCTTGAAGAACAGCCAGATCGCAATGATCATCACGCCCAGCGCAATGACCGATTGAAGCGGACCAAGCGTGTATTCCGTGCCACCCGCTGTGATCTGCACCCCGCCTTTGGTTTCCATAAGGAACCCGGCGCCAAGAGCCAGCAAGCCGACAATCGCAACAAAAACAAGGATCTTAAACAGTGACCACAGCATAGCAGGCCCCTCAGTTCGAGTTCGCGCTTGAGGCAAGCGCATTTGCAGAATCCACAGCAGAAACCCGCGTCCGGGCCGCCTGTTCCCACCCTTCAAATGCAGCTTTGGCTGCATCGGGCAGGGATTTCAGCTCATCCAGGGCAGCAGAGACATCTCCGCCCGACAAAGCGGCTTGAGCCCGCGACAGGACCGCATCGGGGCTGTCACCTTCTTGCGGGGTAACCGAACGTGCACCTGTCTGGCGCTGCAAAAACGCGACAATTCCGGTGCCCTTGTCCGCGTCCCGCGCATCGGCCAGCGCCGTGCGCGCAGCGGGCGCAAAGCTGTCCTGAAGTGCTGCAATCGTCGCGACACCTTCGGTTGCCGGTGCTGCCAGCGCCTCGGGAACGGTTACGCCTGCGGCCTTCAGTTCTGCAATCAGGTCGCCATAAGGTTGACCCGTATTCAACTGTTCATGCACCCGTGACAGAAGGGCTGCATTGGTCGCCGCCAGCGATTTTGCTGCAGCCTCGGCCTCGAGCGTCTGAGCGTCGGACACCATCTTTTCCACCTCGGCCCGTTGCGCGGCCAAAGAGTCCTGGAGTTTTTTCAGCTCGGCTTCGATGGCCGCGCCGGTTTCAGGTGAAGCGCCCTGCGTCAGCGCGCCACTTTCCAACTCGGCCAAACGGCTGGCAAGCGGATCAACCTTGTTGGTCAGATCGGATATGCTGGACTTCACCCCATCCAGATCAGCGGTGATTGGCGCGATTTGGCTGGTCAGCGCGTCAATCTTCTGGGACAGGTCCGATCCGTCGGTCAGAGACTTCGACAGTGTTGATATCTGATCGGATTGTGCGATCAGCTTCGCCTCAAGCGCAGCGATTGCGTCGGACTCACCCGAGGAGAACGCGCCGCTTTGACCCAGAGCGAACCCGGCCGCCGCAGCAATCGCACCGCCAATCAGCGCCGGGATAAAGCCGCCGCGTTTTTCGACCGGCGGTTCTGCGACGGTCTGATCAGGCGACGTAAGAGCGGCTTCGGCTTCGGCTTCGGCTTCGGCTTCGGCTTCGGCTTCGGCTTCGGCTTCGGCTTCGGCTTCGGCTTCGGCT
>NZ_JBXWPF010000025.1:0-61224 GCF_059611265.1 Ruegeria sp. CDSA241
CCAATCTCCTGAATCGGCTTCTTCTTCGCCTCACGCGCAATTTCGATGTCAGATTTATAGCTCATTGGGTTTCGGTCCCTGATTGAATTCCGTGCAAACCCGACGCAGAACGCCGGCGCTGCTCACTCCATACCGTTGTGTACCAAATTGGTGGCTATGGATTCCGACATAATTGCGCCTTGAAACGTCGTAGCGTCACATCGGCACCTTCCGATCGGAAATTGCGGTCCCTTATGGTGTCCAGGCTCTCTGATCGGGGACAAACAGTGTAAGCTCATCGCCCAGGTTCAGCTCTCCGGGTCTTTCGACCCAAGCCGTGACCCCCCGCCGTCCCTGCGCTGCAGGCTTGAAGGCCGCACCATACCCGGGCAAGTCAGCCTCGATCTCGCGCCCCGGCAGGATACAGGGCCGGTTTTCCATGTCGATCGTCAGCGCCACGCCATTTTCCACCTGCAAACGAGACGAGGGCGGAATATGGGTGAAATCCGGAATGCCGCGCAAGACAATGCTGACCCCCAGATGGGACGGGTCCAGCTTACCCAAGCCCATTTCCTGCGCGATGGCATCAAGTTCTTCTGCGGACAGGATCGATAACTGCCGCACATTGCGAATTTCGGTGCCTACCGGGTACAGGTTTTTGACTCGCACGCAAGAGGTACGATTCACGCCTTCGTGACGCGCGCCTTGATCACCCGAGAAACCCAAATCCAGACTGTCCACGGCATTGGCCCGGAGAGTTTCACCTGCTGGTACGTGGCCCAACCAAACAACTTCTCCCGTGAATTCGGTTTCGCGCAATACCGGCATATTTATCCCTTTTTCAGAACTGACATCTGATGCGGAATAGAGGGCAAACCTTCGCGATTGAAAAGAAAAAAGACCCGGGACAGGCCCGGGTCTTTGAAAGTTTAAGCCGTTGGTTCCGGCTCCATCCCGCCATCGGGCGGAGTTTTCTTAACCTTGGTTTTCGGAATGGCTGTCACGCTGGGGGCGCTGCCCTCATCAGGTTTATCGCCCTCGTCATCGCTTTCGCTGGGCGGCTCGCCATTCATGACGCGTTTGATCTCGTCACCGGTCAGGGTTTCATATTCCAGCAGCCCTTGGGCCAGACGTTCCCATTGCTCGTTCTGTTCTGAAAGGATCTGATGCGCACGCTCATATCCTTGCTGGATCAGGCGCTTGACCTCTTCCTCGATCAGTTCCTTGGTATGGGCCGAGACCGAGAACCCGGCAGTGTTGCCTGAATAGCCATCATGCGCTTCGGCATAGTCGATATTGCCGACCTTGTCCGACATGCCCCAGCGCATCACCATCGCGCGCGACAGTTGGCTGGCCTGCATGATATCGCCCGCCGGACCGTTCGAGACATGGTCCTCGCCATATTTGATCACCTCAGCCGCCTTACCGGCCATGGTCATGGCCAGCTTTTGCTCACACTCATCGCGGTGATAGTTCAGGCGGTCCATTTCTGGCAGTGACACCACCATGCCCAGCGCACCACCACGCGGAATGATCGTTGCCTTATAGACCGGATCACACAACGGCAGCGTCATACCAACAACGGCATGCCCTGATTCGTGATAGGCAGTCTTTTCCTTCTGGTCCTGGGTCAGCACCATCGAGCGGCGCTCGGCACCCATCATCACCTTGTCCTTGGCATTCTCGAAATCTTCCATGGTAACAAAGCGGCGACCGACGCGGGCGGCCATCAGCGCGGCCTCATTCACGAGGTTGGCCAGATCAGCACCCGAGAAGCCCGGAGTCCCGCGCGCGATGATGCGCAGATCGACATCAGGTCCGAGGGGCGTCTTGCGTGCGTGAACGCCCAGGATCTTCTCGCGGCCTTTGATGTCGGGGTTGCCGACAGTCACGTTGCGGTCGAAACGGCCTGGACGCAGCAGCGCAGGGTCCAAAACGTCCTTACGGTTGGTGGCCGCCAGGATAATCACGCCCTCATTGGCCTCGAACCCGTCCATCTCGACGAGCAACTGGTTGAGCGTTTGTTCACGTTCGTCATTACCCCCGCCATAACCGGCACCACGATGGCGGCCAACGGCGTCAATCTCGTCAATAAAGACGATACAGGGAGCGTTTTTCTTGGCCTGTTCGAACATGTCGCGGACACGGGATGCACCGACACCGACGAACATCTCAACAAAGTCCGAACCCGAAATGGTGAAGAAGGGCACACCCGCCTCACCCGCAATGGCGCGGGCCAGCAGCGTTTTACCGGTCCCCGGAGGGCCCACCAACAAAGCGCCTTTTGGAATCTTGCCACCCAGACGACTGAATTTCTGCGGATTGCGCAGGAATTCTACGATCTCTTCCAGTTCTTCCTTGGCCTCGTCGATGCCAGCGACATCATCAAAAGTTACACGGCCATGCTTTTCGGTCAGCATCTTGGCTTTGGACTTGCCAAAGCCCATCGCGCCACCTTTGCCGCCACCCTGCATCCGGTTCATGAAGTAGACCCAGACACCGATCAGCAGCAGGAAAGGAAGAAGAGTGACCAGGAAAGACTGAATGCCCGATTGCTGTTGTTTCACAGCCTGAACCGGGATGCTTTCATCGATCAGCAGTTTGGTCACCTCGGCATCGCCGGGCTTGATCGTGACATAGCTTGCGCCGCTTTGCGTGGTATAGCGAATTTGCTCGCCATCCAATGTCACGTTTTTGACTTCGCCGCCTTCAACAGCGGTCACGAAATCAGAATAGGTTCTTTCATTGCTCTGAAGCGTTCCACCTGGTCCGCTGAACAGATTGAACAGTGCAAGGATCAGCAAAAACAGAACGACCCAAAAGGCGATGTTACGAGCGTTGCCCAAGAAAAATCTCCCAAAAGATTTCGGCAGATGGGGATCTGCCGGGTTGCTCTTTAAAATAGAGATGATTCAAGCAGGTTCAATGCGATAAAACCGAAGAGTGAAACTCGGGCTCTTCTGGCGTCAGTTCTGCAAGCCAACCATTTGAGAAACCCACCATAGGTGCAGATACCAAGACCTCTCCACTCCAGACGGACGGAGACGCCAGAAGCGCGGCGCGCGGTTTTCCAAGTGCACGCCAATCTGGCACGGCCTGCAAACCAGCCGCACCTAACGGGTGAACCTGCGCGTCGGGAATCGCCGGGCCAGACAGGATCCACCGTCCATCCCAAATCTGACCGGGTGCGCCGGTTTCGCTCTCAACGGCATTTAGCTCTCTGCAAATCCACATTTTATCGGCTTTTGGGATCAAGAGGCATCCACCTATCGTCGCCGCCTCACCCTGATCAATCGCGAGCAGCGCCCGGTCTGTTGCAGCCTGACGCGGTGGATATCCGCGGCCCGCAATCCAGCGGACACAACCTGTAAGAAGACGACGTCGAATTTCCGCAGGCAGAGTGGAAAATTGCGCGCGATCGACACAGATATCGCCGCCATCGACACTCAGGACCTGACGGGCGGAATCCTGCGTAATCTGCTCTAATGCTTCACGGGCTTGAGCAAGGTTTTCAGCAACGCGGGACAGAGAATGCGCCGAAATCCCAATTTCGGACAAGCCGGTCAACGCGTCGCGCGCCTTGATACGATCAAACCGCCGGTCGTGATTCGATGGATCCTCGATCCAATCTGCCCCAATCTTGGCAAGATAATCGCGCAGTTGTTGCCGGGTGATCCCCAACATCGGCCGCAGCAGCATGATCCCTTGATAGTTCCGCATTGCGGGCATGCCGGACAATCCCGTCACACCAGCAGCGCGCGCCAATCGCATCAGCATGGTTTCGGCTTGATCATCGGCGGTGTGTCCCAGGGCAATCGCGCCGATCTGCCTGTCACGCGCCCAGTCTGACAGCAACTGGTACCGGGCCTGCCGCGCCCTATCCTGCAGGTTACCTGTCTGGTCCCACCCCTGCCAGTGCAACGTCTCATGTGGAAGGCCCAGACCCTGGGCAAGCTGCGCCACCCAATCTGCCTCCGCCACCGCTTCGGGGCGCAGATTGTGGTTCACCGTGGCGACAAACAGCTCAACCTGTTCCTCTTGGGCGATGTGCTTCAACAAACTCAGCAAAGCAACTGAGTCACCGCCACCGGATACCGCAACGCCTAGACGGCGCGGAAGGTTTTCCGGCAATCGCGCGCGGAGTTCGGATTTCAGGAGTGTGCCTTGTGTGGTCAAGTACAACCCAGTGACGTCATTTCCTGCGTGGCACTGGAGACCAATACCGAGGCCGGGAACCGGACGCTAACCTCGCTCAGTGTGATACACGCCTGTTCGGTCTGTCCCAGACGGCCCAGCGCAGCACCCAGTTCGAACAAAGCCTCAGGCGCATAGGCGCCTTCGGAATCACCCGTGAAGCTGGCCAGAAAAGCCCTTGCAGCTTCGCGGGTGTCGCCAATGCCTTCCAACGCCTGCCCGCGCTTTAGGTGTGCTTCGGGCGCAAGCGGGCTTCCGGGATATGATGTATCGAATACTGCGAACTGATCCGCGGCGGCCTGGAAGTTTCCATCGGCCAGCGCCTGAGCAGCAGCATTGAAATCCGCTTGCTCGCCTACTGCCAACTCACCCAGGTCGGAATCGGTTGGCGCTGTCGGAGCAGCAGGGGCTGCGGATGTGATGTCCGTTTCTCCGCCCAGAGTTGTTGTATCACCGAGCGTACTCAGGTCGCCGCCTTCCAGTTCGACCAAGCGAAACTCAAGATCACCGATGCGGTTGGTGCCGTCGGTTACAATATTCTGTACACGCTGGTTCAACTGCTCGGTCTGGCGCGTCAGGCGCTGCAACTCGGCCTCTATGGCATCAACGCGTTCAAGTATCGAACTGCCGGACAGGTTCGGGGCCGGAGAGCCGGTTGTTGAAAACTCGCGCTTGAGCCGCTGAATTTCCACATGCAGCACCGTCAGTTCCTGCCGGATATCCGCCAAGGTTTGCTGATCCTGTGCTTGTGCCAAACCGGCGGTCGCCAAAACTGCGGCCAGAACCCATCCTGCTAGTTTCATCGGCTTATCCCAACGTTGATCCGGTCAGCACCGTCACTGCACGACGGTTTTTCGAATAGCAGTCCTCGGTGCTGCAAATCTCGATCGGACGCTCTTTGCCAAAGCTGACAGTTGTCAGCCGGTTGCCCGCTACTCCGCGGGAAATCAGGAACTCGCGGGCGGCATTTGCCCGGCGCGCACCCAGTGCGAGGTTATACTCACGCGTGCCCTGCTCATCCGCATGGCCTTCGATCGTTGCCACAAAGTCGGGGTTGGCCATCAGCCAGTCGGCCTGCCCCTGCAGCACTGACTGCGCCTGCGGAGTAAGCGTCGACTGATCGACCGAAAACAGAACCCGGTCACCAACAGTTTGCTGGAAATATGCAGGCGAGCGCGGATCACTTGGAGAGCCCGCGGCCAGCCCGCCGTTTGCGCCATTGCCAAAGCCGCCGCCCAGCGCAGACGGATCGTTATTGGTGCAGGCTGCCAACGCGCCAAACACACCTAGTGCTAGGATTTTGCCCAATACGTTCATCTCAGGTGCCTCGTTGTTTTTTCTCTTTATTGCCGTCTCTGTAGCACAGTGCAGGTTCCTTGTGAACTTTTCCTGCCAGCAGCCGTGATCAATTCTGCAGTGGGCCCCATGACGGATCGCTGCCCCCATCCGGGGTGCGGATCGGGCGCAGGTTGCGTCCCGAGATATCCACCGAATACAGCGTCGCCCGGCCACTTGCGCCCTGGGTTTCTCGGGTGAACATGATCACGCGACCATTAGGGGACCATGTCGGTCCTTCGTCCAGAAACGACGAGGTCAGCAAACGCTCTTCGCTGCCATCTGTTCGCATGACACCGATATGAAATCGGCCTTTGTTCTGCTTGGTAAACGCAACCAGATCGCCACGGGGGGACCAGACCGGCGTTCCATAACGGCCCTGACCAAAGCTGATCCGCGTCGCCTCACCCCCGTTTGCGGGCATGATGTAAAGCTGTGGCGTGCCCGAACGGTCGCTTTCAAACACGATCTGGGAACCGTCTGGCGAATAGCTGGGGGCGGTTTCGATCGCGGGCGTATTGGTCAGCCGCACGCTTTGCCCGGAAGCCAGATCCATTTTCCACAGGTCCGTATTGCCGCCCTGAATAAGTGAATAGACGATCGACCGTCCATCCGGCGAAAACCGGGGCGAAAAGCTCATCGTGCCGCCCTGGGTGTTCAACTCAGTCCGCCTGACCCGCTCGATATCCAGAACATAGATGCGCGGTTGACCGGATTCGTAACTGGTATAAAGCAGTTGATCACCGGCAGGTGAAAAGCGTGGTGCCAGAACAATGGCTGCACTGTCGGTCAGGTACTGCACATTCGCGCCGTCATAATCCATGATCGCCAGGCGCTTCAGGCGCTGATCCTTGGGACCACTTTCAGAGACAAAGGCAACACGACTATCGAAATAGGCGCCCTCGCCCGTTACACGGTTATAGACTTGATCCGCCACTTTATGGGCCATGCGCCGCCACCCTTCAGTCGTCCCGGCAAACTGCAGACCGTTGCCCAGCTCCTGCCCAGAAAACACATCCCAGACCCTGAACCGCACCGTCAGGCGATTGCCCGACACATTCACAGCACCTGTCACCAAAGCCTCGGCATTGATGGCTTTCCAATCCGCGAACCGAACGGGATCTTCAAAGCTGGCCACTTGGCTGATGAAAGCATCAGACAGAATTTCGCGGAACAGCCCTGTTCCGGTTAGATCGGCGGCCACAACCCGCGAGATATCCTGGGCATATTGCGCAGCTGCTGTGCTGTCCGGCACAAAATTCGGAACCGAAAAGGGCAAGGGTTCGATAATCCCCTGATCCAATTCCAAGCGAAGCGGTCCACTTTGGGCGTGAACAGGTGCCGACACCAGTGTCAGGCCAAGCAACAGGCTGGTCAGAAGTCTCATCATTTGATCCGCATCCTCTCGGGATTGAATGTAATCTCAATATCCTGCCAATGCTCGTATTTATCGGTTGGCAGGTCATAACCTTTGGCTCCACAGCGCAAGATGGCACGTCGAGCGGCCTCATAGGCTTGTCTGGCTGCGCCGTCAGAACCGCCTGAGCTGTCGATCATGCGCAAGCTGCCACCAACCACCTTGCCATCAGGGGTCAACGAAAATCCGACAACAACAACTGTCTGCAGAGCATCCGTGGACAAGGACCCAACGTTCCAGCATTGGGAAACAGCCAATCGCATCGCGTCCTTTTCGCCGCTGGTCAAGGGCGGACCAGAGGGTTCACTCCCTTGTCCCAACGCCTCGGCCAGCGCATCGTTGATGGCTGTTTCCGTCTGCGCGGGCTCTGTGGGTTCGGGCTCGGGCGTCTCCGCCACTTCGGGCTCGACCGGCGGTGTCGGGCGGTTGGGACGGGTCCGCGGGCGCGGCGATGTTCGGGGAGCGTTTTCCTTGGGCTCTTCCGCTTCGGTCACAATCTCGTCAGCCTTTTCCTCGGGGGCGGTCTGATCCTGCTGTTCCTGCTGGGTCTCGGCTCCCTCGTCCAAAGATACGGCCGGGGTTTCGATTTCATCAGGCGCGGCCTCGGGCGGAGGCGGCGCAACCGGCACCGGCGCAACATTCTCGGCCGGGCTGGGCTGTGCTTCTGGCCCAGAAGGCACCGTAACGTCGACGATCTCGGGGTCAGGCGTGTCCAACACCGGTGGCTGTTCAATCACCACCGGTTCTGGCGGCGGCTCAACCGGTTCAGGCTCAGGATCCGGGTCCGGGTCGGGTTCAGCAGGTTCCGCCTCTTGCAACGAAGGCTGCTCCTCCACTACCGGTTCCGGCGCTGGCTCCTCTTCTGTTGGGGCTTCGGGCGGCTGTAGCGCTGTTGGCGTTGGCACTTCGGGCGCATCCCGCTGAGCGGTCATTGCCGCAAATTGCTCAGCCGAAATGACCGACACGTCCTGCACGGCCATAGGCAACGGTTCGGACCGGAAGGTACCGCCAAAAAATGCCCAACAAATCAGACTGACATGGGCAATCGCCGAGATCTTGGTGCCGGTATCCACCGTGCGGCCTCACTCTCCACCGTCGTCCAGTGTCGGGCCGCCCGTATCGGTCACCAGCCCCACATTGGAGAACCCACCCGCATTAAGCGCGCCCATTACCTGCATCACCTGCGCATAAGGGATCGCACCATCCGCGCGCAAAAACACTCGGTCGCTACTGCGTTCTGCTGCGATGGCGCGTAGTTTGCCAATCAGCTCTTCGCGCAGAATATCCGTGGTTTGGATTTGCACCCTGCCATCCGCGGTCAGCGTGACGGTCAAAGGTTCCTCGTTATCGCCGGGCAGCGCACTGGCCGCCGTTTTGGGCAGATCAACAGGCACACCAACAGTCAGCAAGGGCGCGGCCACCATGAAAATGATCAGCAGCACCAGCATAACGTCCACAAAGGGTGTGACGTTGATCTCAGCCATCGGCTGCGCGCGACCGCGACGCCGACCCCGCCGGCGTCCATTCCCGCCCGAGGATTGCTGAACCGCAGCCCCCATCTCAGCTGTCCAGCTGGCGCGACAGAATGGTGGCGAACTCATCGGCAAAGGCTTCATAGCCTCCAACGATCCGATCACTATCTGCGCTGAGTTTGTTATAGAAAATCACCGCCGGAATCGCGGCCAACAGGCCCAGGCCGGTGGCCAGCAACGCCTCGGCAATACCGGGCGCGACAACAGCCAGGTTGGTGTTCTGCTGCTCGGCTATCTCGATGAACGCATTCATGATACCCCAGACCGTTCCGAACAGACCAATGAAGGGTGCAGTTGAGCCGACAGTGGCCAGAATGGGCAGGCCCTTTTGCAGCGCCTCGGCCTCTTTCGCGATGGCCACATCCATCGACCGATCAATGCGTGCGGTGGCACCAGATATCAGCCCGCCATCAGTGCGGTGCGAGCGGCGCCATTCGATCATGCCCGAGGCAAATATCTTCTCCGAACTGCCATCGGGTTGGGTACCGATCTGCTCGAACAGTTCATCCAAGGGGTTCCCGGACCAGAAAGCCTCATCAAAAACCTGAGCTTCACGCCTTGCAGCACGGTAATTGATCAGTTTCTGGATGATGATCCCCCAGGACCAGACTGATGCGCCAATCAGCATCAGCATTACCAGTTTAACGATAAAAGTCGCGCGGGCAAAAAGCCCCCACATGGAGAAATCGATCTCCTGCGCCAGCGCCAGCGTTTCAGCTTCCATGAACCTGCTCTTTGTTTTGCCTGACAGCCTTACGGCCTTGTTTTGTCAAACGCTAACGCAGATGGGGGCGAATTGCCAACAGAACCACCCGGGCCCTGCAAATTGTTACAACAATGCGCGAATCTCTGCCGGAAGGCGTACGGGCTTGCCCTGCGCATTCATACAGACGGCGGTAACGATGGCGCGAAAAATCTCCTCTTCGCCCCGTTTGACCACTTGCGCCATGATCAGACGGACACCGGACAGAGACTTGATTTCGGTCTCGATCTCCAGATCGTCGTCAAATTTGGCCGGGGCCAGGTATTCCGCCTCGATCCGGCGCACGACCCAAACGATACCTGCGTCACGCATGGCATTCTGGTCATTGCCCAGGCGCCGCACATAGTCCGACCGGGCGCGTTCGATGTATTTCAAATAGTTAGCGTGATAGACCACGCCGCCCATATCGGTGTCTTCGTAATAAACTTTAACGGAATAGACGTGCTTCATTGCGGTTGATCCAATCTGGCAAACAATCTCAGCGCATGAGAGGCATCCTGCGCCGCGCCCGGCAGGACAGGATCGTATGCCGCCCGGATCAACCCGGCAATGTCTGGTCGCAATATCGTCGCGTCACCCGCCACTGCCAAGGGCGACTGGTTGCGAAAAGCGGTATCGGACCAGAGCAGCACCGTTTGCACCACCTGGCTGAGCGCAAGCGTTTCAGCGGGGACTTGCGACAATTCATTGTCCATCCGCAAAAACACAAAGGCCGCACGAATGGCGCCGTCTTCTTCAAAACGGAATATCCGGTACTGGTTGGCATCGGCCGCGATCAACCGATCAACCAACGGCCCCAGATCAGGGACCAAACGGTCCAGATCGGGCACTTCTGTCAGTTCTTTCCAGTCGCGGAAGAAAAAGACCATGCAGTTGGCGCCAAGCTCGGGGTCGGTTTCTGCCATCTGATGCCCTGCCAGTGTTACCACTGCCTCGAACGCGCCTTTGACCGTGGCCAAACTTTCATCTTCGACCCCAAAGACGATCGGCACGATGGGGCGGCCCCAGCGCGCAAACAGGAACTCTCCGCTTTCGCGGGTGAACAGGGCTTGAATGTCGTCGGGTGTCACGCGCAATCCTCGGCAATCGGACAATGTTTGGCGAAACCCTTAAAAGCTCGCAGGCTCGGCTTCAACCAAACAGATCGTTTTGCCCCTTGGGTGCGGCCATGCCCAGATGCGTCCACGCCTTCTGCGCCAGCATCCGGCCACGCGGTGTGCGTTGGATCAGGCCTTGCTGCAAGAGGAAGGGTTCGATCACCTCCTCCAGCGAGTCCCGGCTTTCCGACAGAGCTGCCGACAAGGTTTCGATACCTACCGGCCCGCCCGCGTAATTCTCGGCGATCAGCTTCAGATACCGGCGGTCCGCGCCGTCCAGCCCCAGATGATCGACCCCCAGCCGCGTCAACGCCCCATCAGCCAAATCGCGGGTGATCCGTCCATCGCCTTCGACGATTGCGAAATCCACCACCCGCCGCAGCAGGCGCCCGGCGATCCGAGGCGTTCCGCGTGACCGGCGCGCGATCTCTCGGGCGCCGCTGTCATCAGCCGGTGCCCCAAGCTTGCGCGCGTTGCGGGTGACAATCTCGTGCAGTTCATCAACGGTATAGAACTGCAGACGTGTCGGGATGCCAAAGCGGTCGCGCAGCGGCGTGGTCAGCAGCCCCATCCGGGTGGTGGCCCCGACCAGAGTAAACGGCTGCAACTCGATCCTCACCGTGCGCGCGGCCGGGCCTTCACCAATCACCAGATCCAGCTCGAAATCCTCCATCGCCGGGTACAGGACCTCTTCGACCGCTGGATTCAATCGATGGATTTCGTCAATGAACAGCACATCGCGCGCTTCCAGATTGGTCAGGATCGCCGCCAGATCGCCCGCCTTTGCCAGAACCGGGCCAGATGTCATCCGAAAATTCACCCCCAACTCACGCGCGATGATCTGCGCCAGCGTGGTTTTGCCCAGACCCGGAGGGCCATGGAACAGCGTATGATCCATTGCCTCACCCCTTTGGCGAGCGGATTGGATAAAGATACGCAGATTGGCGCGCGCCTCGGCTTGACCGATGAATTCGTCCAGTCCCTGCGGGCGCAAGGCGCGGTCATTGTCTTCCGGCAACGGCTCGGGGCGCAGGGTGGGATCGGCATCTACCATTCAATCACCCTTTCGGAGCCAACAGTTTCAACGCAGCGCGGATCAGGTCCGCCTCACCCGCTTCGGGCAAGCTTGCCGCGGCTTCGGCCACGGCTGACGCGGCCTCGGACGGGCCATAGCCCAGATTGGAGAGTGCCGACAATGCCCCGGCAGATGCTGCTGCATTACCTGATGCGCTTATGGTGAGCCGCTTTGGTACAGGTGTCGGTTCAGTCAGTTCCACCACATCCAGCGCGGGGCCATCCAATGCCTCGGTCACCGTGCCGCCCATGGCCATAACGCCGGGTGCCTTGTCTTTGAGGTCCAGCACGATCCGCTGCGCGGTTTTTGGGCCCACGCCCTTGGCTGCCTTGACCGCCCCCCAATCGCCCAGAGCAATCGCCCTGCTGACACCATCGGGGCCCAAGGCGCTGAGGATTGCAAGCGAAACCTTGGCCCCGACCCCTTGCACCGAGCACAGCAGGCGATGCCATTCCTTCTCGACCAGCGAAAGGAACCCGTAAAGCTGCATCAAATCCTCGCGCACCACCATGTCGGTGTAGATCGAGATCGCCTCACCCACGCCCGGCAGCGCAGCCATCGTACGGTCCGAGCAATAGACCAGATAGCCGACCCCACGCACGTCGATCAGCACGTGATCCGCCGCGCGGTAATCCAACCGGCCTGTCAGCTTGCCAATCATGCCCGCACCTGTTTCATCCGCGACTGTGGCGTTGCCCCGTAAAAGGAATGACAGATCGCTATCGCCAGCGCATCCGCGGCATCCGCGCCCTTGGGCTGACAGCCCGGCAGTTGCAACTTGACCATATGAAGAACCTGTTCCTTTTCGGCATGGCCCACGCCCACAACCGTTTTCTTGACTCGATTGGGCGCATATTCTCCCACTGGCAATCCGGCCTGCGCCAGCGTCAACAACGCCACACCCCGCGCCTGACCCAGCTTAAGCGTACCGGCCCCGTCCTTGTTCACAAAGGTCTGTTCGATGGCGGCCTGATCGGGCTGATGCTCGGCAATCACTTCGACGATCTGATTGTGGAGCGA
The DNA here is from genome assembly GCF_059611265.1 of Ruegeria sp. CDSA241. Lineage (NCBI taxonomy): Bacteria > Pseudomonadati > Pseudomonadota > Alphaproteobacteria > Rhodobacterales > Roseobacteraceae > Ruegeria > Ruegeria sp. CDSA241. Next base: position 12,413 of record NZ_JBXWPF010000025.1, read on the forward strand.
TAACAACCGCTCTCCCAGATCATCCCCGTCCGATTTACATAACCCATTGGCAACATGACTGAGACGGCTGCCATGTGATTCGATGACGCCCCATCCCAGGGTCCGTAGCCCCGGATCAATGCCCAGAATTCGCATATATAGCCTCGGCCTGCTCGGGTTTGTGTGTTCTTTTTTACCGACTAGCACGAAACAAGAACATTTTCCAAGCGAATTGACTGATGGTCAGATTGCGACACGGTCGTCCTGTCTCCGACAGAATGGGCTGATTACGACCGGAAAAGGTCGGGTTTCGAGCAGTTTGATGAAGGCAAAATTGCCAATAAATTAAGGCGTTTCCATGTTTTTCGAGCATTGCAAAAAACGCATAGGACACATGCAATTTCTATGCTTGTGCAGTCAGAAAACCATCCCTAAATGCCCGTCAGATCGCAAGATCAGAGTTTAACACAAACCGGAAGGAAACAGGATATGGCTGCACTGGACACAACCCGCACCACCACTGGCTCATTTGGCCTCGTCGGCCGTATCGGCGCGACTTTCGCAATGGTCGTAAACGCCGTTGTCGAATGGAATGATGCCCGCGTTACACGCAACGCGCTGAGCGGTCTGTCGGACCGCGAGCTGGAAGATATCGGCCTGTGCCGTGGCGACATTGAAATCGTCGTTGAAGGCCGCCGTTAAGGCAAAGCAAACCTACCGTTGATTTTCCCCTTCTCCCTCGGGGCAAAGAAGAACGCCGCGTATCCCCGGATACGCGGCGTTTCTATTCAAAACGGAAGAAACTTAGCGGAGAACTTTGCTGAGTTGAGACGAGAGGGCCTGTGATACCGGGTCGATCTGCATGATCCATGCCCCCGCCTTCTCCACTTCGGTCCCTTGCGCAAGGCTATCGACACGATACTGGTAGGCCGACGACCCCAAGCTGGTCAGCAAAAGCGTTTTGAAGGCGAACAGCCCAGCCAAGCAGATCAGCAGAGCCTTTGCAGGCACCGCGGACTGAACCCGCTGTGGTTTCATAACAACCAGGCCATCTTTGCGCATAGTCGCACGATAACCACGGGTCATCTTCGAATGTTTCTTGTTCAGCCGATGAACGCGCTGATCAAATTCAATTTGTTTTCCAGTCATGGCAGCCTCCAAATCAACCGCCCCCCAATTCCACGTCATTGACGGTAAAAACAGATTGCGACAAAAAAGAGGCGAAACCCCACAAAACTCCTGCAAATGGCCCGATTTTAGCCCTGTTTGGTTAAGACTAGCGACGTCCATTCACCAATTTGGTCATTTCTAGAGGCATTGAAGCCATTTTGGAGATAAACGGAAACAACGTCCTCGGCTTGCTCGTTAAGGATTCCCGATAGAATCGCCTTACCCCCAACCCGCAGATTCGCTGAAATTTCGGGCGCCAGGGCCACCAATGGGCCCTTGAGGATGTTGGCGAATATCAGGTCATAGGGCGCAAGAGATTTCAGCTCCGGATGATCAAACCCCGCAGCCTCGACACATTGAACCTTCCCTGACATGCCGTTTGCCTTCAGGTTGGCTTCGGCGACGTCGACGGCGACCTCATCAATGTCGCTGGCGATAATGTCGCCATCCCAAACGCGGGCTGCAGCCATCGCAAGAACGGCGGTGCCGCAGCCGATATCTGCAACTTTTGTCGCGGTAAAACCCTGATCGAGCAGAAAATCCAGAGCCTTGAGACACCCAAGGGTGGTGCCGTGATGCCCGGTACCGAAAGCCATTGCAGCCTCAATCAACAAAGGGATACGGCCTTCGGGCAGCTTGTCGGCATCGTGACAGCCATAGACGAAAAAGCGGCCAGCCTCGACAGGCGCCAATTCACGGCGGACATGGGCGACCCAGTCGGTTTCGGGCAGTTCCGAGATTACAAAGGGTTTGGATCCGAACGCAGCCGCCAGAACCGCCAGTGCCGTTTCATCCGGCGCTTCGGTGAAGTAACCGCCAATCTCCCACAGGCCCGAACCATCTTCGACTTCGAATACGCCCACGCCCGTGGGTTCGGGATCAAGACGCTCCATGGCTTCGCCCAGACCATCGGCTGATTTTTTGCCGGTCAGGGTGGTAAGCGCGGTGAATGTGGGCATGGGAGCCTCCTGTGTCAGCTGACACAGCGCCTAGGGTGCGGGCCCGCGAAGGTCAAGCATTGGCAGCTATTCCGCCGGAGCGGGCGCGTATTTCGACAGTATCGTCTCATTCCCAAGCTCTGGGTGGCGCGGGATCAGCAGCGACAGCGATAACGAAATCAACGCCATCGCTGCAGCCACCGCAAAGACCGCTCCGGGCGAGTACACCCAGAGCAGGCCCAGAAGCGCTGGTAGGAATACCGCGGCGATATGGTTGATCGTAAAGGCAACCGCTGCGGTTGGCGCAATATCTGCCGGATCGGCAATTTTCTGGAAATAGGTTTTAAGCGCCAGAGCCAGCGCGAAAAGCACATGGTCAATCACATAGAGAGTAGCCGCCAGAACAACGCCCCAACCGAACCAATAAATGCCGCCATAGGCTGCAAATACAACTGCCAGGCCTGCATATTCGAAAATCAAAGTGCGACGTTCACCGAATACGGACACAGCTTTGCCTAGCATCGGCGCAACCGAAATGTTGATAACCAGGTTGATCAAGAAAAGACCGGTGAGTTCGTGGACCTCAAACCCGAATTTCTCGACCATCATGAAACCGGCGAAAACGACAAAGATCTGACGACGCGCGCCCGCCATGAACTGAAGCGCATAGTACAGCCAGTATCGGCGGCGCAGCACAATTTTTTTGGTTTGCGGAGTCGGCGCGTCGAACTGCGGATAGGCGACCAGACAGAACAACGCCAGCAAAGCCGTCAGCCCACCCGCAGCCATGAATACAGTGTTATAGGACAGATCGAACCGATCCCACGTCAGGACAATCAGCCCATAGATAACCAATGTCGAAGCTGATCCCATGGCGACCATCCAGCCCAGAAATTGCGGCGCTCGGTCCTTGGGCAACCATTGCAGCTGAAGGGATTGGTTCACGGTTTCATAATAGTGGAACCCGATCGAGCTCAGCAGTGTGACGAACAACAAGCCACCAAGGCTTGGGAACCACGCTGTCACCGCAGTCGCAACACCCAGCATGATCAGCGAGATCATCGCCAGCACCTGCTCCCGAACAAACAAGATCACGGCAATTACGCCTACAGCCAGAAAGCCTGGGATCTCGCGCACGGTATGCAGCAGGCCGATGTCGGCACCGTCGAAATTCGCCACTTCAATAACGAAATTATTCAACAACGCGCTCCATGCGTTGAAAGCAATGGGCATGGTCAGTGCCATCACGAATAAAAGCGTGATGGGACGGCGCCAGAACGGAAGGCTTTGCGCCTCGGAAAGTGGCATGGGTTTCAGCATGAGAGTCCCTCTACGCCCATTTTCAGGTTTTGGCGAGTGGGAAGAAGGGCACGCACATTGGCTCTGCATGAATGCAGAGGTCAGTAGAAATTTTGCGGGTCAATATCAACGGTCAGCCTGATGTCGCCCTTCAGCCGCAGCGGTGCTATCCAACGGGCGATGGCATCCTGAATTGGCGCTCCTTTGGGGGCTTTGACCAGCAGCCGCACCCTGTGTCGCCCGCGGATACGCGCAATGGGCGCAGGCGCTGGACCAAAGACCAGCGCACCGATCTGCCGCAACGGGGCGTCGTTGCGGGCCATGGCGTTGCCGATGTCAAAAACGGGACCGACCTCGGGGCCAGACAGAACGATACCGGCCATGCGTCCATAGGGGGGAACTCCGGCTGCCAACCGCCCGGCCGCTTCGGCTTTCCAGAACCCCTCTTCATCGCCCGACAGGATGGCGCGAATGACGGGATGTTCCGGCTGGAACGTCTGCAACAGCGCCTGTCCGGGCTTATCCGCCCGCCCAGCGCGGCCAGCCACCTGCCGCATCAGCTGGAATGTGCGTTCGGCGGCGCGCAGGTCCGCCCCATGCAGGCTGAGATCGGCGTCAATGACACCCACCAATGTCAGTTTCGGAAAATTGTGCCCCTTGGCCACCAGCTGCGTACCAATGACGATATCGGCGTCACCGGCAGCAATCTCTTCGATCTTTGCTTTCAATGCGCGCGCCGATCCGAACAGATCGGATGACAGCATGGCAATATTCGCCTCGGGAAATGTTGCCTCAGCCTCTTCAGCCAGCCGTTCGATCCCCGGCCCGACCGGGGCCAGCTTGCCCTCGACCTGACAGGAGGGGCAGACCTCGGGCATGGGTTTGGTCTCACCGCATTGATGGCACATCAGACGCTTGAGAAACCGGTGTTCAACCATGCGTGCATCGCAGTGATCACAGGCAATCTGCTCGCCACAAGCCCGGCACAGGGTGACCGGCGCATATCCCCGGCGGTTAATAAACAGAAGGGATTGTTCACCCCGCTCGATCCGCTGATGGACGGCCTGCCGCAGCGATGGAGAAATCCACGTCCCCGGCTGCATCTTCTCGGCCCGCATGTCGATGGGCTTCATCTCGGGCAACACCGCATCGCCAAAGCGCGAAGTCAAATCGAGCCGTTCATACTTGCCCGCCTCGGCATTGGCCCAGCTTTCCAGCGAGGGCGTCGCGCTGGCCAGAATCACCCGCGCGCCACAAATGGCCGAACGCAGAACAGCCATGTCGCGGGCGCTGTAGTGCACCCCGTCTTCCTGCTTGTAGGACGTGTCGTGTTCTTCATCGACCACCACAAGCCCCAGATTGCGGAACGGCAGAAACAAAGCGGATCGCGCGCCGACAACCAGTTGTGCGTCCCCCTGCCCGACCATGCGCCAGACCCGGCGGCGTTCGGTCATGGTCGCGCCCGAATGCCATTCGGCCGGGCGCGCGCCAAACCGTGCCTCGACCCGCGTCAGAAATTCCGCAGTCAGCGCAATTTCGGGCAACAGGACCAAGGCCTGCCGCCCCATGCGCAGGGTTTCGGCGACGGCTTCCAGATAGACCTCGGTCTTGCCGGAACCTGTTACGCCCTTCAAAAGCGTCGTGCCGTAATCACCCGTCCGCTGCCCGGTTTGAAGCCGCAAAACCGCCGCTGCCTGATCTTCGGTCAGGTCCTTGCCCGGCAAATCCGGATCAAGATGCGGATAGGGCAGATCGCGCGGGCTGTTCTCTTCGCGCACGGCACCCTGTTTCACCAGCCCCTTGACAACCGAGGACGTCACCCCCGCCTGTTCGGCCAGTTCCTTCAGCGTAAAGGCCAACCCGCCGTAGTCGCGCAGCACCTCCAACACACGGGTCCGCGCGTCGGTCACCCTGTCAGGGTCCCTGTCGCCAAGCCGATAGACCTTGCGCATCGAAGGCGGATCGCCCAATCCGGGCGCGCGCGTGGCCAATCGCAACATCGCAGGCATCGGAGTCAGCGTGTAATCGGCGACGCGCCCCAGAAACAGGCGCATCTCTTCGCGCATCGGCGCGACCTCCAGAACCCGGATCACCGAGCGGGCCTTGGCAAGGTCAAAGCCACCCTGCCCCGGCCCCCAGACCACGCCCAAGACCTTGCGCGGGCCCAGCGGCACCTCGACAAAAGCGCCCAGAAAGCACCCGCCCTCGGGCGCCTTATAGTCGAGCGTCCGGTCCAGCGGTTGGGCGGTCAGCACCGCCACAAGCTCACCTTGATCGAAAAACTCCTGAGTGCTCAATGCATATCCTTGGCAAGGGGTTCCAGCATGGGTCTCTTTGAGGTAAAGCCATCCGCGACCAAGGCCAACCCATCAAAGGACTGCCCGCATGAAATTCTTCGTAGACACAGCCGAGATCGACGCAATCGCCGAACTGAACGATCTGGGCATGGTGGACGGTGTGACCACCAACCCTTCGCTGATCCTGAAATCGGGCCGCGATATTCTGGAAGTGACCAAGGAAATCTGCGATCTGGTCGACGGACCGGTCTCGGCCGAGGTCGTGGCAACCGAAGCCGACGATATGATCGCCGAAGGTCGCAAGCTGGCCAAGATCGCCCCGAATATCGCTGTCAAAGTGCCGCTGACATGGGCGGGCCTGAAAACCTGCAAAACGCTTAGTGACGAAGGCCAGATGGTCAATGTGACCCTCTGTTTCTCGACCAATCAGGCGATTCTGGCCGCCAAAGCCGGCGCAACTTTCATCTCGCCCTTCATCGGGCGTCTGGATGACATCAACCTAGATGGCATGGACCTGATCGCTGATATCCGTCAGGTCTATGACAATTACGGATATGAGACCGAAATCCTCGCCGCCTCGATCCGCACCGTGAACCACGTGACCGACAGCGCCCGCATCGGTGCCGACGTGATCACCGCACCACCCGCCGTGATCAAAAAGCTGGCCGATCATCCGCTGACCGACAAAGGCCTTGAAACCTTCCTGTCCGATTGGGCCAAAACGGGTCAGAAAATCCTCTGATTCTGCGCGAACCCGCGCGGCGCCAGGGGCGCCGCGCTCGGCCCAGCTGCTTTGAATCTGATCTCGGATCAGATCTCTGCAGACCGGAGTTTTCCCGACCACATTCCCCGCGAAATTCAAATTGACGCTCATTTTTCCCGAGGCAGATCCGGCAAGCCGTGCTATAAGGCCGAAAAATAAAAAAGACCGGACAGGACATGAGCAGCAACACCATACTCAAGGACACCTTGCGCGAGGCGATTCTGGCCGAACCAGATGCCATTCTGGATGACAAGGACCTGATGCAGGCCCTCGTCACCGCAAATGAGCAGGCGCGTGGGAATAACGTCATCGACCTGCGCGGCATAGCCATGCAACGGCTCGAGGCCCGGCTGGACCGGCTGGAGGATACGCACCGCTCGGTCATTGCGGCAGCCTATGAAAATCTGGCAGGCACAAATCAGGTTCATCGGGCCATTCTTCGGCTACTTGAACCGGTCGGATTTGAGGAATTCCTGCAAATACTTGGTGCAGATGTGGCTGACATACTACGTGTCGAACGCATTACGCTGGTTCTTGAAACGACGGCAGTCCAGAAAGACCCGGCTATCTCAAGACAGGCTGGCGTGCTGGCCATCGTCGAACCCGGTTTCGTCGACAACTATCTGACCTTTGACCACAGCGGCCCAGCACGCGAGGTCGTCTTGCGTGAAATCATCCACCCCGCGCACAGGATATTCGGCAGTGATGCGGATCACCTGCGCTCCGAAGCTTGTCTGAGGCTGGATTTGGGCGAAGGCCGCCTGCCTGGCATGATCATCATGAGCGCAAAAGACCCCAGGCACTTTACGCCAAAGCTGGGCACGGATCTTCTGACTTTCTTTGCTGGTGTCTTCGAACGGTCGATGCGCCATTGGCTGTCGTGAGCCTTATTTCTCCGGCTTGTCGTGACGCACTGCAAAACTGGCTTGATGGCCTGGGGGCCTTGTCAGGCCGGTCCGAAAACACGCTGACCGCCTATCGGGGGGATGTGTCCGAATTTCTGTCCTTCATGACACTGCACCATAGCGAAAGTCAGGGGATGGCGGCGATTGCACGGATTACGATCTCGGACATGCGGGCATGGATGGCCGATCAGCGCGCATCCGGCGTTGGCTCGCGCTCGCTTGCGCGCAAACTCTCCGCCGTAAAAACCTTCTACCGTTGGCTTTCGGAGCGTGAAGGGTTTGAGCCGACCGCAGTTCTGTCGACCCGCGCCCCCAAATTTACCCAAAAACTCCCTCGACCCATGGCCGAGGATGCCGCACGTGCGATGATTGAAACGGTCGAGATGCAATCAGCCAGCGACTGGGTTTCTGCCCGCGACGTTGCGGTCGTTACTCTTTTATATGGCTGCGGCTTGCGTATTTCCGAGGCTCTCTCACTGACCGGAGCGGATACCCCTTTGCCCAACTCGCTGCGGATCACCGGCAAGGGCAACAAAGAAAGGATCGTTCCGGTCCTGCCAGTCGCGCAAACAGCTGTAGATCAATATGTAAAGCTGTGCCCCCACCCCCAATCCAGGGAGAAGGCACTGTTTCGCGGGGTTCGCGGAGGCCCCCTGAACCCCCGAGCCATTCAGGGGGTGGTGGCCAAAGCGCGCCAGCAGCTTGGGCTGCCTTCCACTGTAACACCCCATGCCATGCGCCACAGTTTCGCGACCCACCTGCTGTCTGCGGGCGGTGATCTACGCACAATTCAAGAATTGCTGGGCCACGCATCGTTGTCCACCACCCAGGCATATACTGCGGTCGACACGGCGCGCCTGATGGAAGTTTACAACCGCACCCACCCAAAAGCCTGAGCAAACGCTATCCATATTGACCGGGCTTTTGGTTTGCATCTGGCCCGTGCATCATTCAAGAGACACCATGACACACAGATTCAAAGCTCTTTCCGTACATCTATTCACCGCGACCGGCGCCGTATTTGCAATGCTCGCCATGCTGGCCGCCGTCGAAGAGAAATGGAGCCTGATGTATCTGTGGCTGGTCGTCTCGTTTATTGTGGACGGTATCGACGGCCCCTTGGCGCGGCACTATCACGTCAAAAAGAACGCCCCGGAATTTGACGGGGTGCTTCTGGATCTGATCATTGATTACCTGACCTATGTGTTCATCCCGGCCTTTGCCCTGTTCAAATCGGGCTTGATGGACGGCTGGACCGGCTGGTTCGCCATCATCGTCATCACCTTTGCCAGCGCCATGTATTTCGCCGACACGCGGATGAAAACGAAGGACAATTCCTTTTCCGGCTTTCCGGGCTGCTGGAACATGTTCGTCATTGTGATCTTCGCGCTCGAGCCCAGTTTCTGGGTTATCCTGCTGCTGGTGACGCTGCTTTCGCTGGCAATGTTCCTGCCATTGAAGTTCATCCACCCGGTGCGCACTGAACGTTGGCGCAATGTGTCATTGCCGATGGCATTTGCCTGGACCTTCTTCGCCGGATGGGCTGCCTGGGTCGATTTCCACCCCGAAAGCTGGGCCCATTGGGGTCTGGTGATCACCAGCTTGTATCTGGTGTTCGCAGGAATTGCCCAGCAGGTGATCCCGCCACGCAAAGCATAAGGTCACAGGACCTCCTGCACCTCGAACTCGGTTCCGTTATGGGCGAACACATCACCCTGTTGCAGGCCAGCCATCGCCAGGTAAATCGGGCTTTGGGTTGAGATGCCCATATAGGTTTTGCCGTCCACTTCGAACCGCGTGGTCGAGACGCAGACCACAAAGCGCCGGTTGTTGAACTTGACCACCGCACCCGGTTGCACCCTGTCGGTCAGATCAAAATCCGTATTCTCGATTACATCGATCTTGGCATGATGCGCATGCACCGGCGCATCGAAGGCTGCTGCCAGATCGGCATTCTCGCGCGAGGCTGCGATGTCATCCTTGTCATGCCCTTCCCGGTCATCAAGCTGCGAATCTTTCAGGAAAGCGTCGTAATGCGCCAGTGCGGTCGCAAGCTCTTGCTCCTCAAGCGACATAAGGCGGTCGATGATGGCCTTTTTACGAACTGCCAAGTCTGGTTGATCGGTCATACCATGCGATCCTTTGAAATCTCTATTTGAAACAAATTGGGCATCAACCAGCGGGATTGCAACAGAATTCCGCTTGCTAGATCAGCAGACCGGCGGCGCGTTCATGGCGCAACAGCGCGACTTTGGTTTCAATCCCGCCATCACCTGAAAACCCGCCCAGCCCGTTTGCGGCCAGCACCCGGTGGCAAGGGATAATCACCGGAATGGGATTGGCGCCACAGGCCTGCCCCACAGGTTGCGGGGGCTGACCGAGTTCCTTCGCGAGATCACCATAAGTTCTGGTTTCGCCCAGCGGAATGGCAAACATCAGGTCGCAAACCTGACGCAGGAATTCCGACCCCTCGATACGGTAAGGCAGATCGAACCTGTCCAAACGCCCCTGATCATAGGCGCGCAGCTGCGCGGCGGCCTCCTGCAACAGGGGCGTGACTTCGCCCTGATTGCCGCCATTCCAGATCAGACGCGTCACCGCGCCATCTGTTTCTTCAACACCCAAAGTCCCGAAACGGGTCTCAACCGCAATCATTCCCATGCGAACAGGCTGACAGAAACCGCGCGCATCACAACCCGAATTCTGCGGATCCGGATCTTCATCTGGCCAAAAATACCTCGGAGCGCGAGGCAGAGCCTCGCAAAAGACTCCGCCTCTGCCGCAGAACGTCGACTAGTTCAGCGCGTCGTTACAGCGCCCGCACACGCCGTCATGTGCATGGCGCCCCACATCAGGCAGGATTTTCCAGCAGCGCTGACATTTCTCACCCTCAGCCTTTTCGAACACCACGGCCACGCCCTCGATTTCCGGCACGCGGAACGCCTCGGCCGGGGCCGGATCTCCGGTGACGGTCAAACCGGACGTGATGCACATGTCATCGACGTCAAACGTTGCCAGAAGATTGCGGGTTTCACCATCTTCGACATGCACGATCGGTGCGGCCTCAAGGCTGGAACCGATGACCTTATCCTGTCTCTGAACTTCGAGCGCGGCAGTCACAGCGCGGCGGACCCGGCGGATCTTGGCCATGCCAGCCTCAAGCTCGGTATTGCGCCAGTCGGCAGGCGTATCCGGGAAGTCCACCAGATGGACCGAGCTGTCGTCACCCGGGAAACGCTCCAGCCAGACCTCTTCCATAGTGAAGACCAGAACTGGGGCCAGCCATGTGGTCAGACGGTGGAACAGTATATCCAGCACGGTGCGCGCGGCACGACGGCGCAGATTGTCGCCGTCGCAATACAGCGCATCCTTGCGGACGTCGAAATAGAAGGACGACAGATCAACGGTTGCAAAGGTGAACACCGCACTGAACACGCCCTGGAAGTCGAAAGACGCATATCCTTTTCGCACCTGTTCATCCAAATCGGCCAGACGGCTGAGCACCCAGCGTTCCAGGCGCGGCATATCCGCAGGGTCCACCCGGTCGGCCTCAGAAAAATCAGCCAGCGAGCCCAGCATGAACCGCATGGTGTTGCGCAACCGACGATAGCTGTCGGCGGTGCCCTTCAGGATTTCAGGTCCGATCCGCTGGTCAGCGGTGTAATCGGTCTGAGCCACCCACAGGCGCAGGATATCGGCACCGTATTGCTTGATGACCTCTTCGGGCACGATGGTGTTTCCCAGCGATTTGGACATCTTGTTGCCCTTGGCATCGAGCGTAAAGCCATGGGTCACCACGTTGCGATAGGGCGCGCGGCCCTTGGTGCCGCAGGCCTGCAGCATGGACGAATGGAACCACCCACGATGCTGGTCGGTGCCTTCCATATATACATCGGCGATGCCGTCCTCGGTGCCGTCCTCACGGTCGCGCAGCACAAAGGCATGGGTCGAGCCCGAATCGAACCAAACATCCAGAACGTCGAACACCTGATCCCAGTCATCCGGGTTATAGTCATTACCCAGGAAGCGCTCTTTCGCGCCGTCAAGATACCAGCAATCGGCTCCGTCCTGTTCAAACGCTTCTTTGACGCGCGCATTCACGCCAGGGTCGCGCAGCAGAAAATCGGGATCGGTCGGCAAAGCGCCCTTCTTGGTAAAGCTGGTCAACGGTACGCCCCAGGCGCGCTGGCGCGACAGAACCCAGTCTGGCCGGGCCTCGATCATCGAATACAGACGATTGCGGCCGGTCTGCGGGGTCCATTTCACCAGCTCGTCGATCGAACGCAGGGCGCGTTCGCGGATGCTATCGCCCATTTCGCCCATGCCGTCGTCCAGTTTGCGATCGACCGAGGCAAACCATTGCGGCGTGTTGCGATAGATGATCGGAGCCTTCGAGCGCCAGGAATGCGGATAGCTGTGCTTGATCTTTCCGCGCGCCAGCAGCCCGCCGACCTCTACCAGCTTGTCGATGACCGCCTTATTCGCGTCACCTTCGCCACCCTTGCGGGACAGGATGTATTTGCCGCCAAAGAACGGCAGATCAGCGCGGAACGAACCGTCATCCATCACGTTATAAGTGATGACCTGCTCGAGCATGCCCAGATCGCGGTACAGCTCGAATTCCTCCATCCCATGCGACGGCGCGCAGTGAACGAAGCCAGTGCCTTCGGTATCGGTTACGAACTCAGCGGCGCGGAAGTCGCGGATGTCATCCCATTCGCCGTTGCCACCTTCGGCACCGGCCAGCGGGTGGGTCAGTTGAACATTGGCCAACTCATCCGTCGTCACGTCGCGGACGCGCGTCCACTGGTCGTCGTTCAAGCGGGCGCGGCCCAGCACGTCAGCGGCCAGATTGTCCGCCAGCAGGAACTTGTCGCCAACAGCAGCCCAGCATTCCTCTGGCGCATCAGTGACTTCGTACAGCCCGTAGGAGATGTCCTTGCCATAGACCACAGCCTTGTTCGAGGGCATGGTCCAAGGTGTCGTCGTCCAGATCACAACAAACGCGTCATCCAGATCGCCCGCATTCACAACCTTGAACTTCACCCAGATGGTGAAGCTTTCCTTGTCGTGATACTCGACCTCGGCTTCGGCCAGCGCGGTTTTTTCAACCGGCGACCACATGACTGGCTTGGACCCCTGATAGAGCGTTCCGTTCATCAGGAACTTCATGAACTCATCCGCGATCACAGCCTCGGCGTGATAGTCCATGGTGATGTAGGGATCGGCCCAGTTGCCGGTGATGCCCAGACGCTTGAACTCTTCACGCTGGATGTCGATCCAGCCCTCGGCGAACTTGCGGCATTCCTGACGGAAGTCGACAACGTTCACCTCGTCCTTGTTCTTGCCCTTCTTGCGATACTGTTCCTCGATCTTCCATTCGATCGGCAGACCGTGACAATCCCATCCTGGCACATAGCGCGCGTCGTGGCCCATCATCTGATGGCTGCGCACGATCATGTCTTTGATCGTCTTGTTCAGCGCGTGACCGATATGAAGGTGACCGTTCGCATACGGAGGGCCATCGTGCAGGGTAAAGGGCGTGCGGCCCTGTTTTTCACGCAGGCGGTCATAGACACCGATCTCTTCCCAGCGTTCCAGCCATGCGGGTTCGCGCTTGGGCAGGCCTGCGCGCATGGGGAAATCGGTTTTCGGCAGGTTCAGCGTGTCTTTGTAATCAGGTGTTTGGGTCGTGTCGGCGCACATTGGGGGCGTCCTTTGGATGATCTGGTCGTATTGGGATCGAAGCGGTCGGTGCGAGTTCTCAAACACCTTTGCCCGGCGTCTCAGTGGTCAGAGCGCCGGGGAAATAATTCGAATAATGATGGCCAGACGGGCATACATGGCCGCGCTTATAGGACGCCGACAGCTAATGGTCCAGAGGTTCCGCCCCTTGTGGCGATTGGCGCAGCTTTGCCCAACGATTCAGCCACGCCAAACCGGCCAGTGCAAGCCCCAGCGCCAGCAGCGAAAAGACCCGGATCAGGCCGCCCAGCCCGGCGATGTCGATCAGAAATACCTTAGCCACGGCCAGTCCGATCACAGCCAGCCCCACTTTGCGCAACAGGTCGGACCGACGGGCCAAAGATTGATAAAACAGCGCCGCACCTGCAATCAAAAGGGCCAAGGTATAGGTGTAAAGCTCTGGTTGGCTGACCCCAGCCTCGGCATACATGCCATCGGGACCCTGCCAGAAATGACGAATAGAAGCACCCAACCAATATGCTGCAAGCGCACCCGCAAGACCGAAACAGCCCTGCCGCAACCAAACCGGCATCTGTTCAATGCGCCAGGCTGACATGGCAAGGACCCCGGCAGGAAGAAGGTAGGCTATGGCAAGCGTGTTCATCAGCGCAGGTCCCAACACGGGATCACTGTGCAGATAAAGAACAGGATTTGCCTCGGTCAGCGCTTGCGCAAGTCGGAACAGGGCATGGGCGGCAAAGAACGCCGCCAGCCCATAGCGGACATAGTTCAACGGCCCGCCCAAATCGAACCGCCGTATCTGTGCCGCCGCCAACAGCAGCCAGATCACTGCCATCAGGCCCAACCCCCAATGGCTATCCTCCATCCCGCCTTGACCGAACCCTTCCAGCCATCGCAGCAGCAGCAATGACAGCAATATCCCCGCGGTTGCCCAGGCTGCGCTTTCCAGTAGCAAGATTGCAACGGGGCGGTTCAATCCCCGGATCAGGCCCCAGGCGAGAACATATCCAAGGGTGGCGGCGCCATAGACCAACGTCATTTCACCGACCGGCACCGTATTGGCCCAGTACAGGCCCGGGTTCAGGATCAGCCGCACAGTCACCGTGAAGACCCCGGCCCAGATAAACCAACTGAGCTGAGGCAGGTTGAACCGACGATCCAGCGCGGCAGCGGCTACAACGGTCACAACCAGCGCAATCGTCAAGGCGCCAGAACTCAGCACGATGACACAGGCAAATGCAAGACAGGACAGCGCGGATAACGTGGCCAGCGCAGGACGTATACGTTGTTCACCATCCACGCGCGCATAGCGTTCGGCAAAGACCACCATCAAGGCACCCAGAGCCATTGCGTGCAGCCCCCAGAAATACGCGCCCAAAACCTCGGCCGGGCGCCAAGCGATTTCAAGCGCGATGGCAAGTATCGGTGCGGTTATAACCGCCCCAGCCGCCCAGACCACGCCATAGCGCCCCTGCTGCATCGACCGCCACGCCGCCGCAACCGACTGGGCTGCACCCAGTGCCACAAGCAATGTCACGACAAAGGGAAAATCCGCCTCGGGGGTTTCGGCATAGGTCTCAGCAAAACGCTGTGCGACTTTGCCCCGATCCCACCCCTGGAGAAATACGAGCCAGACAAGGCCAACAATCGAGAAAACACTGATGTCCTGAAGCGCCCTCGCCCCGCTTGTCCAAACGGTCATCGCAAAGGTCAGACCAGCCAAAAGCGTCAGGCTCAACCAGAACTCACCGGCAGAATCCGGCCAGTGCAGCGCCAGGATGGCCGAGCTGACCGCAACCGCACCAAATGCCAGACGCGTCGGAAACTCGGGCCATGCCTCGCCGCTTTGGCGTCGGATCATTTCGCTGACCATCGGGCCGGTGTGATCTGGCCAAATTCGCCGGACCGGAATCGCAATAGTGATGAGCGCAAAGGCGGTGATGCAGGTCAGATAGCCCGGCTCTGTCATCGGTTCCGACAGGACCAGCAGCAGACACGAAGAATAACCTCCGACCAGTGTCAGAACCGAAATCCACGCCCATCGGCGGACGGTGTCTATGCCCAGGCCCAGAACCGTTATGGTTAGGAAGTAGCCATATAACCAGGTCGGATCATCCGAAGAGCCACCGACCAAGAACGGGGAGGCAAAGGCACCTGTCAGTCCGACAGCTGCCAATAGCGGACCATGGAACCAACCCAAAACCAACCCGACAGATGCAACTCCAATCATGGCGACAAGCGCAAATTCAGGGCCGATCAAGCCATATAGTTGCCGCGCCGCCAGAACACCGCCAAACAGTGTGACCAGCCCCGCGCCTGAGAACACCGAAGGCAAATAGGCGCTCGCGGAGTCCACGCCATCGCCATAGCGCCTGCGAATGACCTCTCCGCTGACAATCAGCGCCGCGCCAAACAGCAATGCGGCAACGACACGTGCCGACGGCGGCAGTAACCCGTTCTCGACGCCGTATTGCACCAAAAAAATTCCCGCCAGTGCCAGCGACAGTGCCGAAACGACATAGAACCAGTTTTCCTGCAGCCATTCCTGCAGCAACGCGAAACGGTCAGAGCTGAAAACCAGTGCTTCTTGAGGAGATTGCGGGGGGATTGGCTGTTCGGTCTCAGGTTGGTCGGCTATCGGCCACACTGGAGGCGCTTTGGCCGGAATTGTCTGCGCCTTGGACTCGGGCTCTGTCGCGAGTTCTGGTTCAGTATTGGTGCCATGTTTCAGTGACAGGATGTCCGCCTCTAACTGGACGACCCGCCGCCGCAACCGAACCTGACTGACAAGCAGCAGCACAATGGTCAAAGGAATAGCCAGCGCAACCAACGCAAGAAGGACCAGAAGGGATTCCAACCTGTTTCTCCTATCAAGTTCTCTGCAGGCTAACCTGATGCATCAGGTAGAAACAGTCCGGAATACCGTCCTGCATACCGCGACACGGCCTGAAATCAAAACAGGTCTATTGAAGGGCGGGAAACCATCAGCCAGACTATGGCCAAAACGGCCAGAAATGCGGGGATCCCACATGCAAACCAAAGCCGGAACAATATGAAATACGAACGCGGCAAAGCAGCATCGCGATCTGCCGCCTCTTGCGCGAAGTTCCGCATCTTTATCTGCATCCAGACGACCGGCAGCCAGAAGACCCCGGTCAGGACATACAGCAATAGTGACAGCAGCACCCACCCTTCGACCAGTGACCAGCCCAATCTGAAGGCCAGCAAGCCACCTGAAATTGGCTGCAAAACAACGGCGGTTGTGGTGAACAGCATATCGGCCAGCACTACGATTGCCGCCGTCTGGGCGATGAAACGCGGGTCGCGTGACCGATGGGCCATCAGCATGAAGAATGCGATTCCGGCCCCGGTTCCCAACAAGACGCAGGCCCCGATCACATGAAACCAGCGCAAGATCAGATCCGGGTCCATCATCGGCTTTTCACCATTGGCAGTGCGACCAGAGACAACATGATCGCGGGCATGACCTTAACAAGCGGTCCAAGCGGGTCGAGCCACAAGACAGGAGCCGTAATTGAGGCCGCCAATAGGTAGAAAACCGCCACACAAAGTTGAGCGATGCAGGCGCGTTCTGCCCATGGTCGCCAAAGGATCGCAAGCCCCAGAAAGATATCGACACATGACCAGAACAGCACGCTGGCCACAGCGGCACCACTGGTCCAGCCTGCGACGGTTAGGACTTGTGTGGCTTGCGGCAGGCTCAGCAATCCGAAAACACCTGAGAGAACCCAGAAAAGGCTGAGCACCGCAACCGTCAACGGCATCAGCAACGACATCCGTGCAGCCAACCTGTGTTCGCGGGAACAGGCCATGCTGCGATAAATCTCGGGCATCGAACCCATGGATTCGCCTGTCACCCTGCGAAAAGGGGCCGGGTCGCCAAGAACTCCGGTAGCCATGACCGTCATTGCGTTGCTGCGAAGGGGCGAACGCCACCCCAAGCGCCCAAGTTGATCGGCGCAACCGGCGGCGAACTTAGCAACCACAGCCGGTGCCGTTATCCGAACACGTGCCTTCGGGAACCCCATCCAATGGCGGGTTTCGTCCAGAACCTCGGACAGCGAATGAGCCTGATCCTCGACCAGATCATAGGTACCCTGTGGCAACGTCTCATCAACGGCCGCCGCCACGGCGCTGCACAAATCGGCCATTCCAACACATTGAACCAGCGTCTGCGGATAGGCGATCGGTTGCACAAGCGGAATTGCGGCCAGCATGCGCAACAAGGTCGTTCCACCATAGTCAGTCTGTCCGATCACAAGGCCCGGCCTTAGAATCCACAGCGGCACACCACTGGCCTGCAAGGCGGCATCCCCGGAGGCTTTGGTGCGCATGAATTCCGTGTCTGCCTCTGGGCTGCTTCCGGTTGCAGAAATCTGAACCAAAGCAATCTCGCGCGCGGCGCAGGCCTGCCCGAGGGCGGCAATCGCAGTGTGATGCACCGCCTCAAGATCGTCCTTTGGTCCGTCCTGCAACGCCCCGGCGCAGTTCACGATACAATCAAAACCTGACAGAATTTCCCGCCAATCGTGTGGGTTCGTGAGCTGGCGCAAATCTCCCTGAGCCAAAGACATCCCAGGCAGGATTTTCTCACCCAGGTTTGTATCGCGCACAAGGCCGCATACATTGGCACCTCGATCCGAAAGAGACCGCATCATCGCCGCGCCGATAAACCCATAAGCGCCTAGAACAAGTATATTTTTCCCAGAACCTTGCATCGGGCACCTAACCTGCTGAAGTTGCGCCCCAACCTAGCGGGTCGAGCGGCAGCCGTCTGCGGCACCGGGCAAACTGCGACAATTCCGACCGCTAGGGGTGAAACAGTGAACCGACGAAATAGGCGATTGCGGCAGCGGCCCCACCAATCAGCAGCGTTTCGATCCCTGACCGCCACCACGGAGCCAGCGACCAGCGGCTTTTGAGGGCACCAATTGCAAAGAAAACACCCATCGTCATCCAGGCCGAAGCAGCAAATGCCCGGTCCACCGAAAACAGAAACGGCAAAAGCGGAACCATGCCGGCCACAAGAAAGGCAAAAAACGTCGCCACCGCAGCTTTGCGCGGATGCGGATCGACGCTGCCCAGGCCATATTCTCCCTCGATCATCAGGTCGATCCAGTTGTCATGGTTTTCCGTGATCGCATCGGTGGCTTCGTCCAGCACACGGCCCGACAGTCCTTTCTGGGCTAAAATCTCGCGCACCTCGTTCCGTTCACCATCGGGGTAAAGATGTATATGACGCTCCTCGATCGCGCGAATGCGCCGGATGTTATCCAGTTCAGCCTTGGTGCCCGAGTAATTTCCCGCCGCCATCGAAAACCCGTCAGCCAGCACATTGGCCAGCCCCAACGCTATGATGATGAACGGTGACAGCCCCGCCCCGGCAACGCCCGCAACGATGGCAAAAGTGGTGACTGATCCATCGATCCCGCCGTAAACCACATCACGCAAAACGCCACGCCCCGGCGGCGCGTTGATACGTGCCGCGATTTCTTGCTGGCTGTGTCCATGGTCTGTCATGGGTGCCTCCTGCTTTGTTATGATGCGCGGCTGGCAGGAACGCTTTGTCTCAGGTCAAGTTTTCGAAAACAGCCCCGCCAGCGCACGCTTGATCATCGACCGGGTCGAGGGCTTGTGACGGTCCGAGAACGGTAAAGGACGGCAGACCTCCATCGCGGCCACGCCGACGCGCGCGCTAAGCGCCCCGTTAACCAGGCCTTCGCCAAACCGCCGCGACAGTTTGCTCAGGACAGACCCACCCAGCACCGGTTCAAGCAAGTCGTCGCCCATTGCCACCGCGCCGGTTGCGACCAGATGCACAAAGACCGCCCGGGTCAGGCGCCAGCTGCCCAGAAAACCGGCCCTTCCACCATAGATCTCAGCTATGCGCCGGATCATTCGCAACGAGGCTGCCAAAGCCGTCGCCACATCCGCAAGAGCCAAAGGAACCAGAGCGGTCACCGTCGCGACCTGACGCGCTGCGGCCTCGACTTCTCGACTGGCAGCGGCATCCAGAGGGGCCAGCAGCTCGTCCTCGGCCAGAGCCATCAGATCCGAGGCATCGAAAGGCTCGGCGATACGTTCGGCCAGCCTATCGCGGCCCCATCGAACGTCCTCGCGCCCGTTGTAAAATGCCAACAACCGGTTGGTTACGGCGCGGGCTTGCGTCAGATCCGCCTCTGCCAACGCGGTGTCTGCGGCGCGACGGATTCCATCAACACGCGAAAGCCGCCCGATCGCGGCAAGTTCTCGCAAAGCGATGATCAGGGCAACCAGCAGCAACGCGCCAATCAGGCCAGTTACGACCCATCCCAAAACCGGCGCGCGCAACAGCAAAGCGGTCACAAAATCCCATGCCGCCACCGAGACAACCGCGCCGATGACCGCCGCCGCCAGTCCCCAGAACCAGCGTGACAGGGCCGACGGTTTCCGTGCAGCCAGACGCGCGGCGGCCTGCATCGCCTTCCCCTGTGGTTCGCCCGCATCCGGAACGGGCGGTGCCAAAGCGACATCCGCAACAGGTTCCTCGGGATCAAGATCGATCAGAACTGGACCCTTAGCCATCAGAAGCCCTTTCTCTGTTCCAGACAAATTTGATGTCCGGCAGGTTTTCGTCATTATCGGCCCCGTCACCGCGGGCAATCTCTGCAAATCCGTTGCGCTCGTAGAATCTTCGCGCGCCATGGTTGGCCTGAAAGGCGAACAGGGACAGCTTTTGTCGGCCAGATTTCGCCTGATCCAACAGGCGCTGCCCGATGCCCTGATTGCGCGCTGACGCACGCAGGTAAAGCGAATGGACCTCTGAACCATTCAATGCCAGAAAACCAACTACACCATCCTCGTTTTCAGCAACGGTGATCCAGTCGCGATCAATCATCACGCCGCAAAAGGCGATGGTTTCGGCACAGGAATGCAGCTCTGGCATCCACTCATTTTCACAAGCAAAACCATGCAGGATTTTCCCCGTCGCGCCAGCATCCGTGCTGCGCGCAGGGCGGAGCGTTACGGTCATAGCCGGTCTCCGATCAGGAACTGGGCCGCGCGATCAAGCCGGATATGGGGCGGGCCGTCACCCGATCGCAGGGTCAGGTTCGCAGGCGCAAAACTCATGAACCCATAGTCTTCGCCCAGCCAGCTTTCTGCTCCGCTGCGGGCTGCCCCCAACAAATGAGCCGGGTCTTCGGGCAACTCACCGGGGTAGAAGGCCGCCTGCTTGCCATCAAGCAAAGTGCCCCGCACGCAGGCAAGCGGCACTCCTTCATGGGTTCGCATCTCTTCGGTTGTTGCCCGCAAAGCCGCCAGTGACACAGCCGAGGTCTCGGCCCCGGCAAAACTGGCGCGGTCACGGGCGTCGCGTGTCAACGCCTCCATGATGCTGGTCAGACGTGGATGCTGCAGGTGGTGCAAATGATCGGCCTTGGTGGCGGCAAACAAAATGCGCTCGACCCGTTTGCCCAGAAGATACTGGCTGAGCCACGCGTTGCGCCCCGGACGGAAGGCCGACAGGATATCTCCCATCGCCAGGCGCATATCCTCAACCGCTTTCGGCCCTTTGTGAATCGCACCCAGCGCGTCGACCAGAACAACTTGTCGATCGATCCGGGCAAAATGTTCGCGAAAGAACGGTTTGACCACGCGCAATTTATAGGCTTCGTAGCGCCGCGCCATTTCGCGGTGCAGGCTGTTACGGGTGGCGACCCCTTCGACTGGCAGCGGCGCGAAGGTCAGAACCGGTGATCCCGCCAGATCACCCGGCAACAAGAACCGCCCCGGCGTACAATCGTAAAACCCGGCATCGCGCGCCGTGTTCAGATAGCCCGAGAACGCCTGCGCCAAAGATTGCGCCACCGGCTCATCATGTTTTGCCTCTGGCGCGACCGCTTTGGCCTGCGCCAGAAACTCTTGTGCCTCGGCCCGCTCTGTGATGCGGTTCAGCGTTTCGGTTGACCAGTCGTCATATGATTTGTCCAGCAGGGCCAAGTCCAGCAACCATTCGCCCGGATAATCTACAATATCCAGATGCACGGTTCGCGGCCCCTTCAGGCCAGACAGCAGACCGGCAGGGCGAACCTTGAACGACAGGCGCAACTCGGACACGGCGCGGGTGCTTTCGGGCCAATGCGGGTTTGTCCCGGTCAGCGCAGCAAGATGGTTTTCATAGTCGAACCGGGGCACGGTATCATCCGGCTGCGGCTGAAGGTAAGCTGCGTTGATCCGTCCCTCATGCTGCGCAACAAGGCCCGGCATTCGCCCACGGTCCAGCAGATTTGCAACAAGCGAGGTGATGAACACCGTTTTGCCCGAACGCGCCAACCCGGTGACACCAAGGCGGATGACCGGCTCGAACAGAGCTTCGGAAACGCTGTCGCCCACGGATTCCATGCCGCGCACAAGACTGTCTGCCATAGATGAGATGACCAAGCCGTCGCCCCGCTTTTATCGTTTCGCTCAAGATAGGTAGCCACCGTCCGACATGCCAGCGCTTTCCGGCCCCTTGCCCGCCGCCGCGCAGCACGGTACCAGCGGCCCATGCCCAGATACGCGTTGAAAGTCGAATATCACGGAAAGCCGTTTGCCGGGTGGCAAAGGCAGAAAGATCAGCCCTCGGTTCAGGGGGCGATCGAAGAGGCATTGTCGCGGATACAACCCGGGGACCACACGATCGCTGCGGCGGGTCGCACCGATGCCGGTGTCCACGCGCTAGGACAGGTCGCCCATTGCGACCTGATCAAGGAATGGGACCCTTTCCGACTGTCCGAAGCGTTGAACTATCACCTCAAGCCGCAACCAGTGGCCATCGTGAAAGCCGCACGGGTGGACGATGACTGGCATGCACGGTTCTCGGCGCTTGAACGGCAATATCTGTTTCGCATCCTGATGCGCCGCGCGCCTGCAACCCATGACGCGGGGCAGGTTTGGCAAGTCAGTCACCCGTTGGATATTGATGCGATGCAGGCCGCGGCGGACATGCTGATCGGACGGCATGATTTCACCACGTTCCGGTCCACGATCTGTCAGGCGGCCAGCCCGGTCAAGACGCTGGTTGAGTTGCGGGTGGAACAGGTGCAGGGCTTTTCAGGCCCCGAGGTTCATTTCCACGTCCGGGCACGGTCGTTCCTGCACAATCAGGTGCGCAGCTTTGTCGGCACGCTGGAACGTGTCGGCGCCGGGTCCTGGACGCCCGAAGATGTGCGCGAAGCGCTGCACGCTGAGAATCGCGCCGCCTGCGGGCCGGTTTGCCCGCCACAGGGGCTGTATCTTGCGCGGGTCGGCTATCCGAACCCGGTGTTCGACTAAAGCGCGCGCAGTAAAAGGCCACCAGCTATCACCGCAATCAGCAACCCGGCGACCAGTTCGATGGTTGGGGCCAGCACCTGTGCAAACCGCGTCGCTGAGGCCGAGGCCAGCATCCCCCCGCGCAGACCGAATGAGGTCCACCCGACCAGAGTGGTGACAGTCGCAGTGCCCAGCGCCATGCAGAACGCCCCGGCGATGCCAACGATGGCGATGCCCATCTGCCAGGTCAGGATCAACACAAACAGCGCCCCGGTACAGGGGCGTGCGGCGATTCCAGCGATCAGCAACGCCGCCTCGCGCAGGCTACCGACCTGCGCCACCTCATCCGCGGACGGACCATGCCGGTGGCCGCAATCCGAACAGGTTTCGTGGTCGTGGTGATGATGATTTGCACCGTGATCCCGGCTGCGTTTGGCAAAGCTGCGCAAGGCGCGAAACACTAGCCAAAGCCCGATCGCAGTGATCGCCCCATAGCTGACTGGGGCCATGATTTGCTCCGTTGTGTCGACCAGTCTTTCCCGAGACATCTGGAACACCAGCACACCGGCATAGACCAGAACAATCGCGGTTACGGCCTGTCCAAGGCTGGACAACACACTGATCGCTGAAAGCCGCCAGAACGCCACACGCCGGCCAAGCCCATAGCCACCGATCAGGACTTTGCCATGCCCAGGACCGATGGCGTGGAAGAACCCGTAAGCGAAGCACACCGTCAACAAAGTCATGACCGCCTGAGGTTGTTCGGCGCGGGCAGCGCGCAGAGACCGCGCAATCTGGTTCTGAAATGCACGCTGTTCACCGGCAGCCCATGCCGCAAGTTGGTCAAACCCGCCGCTGAACCAGAACCAGAGCAGAACTCCGACCGCCAGAACAAACGGGACAATCAGGTATTTGGACATGAAATTCGGATCTCGGTTGCAAAGTTTTCGCCCACCATCGGGATGTCATTTTCCTCAAGGTCGTAATTGGCATCCAGCGTCAGCAGAAACGCCTGCATTTGGGCAAGCTGTCCGTCGACATCCGGCTCGACGCGGTCAATCTGGCAGGTCTTACTCCCCGAAACCGTCACCGGGCGCGTCAGGTCATATGCGGTATAATATGTCTCATCAAACGCCTTCGCCGATAAGGCGGTGGCCGGTACAGGCCCACCTTCGACACTGCGCAGATGCGAGGTCACGATGCGCCCGTCCTCCATCAATGCTTTCGGCTCCAGTGGGCCAGAAAGCGGCAATACCTCAGACTCGGACCAGACGACCAGATCACCGTTATAGCCTTGATCCCACTGTGCATCGAACCCGGACAGATGATCCTGTTCACTTTTGCTGAGGATACCGTCGCCATCCTGATCCAGCTTCATGTCCTCGAGGACAAGCAAAGAGTAAAACTCGTCATAGGCCCAGGTCACACGGACATGGGTCAGCTGCCCCGAAGCGTCCACGACGAATTCCAGCCCCGTGTCGATAAAGACATGCGGGTGCGTCATCGCCGGGATCGGCAAACAGCAGGTCACTAGGGTCACAAGCCAGCGCATGGGCGAAAGATAGGGTGTCGGCCTGCGCCCGGCAATCCCATTTGGGCCGGGCGCGCAGAAGCTGGCCGATGGCTCAGGCAGGTGGGAACAACACAAGGGTCTGCAGGGCTGTTCCAACCGGCCCTTGGGTGTCATACAAAACCGATTGCGACATGCCGATACCCGAGGGTTGCCAATGGCAGACAGACTCGGAGGCCAGCCAATCCGAGACCGGCTCGCGGTGCACTTGAACCGTCAGATCGGTATTCATGAACCCCATCTCGGTTGTGGGGGCATTCCACGAAATGCCATTGCCGCAATCAGCCAGTGGACACAGCGCCTGAATCGGAGATTGCACCTCGTCCCCAAGCAGCGGAGGCGTGCGCATCCAGATCGTTTTGGGACCGACGCCCTGATTTCCACCCTTGGGATAGAGGACATCGGAATAGGTCGCGAACCCCGGAAGATCGTGCCGAATTTCGCCGATGGGAAATGGGCCGTCCACCGTGTCCGCCAGTTGCGGAGATGAGAGAGCGACATTGGGAACCTGGCCAAGATCGCGGCGGGCAAGGTGCATAGTTGTGGCTACGGCGCATAAAGTGTTGTCCAGATCGTGCACAGTAACCCGAGTGGTCGCTAGCGTTCTGGTGTGCCGCGTCGTCTCGGCCGCAACCCGCAACCCGGACAGGGGCAGCGGGCGCAGCAGATCGACCGTCAGCCGGGTCAGCATCTTACCGGGACCAATTTCAGATTCCGCGGCGCGCACGATCAGACCGCTGACCGGACCAGCATGGCAATGTTCGGCAGACCACGGACCCCGCGCCGGGTCATTGCCGACAAAATCCCCATCCGCGCGAAGTCTGAAATAAGGCAACCTGGACATGTCAGATTTCAAATCCACTTGGGACCTCAGACCTTTTCCTGTGTATGCTTTTTCAGCTCGGTCCGTGCGACCTGACGACGATGCACCGCGTCCGGCCCATCGGCCAGCCGCAGGGTCCGTACATGCGTCCACGCGGTCGCCAGCGGCGTGTCCTGACTTACCCCTTGCCCGCCATACATCTGCACCGCCTCATCAATCACCTTCAATGCGACCCGCGGGGCCACGACCTTGATCTGGCTGATCCACGGGGCCGCCGCGCGCGCATCGCCCTGATCCATGTACCAAGCAGCCTTGAGGCAAAGTAGCCGGGCCATTTCGATCTCCATCCGGCATTCGGCTATGATATCGAAATTCGCCCCAAGCTGCGCCAGCTTCTTGCCAAATGCTTCGCGTTGCAGCGACCGTTTGCACATCTGCTCCAGGGCCATCTCTGCCTGTCCAATAGCACGCATACAGTGGTGAATACGTCCCGGCCCCAATCGACCCTGAGCGATCTCGAACCCACGCCCTTCGCCCAGCAGGATATTCTCGGCAGGCACCCGGACATTGGTAAAGCGAATATGCATATGCCCGTGCGGCGCATCATCATGGCCGTAGACTTCCATCGGGCGCAGCACTTCGATCTCCGGCGTTCCCGCCGGCACCACGATCATCGACTGGCGTTTGTGAACAGGCAGGTCATCACCGCCAGTTCGGACCATTACGATATAGACCTTGCACCGCGGATCACCGGCGCCTGAGGCCCACCATTTCTCGCCATTCAGAACGTAGGAATCGCCGTCCAGCACACAGGACATCGAAACATTGGTGGCATCAGACGAGGCGACATCCGGTTCGGTCATAAGATAGGCCGAACGGATTTGCCCATCGAGCAGCGGCTTGAGCCACTCTTGCTTCATCTTTTCGGACCCGTACCGCTCGAATACTTCCATGTTGCCCGTATCTGGGGCTGAACAGTTGAAGATTTCGGCACCCAGCGGGGTCTTTCCCATTTCTTCAGCAAAAAAGGCGTATTCCACAGTTGTCAAACCCAGCCCTTTTTCACTGTCGGTCAGCCAGAAGTTCCACAATCCCGCCGCCTTGGCCTTGGCTTTCAACCCTTCAAGGATATCCGCCTGCCGGTCGGTATATTGCCAGCGGTCACCTTTGTTGATTTCAGCATGGAACTCTTCTTCCAGCGGCATGACTTCATTTCGGATCATCTCTGTTACGCGGGTCAGCAGTTCGCGGTTTTCCTCGCGCAGGCCGAATGACATGTTCATGAGTTTTCTCCTCCGCCCCGACACGCGGGCATTACCTTTGGGCCGAGAATGACTTAGCCACCGTCATGATGTCCAGTTGGGTGACGGGACGTCACCCACCCCATATGAGATTAAACGGGTGCAGTAACCGGAGACTGGCGACCGTATAGCCGTCAATAACCTGCGTCGCGCGCGGGTGTAGCAACCCAATTAGGGTGTGAAAATCCAGTTACCATTGGCATCCTGGCACCTGCGGGTTCTGATCTCACGGGTCTGCTCGGAACTCGGAGGTCGGATAAAATGCTGCAGATGCACGCAATTATCGCGGACCTCGCGCACACGGACGGTGCCCTTGGCCCCGGTCTCGGTGCTGATCCATTCACTTTCGGCACCAACCTGCGGCAAACCACTGCCCAGCATGGTGTCTGTGGTTGCACTCAGCAATGTGAAATCATCCGGGTTCAACCCCGACTCTGCGATGATGCGAGACAGCGGTTTCGCGCTGCCGGCAACACCAATGCTCAGCACCAGAACACCTGCAACTAATAGTGATCCCCAAATTCTCATACCGCCTCGCAATTCTGCAACCAATTTACATTCAAGGATATACCCGCGAAGGCACAGGGCCAAGCCCTAGTCTGCAACCTTCAAATTATCCCGAAGAAACCTATTGCAACTCTGACGCTAGGCCATGCCGAGCGTCCCTCGCATAGTGCACGAAACACGAACCAGAGGCATTTGATGGCACACCCGACTTATTATGCGCCCCATGGCGGACACCCCGGACAGGACACCCTGTTAACTGATCGCGCCATGTTCACCGAGGCCTATGCCGTTATACCCAAGGGTACGATGCGCGACATCGTCACCAGCTATCTGCCCTTCTGGGAAGACACCCGCCTGTGGGTTCTGGCACGCCCCCTTAGCGGGTTCGCCGAAACCTTTTCGCAATACATCATGGAGGTCCAACCCGGTGGCGGTAGCGATACGCCCGAAACGGACCCCGCAGCGCAGGCGGTCTTGTTCGTTGTCGAAGGGGCGGTCACATTGACGCTTGAGGGAAGTGTTCACGTTTTGGAAACTGGTGGATATGCCTATATCCCAGCTGGTTCCAAATGGGCGTTGCGCAACCATACGGAGCAGCCAGCGCGGTTTCATTGGGTTCGAAAGGCTTATGAGGCAGTGCCCGGCCTGCCCAAGCCGGACCCGATCATCACCAATGAACAAGAGGTCGCCCCGAACGAAATGCCGGGCACCGAGGGTCGCTGGGCCACAACACGTTTCGCGGATCCGCAAGACCTGCGCCACGATATGCATGTCAACATCGTGACTTTTGAACCCGGTGGCGTGATCCCATTTGCCGAAACGCATGTGATGGAGCACGGGCTGTACGTGCTGGAAGGAAAAGCCGTCTACCGGCTGAATCAGGACTGGGTCGAGGTCGAAGCCGGAGACTTTATGTGGCTGCGGGCCTTTTGCCCTCAGGCCTGTTATGCGGGCGGTCCCGGGCGGTTCCGATATCTGCTATACAAAGATGTGAACCGCCAGATGCCTCTTTCACCAGGCGGGCGCTAGGATAAATTCGGCCTTGGCGGGACTGGGCAAGCGCGGTAATCTGGTGGAATAACAAACGGTTTTAGTTCAGGAGATTGTACGATGGCACTGCGCAATGTAACGCTGGCACTGGCGGCTGCAATCGGCCTGACGGCCCTGGATGTGACCCCTGCAACCGCCAAAGAGACAAATACCGTCAACGTCATGAGCCGCACCTGGGCCATTACCCAGGTTTCGGAAGCTCCGGTCGTATACCGTGCCACACGTGATAACAACAATCTCAACCCATTCGGCCCCCCGCCCCGGCTGCGCACTATTCAGGCCATCGCGGCTATTCAGCAGGCAACCGGGTGCAAGCCGATTGTGGCCAGCATGTACCAGAACATCTCGGGCCAGTTCTTTTCACAGGTCAGCTGTAACTGACCCGGACAGGAAACTGGCATTGAGGTTAATCCAAGCCACTGCCATAGCTTGCGCATGAAACTCGCAATTAACGGATTCGGCCGCATCGGCCGCACGATTTTGCGGCAGCTTCTGGCCATGCCGCTCGGTCACGACATCGAACTGGTGCTGATCAACGACATCGCACCGCTAGAGACCTGCGCCTATCTGTTCAAGTACGACAGCACTTTTGGGCCCTATCCGGGCAAAGTGGAACAGGGAACTGCGCAACTGGTTGTCGATGGGCACGCTATTCCTGTTACACACAGCCCCAACCTCAGCCGGGTTGATCTGTCCGGTGTAGATGTCCTGATGGACTGCACCGGCGTTGCCCGGACATCGGATGTTGCTAGTCAGGGCCTGACCGCAGGGGCAAGGAAAGTACTGATTTCCGGCCCCTCGCCTGCGACCGAGGCCACAATCGTTCTGGGTGCAAATGAGGATCAGCTGGGCAATGCGCGGATCGTGTCAAATGCCTCTTGCACCACCAACGGGCTGGCTCCGCTGGTCAAGGTTCTGGACGGGATCGCTGGTGTCGCGTCGGGCCATATGACCACCATTCACTGCTACACCAACAGCCAGCCGATGATCGACGCTCCGCGTGGTGATCTGGCACGGTCACGCGCCGGAGCGCTGTCGATGGTCCCGACCACCACCAGCGCTATGCACCTGATAGACGAAGTCCTGCCCCATCTGGCCGGGCGCATCTCGGGCGCGGCGGTCAGGGTGCCTACGGCAAGCGTTTCCGCGGTTGATCTGATTGTGACGCTGAAGCGCGGCCTGAGCGCCTGCGATTTTGAAACCGCCCTGCGTGCAGCCGTTGCAGAGTCTCCCGTTCTGGGTTGGACGGATGAGCCGCTGGTGTCGTCCGATTTGCGGACGCGGCCGGAATCTCTGATCATCGCAGGGCCAGAAACCCGGCAGATCGGCGAAACTCAGGTTCGTGTTTTTGGCTGGTATGACAATGAATGGGGGTTTTCAGCCCGCATGCTGGATGTCGCTCGTATGATGGCCGACACATAGGCGGACCGCGACCTAACGCGATCCGCCGATTTTCATTTGGTTACTTGCCGGGAAGGCTGCCCGACCCGTGCCCCGACATGCCGCCCGAAACTTCTTCGGTTGCCTCATCGGCCAACTCATCCGGCAGGATCAGATTCAGCACGATGGCGATCAGAGCCGCAGGCAGCAGCCCGCTTTTCATCAGGATGCCCAGAGTATCGGGCAAGTGTTGCACCGCACCCGGCTCGAGCTGGAGGCCGAACCCGATTGACAGCGCGATGGCAAAGATCACCATGTTGCGCCGATTCCAATCCACATCGGACAACATCGAAACACCCGCGGCGACAACCATCCCGAACATGACGATGACGCCACCGCCCAGTACTTCGATCGGAACGGTACGGATGATCGCGCCAACCTTGGGCACCAGGCCGCACAGGATTAGAAACAAGGCGCCGATGGTGACGACATTTCGGCTCATGACGCCGGTCATCGCGATCAGCCCGACATTCTGGCTGAACGACGTGTTGGGTAAGCCGCCGAACACGCCCGCCAGGGCCGAGCCGAAGCCGTCAGCATAGGTTGCACCGGTGATTTCCTTGTCCGTGGCTTCGCGCCCGGCTCCGCCTTTGGTCACACCCGACACATCCCCCACCGTCTCAACTGCCGAAACAAAGGCCATCAGACAGAACCCGATTATGGCGGCGAATGAGAACTCGAACCCATACTTAAAGGGCACAGGCAGGGCGAAAGTTGCAGCGCGGCTCCAGCTTGTTCCGATTGCCTCAAACGTGATCATGCCAACCATCAGGGCATAGACATACCCAACCGCAAGACCAATCAGAACGGCAGAAACCGAAAGCATTCCGCGGGTAAAGAACTTCAGCCCCAGCGTTACCACAACCACGACCAAAGCAGCCGACCAGTTCAGCGCCGAGCCGTATTCAGGCGTTCCAATGGCCGGAACCCCTCCGGCGGCGTATTGAATGCCGACCTTGACCAACGCCAGACCAATCATTGTAACCACAAGGCCTGTGACCAGAGGTGGCAAGGCAAAACGGATCTTGCCAATCACCGTGCCCAGCAGGGCATGGAACACCCCACCGATAATGACACCTCCAAATAATGCGGCCAGACCATCGACGCCTTTGCCAGCAACCAGTGGGATCATGATCGGCAGAAACGCAAAGCTGGTGCCCTGAACAATAGGCAAAGCCGCTCCTACCGGGCCAATCGTCACCGTTTGCAGCAAGGTCGCGACGCCGGCAAACAGCATCGACATCTGGATCAGGTACAGCAGTTCGGGAAAATCGGGGGAGTTCGAACCGAACCCGAACCCGGCGGCCCCTGCAACGATGATCGCAGGCGTCACGTTCGAAACGAACATCGCCAGAACATGTTGAATGCCCAGCGGAACTGCCTTGTGCAGCGCCGGGGTATAATTTGGATCCCGAAGCTGTTCGGGTGTCCCTATTGAAGTGTCAGCCATGAGTTACTGTCCTCTCTGTCAGATTCACGGGGGTCTTACCGCTTATGCTG
The DNA here is from genome assembly GCF_059611265.1 of Ruegeria sp. CDSA241. Classification (NCBI taxonomy): domain Bacteria; kingdom Pseudomonadati; phylum Pseudomonadota; class Alphaproteobacteria; order Rhodobacterales; family Roseobacteraceae; genus Ruegeria; species Ruegeria sp. CDSA241. The sequence continues at coordinate 42,958 of NZ_JBXWPF010000025.1, forward strand.
CGGCTTCATTTGGCTACGACACCACCTGATAAGGGGTATCGAACCAGTATTCTTCCAGGTTGGGCCCATCGCCGATCCGATCAACAACGGCGAACAATCCAGGGCCATGCAATGGTGTCAAAACGCCGTGCCACGTCCCACGATGATAATTCACCGCCTGACCGGGCCGGGTGACAAAGGCACACGGCTCGCCCGGCTGCCCGTCAACATCTGGTGCTACAACGACCAGAAAGGGTTGATGGGTCATGGGAACAAAGGCCTGACTGCCATCAGGATGCCGTTCAACCATATCCAACTGGTACGGCAGGGTTCGGGGGTTGGCGTTGAACAGGCTGATCCCGGCGCGGCCGCCCGCGAAATCAAGGGCCGCCCGGTCATGAAAACGCCCGCACTGGCCCTGGTTGATGATCTTGTCCGGGTCGCCCGATGCCTCGATCACATCTCCGAACGGGGCAAAAGCGTCAGGCGTTAAAGGAACAGTCCGGATCTGTTTCATGAAGGCAGCACATCCCTCAGGCGGAATTCGGCAATACGCTCGACCTGTCGGCAGGCCTCGGCGAATTCGGTTTCCCGGTCCTGATCTATCCGCCGCTGAAACGCCTGCTGGATAGAGGCTTTGTCATGATCACGCACAGCAATAATGAAGGGAAATCCGAACTTGTCGGTATAGCGCCTATTCAGATCGGTGAAGGCATCGCGTTCGGCATCCGTCAACGCATCCAGCCCCGCCGAGGATTGTTCCGCCGTGCTTTCCTGCGTCAGTCGCTTGGCCTGTGCCAGCTTGCCTGCCAGATCCGGGTGCGCGGTCAGCACGCCCAACCGCTCCTCATCCGAGGCCGAACGGAACATGCGCGTCAGTGCGTTGTGCAACCCGCCGGCAGTATCGTGAGCCGCGCCGAGTTCCAGCCCATGGGCGCGCTCTGCAATCCACGCCGAATGTTCGAAGATCCCGCCATAAGCGGCTACGAAAGCGTCCCGCGCCATTTCTGACGGCTTTGGACCTGAAACAGGTGGGTGCTGCGCTGCCCAATGCTGGGCGATCTGCAGACGGGTCGCGAACCAGACATCCGCGTGCCCACGCGCATAATCCAGAAACCGTTTCAGCGCCATGACCCGACCTGGACGACCGATCAGGCGGCAATGCAGACCAATCGACAACATCTTGGGCGCACCGGCTTCACCCTCGGAATAAAGCGCGTCGAAACTGTCTTTGAGATAGGAATAGAACTGATCGCCCGAATTGAAACCTTGCGGCGTTGCAAAGCGCATATCGTTACAATCGAGCGTATATGGTACGATCAGCTGGTCCCGGCCAGAGACCTGCATCCAATAGGGCAGATCATCCGCATAGGTGTCCGCCACATAGGCAAAGCCCCCCTCTTCGGCCACCAGACGCACGGTGTTCTCGGAACACCGGCCGGTATACCAACCATAGGGACGTTCCCCCACGACCTCGGTATGCAGGCGGATAGCCTCTTCTATTTGAGCGCGCTCTTCCGCCTCAGACATATCCTTGTGTTCGACCCATTTCAGGCCGTGACTTGCGATCTCCCAACCTGCGTCTTTCATGGCGGCAACCTGATCGGGCGACCGTGCCAGCGCCGAAGCGACACCGTAAACGGTTATGGGCAAGTCCTGCATCAAGCGGTGCAGACGCCAGAACCCTGCCCGCGACCCATATTCATAGATCGATTCCATGTTCCAATGACGCTGGTCTGGCCATTGCGCTGCGCCGACAATCTCGGACAGAAAGGCCTCGGACGCGGCATCACCGTGAAGCACGCAGTTCTCGCCACCCTCTTCGTAGTTCAGCACAATCTGAACGGCCAGATTTGCTCCGCCAGGCCACTGGGCGTTTGGCGGGTTGGCTCCGTATCCGATCATGTCACGGGGATAGCGAGGGGGCTGCATGAATGTTCCGTCTCAGTTGTGTTACACTACCTACGCTTTACCGCAGAATTGGAAGCAGTATTATCAAATCAATCCGAACGCTGTTTCCTTTTCTTTCGGCATTCCCAAAGTCTCGGGTTTCGCCCCAGACTGCGTCAAACAATACTCGATTGCAGTTTGCGGTTTTCAACAGCCACTCGTTGCGGTGATTGGAATATGAGGAGAAACGCGTGGCAGGATACCTGACAACCCATGTTCTGGACACCGCCAAAGGCTGTCCCGCAGAGGGGCTGAAAATTGCTCTGTACGCGATTACCCAGGACGGACGCCACAAACTGGCTGAGATGCTGACCAATGCAGACGGGCGAACAGACAGCCCAATACTACCGCAAGCAAACTTTGAAACCGGGGAATATGAGCTTGTTTTCAGCGCGGGTGACTATCTGCGCGCCTCTGGCCAGGCGGATGACGAACCGCTGTTCCTGGATGAGATTCCAATCAGGTTTGGTATGTCTGAAGCAGACGCCCACTATCATGTGCCGCTCTTGCTTTCGCCATACAGCTACTCCACGTATCGTGGCAGCTAACTGACCGGGCGAACCTCCCACCCGTCGATCGCCCCTGCCGGGCCTCCTCCTGTTGAGCCGGGCGCCGCACCTGTTGGGCGCGGCGCGGATAGTGACGGTTACAGCTCTTCGAGAAAATTTACGCGCGGCCGGGAGCCTTTGCTAACCGTTAATGTCCGAGTTTTGCACAACCTTGCCAATTCGCGCGATCATGAAATCCATGAACAAACGCGCCTTGGGATCCTGGTGACGTCGATGGGTATAGAGACACGCCATCTGAACAGAGACAGGAGGTGTCTCCTTCGCAACCACCACCAGACGTCCTGCCTTGAGATGTTCCGCTGCCTCAAACACAGGTTTCATCGCGATCCCCTGCCCTGACAACGCCCAATCGGTCAAAACATCTCCGTCATCGCATTCAAACCGGCCCGACACGGCATAACGTCTTGGCCCGTCTGGAGTTTCCAGCATCCACTGAAACTCTGCGGCGCCGGGATACCGCAGGTTAAGACACTCGTGCTTTTCGGACACAAGATCGGCTCCGTTTTGCGGCATCCCCCTGCGTTTTACATAGTCCGGTGCGGCACACAGAACCCGCGCGCAATCCGCGATCTTGCGAATACGCAGGGTGCTGTCCTCGGGCTGACCAATGAAAAAGGCCAGATCCAATCCTTCGGTCGTCAAGTCCACTGACCTGTCGGTCAGGCGCAATCGCACATCAATTTCGGGGTATTCCGAGAGAAATTCCGGCACATGTGGGGCTAATAACCTGCGCCCGACGCCCAAAGGCGCGGCTACGAACAGTGACCCGCGGGGGGCTTCGGTCAGGTGAACAACCTGCGCCTCGGCTTCATCTACAGCATCCAGGACCGCAACCGCTCCGGGGTAAAACGCACGTCCCTGCTCGGTCGGGCTGAGGTTACGTGTAGTCCGCTGAAACAGACGCACGCCCAAATGATCCTCAAGCTGTGATATTCGCGCCGAAGTCACCGCCGGTGAAACACGCAAATCCCTCCCGGCAGCAGACATGCTGCCCAGATCATAGACACGAACGAAGGTGCGAATATTGTCGAGATAGGACATCTTATCGTTTTTTTTGATACAGTTTGACAATATACGGGAATACCGAAGAAAAGCCAGTTTGCCTAGGGTGACTATAACCTACTGGAGAGAACTCTCATGTTTGAATTCGCCGTGTTCTGGGATTGGATGGCATTTGCTGTGCGCTGGCTGCACGTAATCACTGCTATCGCCTGGATCGGATCATCCTTTTACTTCATCGCTCTGGACCTTGGCCTGAACCGGGATATCCCCGGCCCCGCCGACGGGGAAGAATGGCAGGTACATGGCGGCGGCTTTTACCATATTCAGAAATACCTCGTCGCACCCGAGCGGATGCCGGATCATCTGACCTGGTTCAAATGGGAAAGCTATGCCACCTGGCTTAGCGGAGCTGCGCTGTTGATGATCGTCTACTGGGTTGGTGGAGAGCTTTATCTGATTGATGCCCAAAAGGCCGATCTGGCGCTGTGGCAGGGCATTCTGATCTCGGCTGCCTCGTTGACTATGGGCTGGCTTATCTACGACTTCCTGTGCAAATCCGGTCTGGGTGAGCGCCCAACATTACTGATGGTGCTGCTGTTTGTCCTGCTGGTGGTGATGGGCTGGGGGTACAACCAGATATTCACCGGGCGCGCGATGATGCTGCATCTGGGCGCATTCACCGCCACGATCATGACAGCGAATGTATTCTTCATCATCATGCCGAACCAGCGCATCGTCGTAGACGACCTTAAGAATGGCCGCACCCCGGACCCGAAATACGGCAAGATCGCCAAGTTGCGTTCGACTCATAACAACTATCTGACCTTGCCTGTGGTTTTCCTGATGCTTTCGAACCACTACCCGCTGGCCTTTGCCACCCAATACAACTGGATCATTGCGGCGCTGGTATTTCTGATGGGTGTCACAATCCGTCACTACTTCAATACACGCCACGCCCGCGCCGGTGATCCGACCTGGACGTGGCTGGTGACCGCTCTGCTATTCATCGCCATCATGTGGCTGTCCACCGCGCCTATGTACAAACCTCTGGAGGAGGCCGAGGCACAGCCGCTCACCGCATTTGAACAGAAATACGCTGAAGCAGACGGGTTCGAACAGGCACATGATGTCGTTCTGGGGCGCTGTTCCATGTGCCATGCGCGCGAACCGGTTTGGGACGGCATCCTGTGGGCGCCAAAGGGCATTCTTCTGGAAACCCAAGGTGACATCGCCCGCAATGCGAAACAGATTTACCTGCAGGCCGGTGTCAGTCACGCCATGCCACCCGCAAATGTCACCTATATGGAACCGGAAGATCGCGCGGCGATCATTCGCTGGTTCCGCAATGCTGGCCTTTGAACTGGCACTGAGCCATCACTTGTTCCGTTAATTTTCTTGGCCAAACGATAAACGCTTCCCCTACACGATTACAGATGTTCTAACTATCCTTAAGGGGCCGCCACATCCGAAAAGGCGCCGAAATTAATTTCTAGTTGGGGCAGCTGGAGCCAATAGATGCAGCGAATAAGACAATGCAGCTTTGTGAGAAATTGTCTGTTCGGAATAGTCGTCGCCACATTGCCCACATCGCTGGCCGCATTGGAAACCGTCCTCACGGCACCGGGCGCTCCGAAAGCGCTGGTTGAACGGATCGAAGATACCGCATCGGTGACAACCGCAGAATCCCGCGGGCTGGACACGCCGCTTGAACTTTTGTCAGCGGCCCTGTCGGACTATACCACCATTGTACAGATCCTTTATGACGAAGGCTATTTCAGTCCCGTCGTCAGCATTAAACTGGACGGGAAAGAGGCGGCGGAACTCAGTTCACTCAACGTGCCCAATCAGATCAACAAAATCGTGATTGCTGTTAAAACCGGCCCAACCTTCACATTTGGCCAGGCGGTGGTCCGGCCGATCGCAACCGAAACGGTTCTTCCCGAAGACTATGCGTCGGGCAAACTGGCCACCACCGGCGCCATTCAGCAAGCCGCGTCAGCAGGCGTGCAGGGATGGCGTGACGCTGGTCATGCCAAGGCCGAGGTCAGCGGCCAGAAAGTCATTGCCCGCCACGCCCAGGCAAAGCTGGATTCCCGCATTGACCTCGCCCCGGGACCGCGTCTGAGCTTTGGAAAAATGTACATCAAAGGCGACAGCGATGTTCGCCACAGGTCCGTCGAACAAATCGCCGGCTTCCCAACCGGAGAGGTGTATTCCCCCCAGCAGGTGCAAAAGGTCGGAACCCGGCTTCGCCGCACCGGCACGTTTAATATTGTCTCGATCGAAGAGCACGACACTCCCAACCCTGATGGCTCCCTGGATTTCGATGTCTATCTTGAAGACATGCCCAAACGCCGCCTGACCTTCGGTTTGGAAGTGGCCTCGCGCGATGGGATGGAGCTGTCGACGACCTGGACGCATCGCAACGTGTTCCGCCGCGCCCAACGCCTGCGGTTTGAGGCATCGTTGCGCAATATTGGCGGGGCCGAGGATCTGGACGGGCGCATCGGGCTGCGGCTGGATCAGCCCGACCGGCTGGGCCCCGATGACAGTACGTTCTGGAGCGCCCTTCTGGAACGTCGCAACACCGACAATTACAACGTGACGGTAACGTCTCTGGCCTATGGTGCAAGACGCACATTTTCAGACCGCCTATACGCCGAGGCATCCGCCGGGTTTCAGTGGTCGGATGCAGATGACGCCTATGGCGACGGGCGTAAGTTCCGCTATTTCATCCTGCCGTTCCGCTCCGAATGGGATGAAAGGGACAGCAAGGTCAGCGCCGCCAATGGCTATTACCTGGATGCCCGTGTGATGCCATTTGTCGGCCTGTCCGACACAGAAACAGGCCTCAGGATGTTTGCGGACGCGCGTGCCTATACCAGTCTGCGGACGCAAGGTCGTCTCGTGCTGGCCGGACGGGTCCAGATTGGGTCGATTGTAGGACCCGCCTTGGACGGGGTCACACCCGATTTCCTGTTCTTTTCGGGCGGTGCGGGCACTGTGCGCGGTCAGCCCTATGAAAGCCTCGGCATTCCTGTTGGCAATGAGGTTGCTGGCGGCAAGTCTTTCCTCGGTCTATCTGGCGAAGTTCGCGGCAAAATCACCGAGACAATATCGCTGGTCGGGTTTTATGATTATGGTGTTGTCGACACGTCCTCTTTTGTCAGCAGCGCTGCAGAGAGCCATTCCGGCGCCGGGCTTGGTATCAGATATGACCTCGGTGGTTTTGGCCCCCTGCGTCTTGATCTCGCCCTTCCCGTTCAGGGCGGCACCGGGGACGGATTGCAGTTTTACATCGGAATTGGTCAGGCATTTTGACACATCGTTTCTCATATCCAGTTTTGGCGGCTGTTCTGCTGTGGGTGCCCTACCCCGTTCTGGCGCAGGACGAAGGCGGCAGTATGCTAGAGCAGTTTCTGCAGGATACCCTGTCCGGTGATGATCAGAACGTAACCGTCAAAGGCTTGCAAGGCGCCCTCAGCGCACGGGCCACAATCGCAGAGATCACGGTATCGGATGATGAGGGCGTCTGGCTGACCATCAAAGATGCCGAACTGGATTGGAACAGACTGGCCCTGATACGTGGGCGGTTCTCGGTCAATGCGCTGACAGCGCAAGAGATCGACGTAGCCCGTGCGCCGGGCACCACAACCAAAGATGCCCCTCCTCCCTCTGCGGAAACCCAGACATTCCAGCTGCCCGAGCTGCCTGTCGCAGTTGAAATCGGCGAAATCCGCGTGGATCAGCTGTCGCTGGGGCAGCCGCTGATTGGGGTAGCCGCCGACTTATCCGTCACCGGCAATCTGTCGCTTGCTGATGGAACGCTGGACACCAATCTCGACGTGGTGCGGCTGGATCGTGCCGGAGATGAGATCACACTGACCGCCGGGTTCGACAACTCGACAAGCGAGATCAATCTGGACCTGAACGTGGCCGAGGCATCCGGCGGGCTTATTTCGACCGCTTTGAACATTCCCGACAGCCCAACGATCGAGCTGACGGCAAAAGGTGCCGGACCGCTGACGGATTTCACCGCCGATATCGGGCTGAGCAGTGACGGGCAGCAGCGTCTGGCCGGGCAGGTTCGGCTTGGTTCGGCCCCTGACGACACTGCGGAAGGCATAGCATTTACCGCCGATCTGAACGGAGACCTGACACCCTTCGTCGGCCCTGCAATCGACCCGTTTTTCGGGACGGACTCGCGGCTGTTCGTGCAGGGCCAGACCCTGCCCGAAGGGGCGCTGGACCTGTCCGATCTTCAGCTTGCAACGCAGGCCCTGAACCTTGAAGGGAAGTTGGCCCTTGCCGAAGGTGGCACATTGCAGTTTGCCGCCTTGCAGGGACGCATTACCCCTCCGCAGGGACAGGCGGTCACGCTTCCGGTTGGCGGTGGTGACAAAACGATCAAGTCCGCGCAGATCTCGACCTTGTTTGATCAGAAAAATGGCAATCTCTGGGATCTTAGCCTGACAGCAGATAAGTTCAAATCCCCCCAAGCCGAACTTGAGAGCATGCAAATTATCGCGCAAGGCGTGCTCGATCAGACCCTTGGATTTACAGTGAACGGCGATCTGCAAGCCAGCGTCACGGGCATTGATCTGACCGCTCCGAACCTGAATACAGCCGTCGGAGATCGCATCACGCTGGACGGGCAGTTTGAGTATGGTGATGACCAGTCGCTGACATTGTCTGGTTTCGAACTGGTCGGGTCGGATTACACTCTGGCGCTGGACACGCTGATCAGTGGATTGACCAGCGGATTGGCTGTTGATGGCAAGGCTACGCTGGACGCTACCGACCTGTCCCGGTTCTCTGGCCTTGCCCAGTTGGAACTGGCAGGGTCGGCGTCGGCAGATGTTCAGGGCAAGGGCTCTCCGCTTGAGGGCAGCTTTGATGGCAAAGTGGTTGTTCAGGGCAACAACCTATCGACCGGTCGCGACGATATCGACCCCGTAATCACCGGCCAGACCACCATCGCTCTGGATGCTCGTCGTGGGGCGGATGGAATATCCATACGCGAGTTCAAACTGAACGGTCAGGCCGCGCAGGCACAGGCCAGTGGCGAAGTGACCACGCCTGATGGCAATCTGACAATCGACGGTCAGGCCAGCCTCAACGCGCCCGACCTCTCGGTCTTTTCCGGGCTGGCCCAGCGGCAGCTTGGCGGGTCGCTCAGCGCGCAAATGGACGGCAAAGGCACCCTGCAGACGCAAGAGTTTGATGGCACGGCCAGCATTACGACGCAGGATCTGCAGACAGGTATGTCCGAAGTCGATCCTCTGCTTGCAGGCAAAACCGTGATCACCTGGGATGGTGCGAAAACGGGAGACCTTATCGACATACGCAAAGCCACCATCAACGGACGGGCCGTGACAGCACAAGTAAGCGCGTCGATCAATGACCCAACCGGCAATCTAGTTCTTGATGGTCAGGCACAGGTGACAGTCCCTGATCTTTCGCTATTTTCGGATCTCGCGGGCCGGGATCTTGCCGGGTCGGTTACCGCGGATATCAATGGCAACGGAGCTTTGTCCAGCCAGACCTTCGACATAGCCGGCGATGTCGATGCGCAGGACGTCCAGATTGGCATCAGTCTCGTCGACAAACTGATCGAAGGTCGAACGACGCTGCGTGTCGATGCCGAGAACAGTGATCAGGGTCTGAATGTCCAAAACTTCAAACTGCGGGGCACGGCCTTGACCGCAGACGCTTCGGGTCAGGTCAGCAAAGAGACCGGAGGGCTGAGCTATTCGGTAGAGCTGGACGATCTGGCGCGGATTTCCAAGACGTTGTCAGGACCACTGACGCTGGAAGGCAACGCCGCGCCAACAGCTTCGGGCCTTGAAGGAAGAGTCAGCTTGCGTGGGCCGGACAGTTCATACGCGTCGCTGACGGGGTCGGTCGGCTCTGACGGATCGGCAGACTTGGACTTTGACGCCGAGCTAAACAAGGTCGAGCGTTTCGCCCCAGATTTTCCTGGTACAATCACCGCTAATGGGACCGCAAAGCGCAAGGCAGGCGTCTGGACTATCAACTCTTCGGCGCAGGGCCCGGCACAGATCACCGGCAAAATCTCGGGCACCTTCGATGAAACCACAGGAAACGCCGATCTGCAGGCGCAAGGCGGGGTTAATATCGGTATCGCAAACCTGTTCATCACCCCCAACCAAATCGACGGGACTGCGCGGTACGACCTTAGCTTGAATGGCCAACCCTCGCTTGAGGCGCTCAGCGGGTCGATCACGACCTCTGGAACCTCGTTGGCGATACCGGGAGCCGGTCAGACCATTACCGGCATCAGTGGCGCGGTCGAGTTGGCCAACAACCGCGCCAACATCTCCCTAAATGGTGGAACCCGCGCCGGGGGTAATTTCACCGTCGCGGGCCCGATTGACCTGACGCCTCCGTTCAATGCGCAAATTACGACCACGCTCAATCGTCTCGTGCTGACGGATCAGCTTTTGTACGAGACGATCCTGAACGGGCAAATCGCAATGACCGGAGCTTTGGCCGGCAACAGCACAATAGTCGGGCAAATTACATTCGAGGAAACCAATATTAATCTCGCCGCCGCCTCGGGTGCGGTCGGCGCTGCACCCATACCAGAGATCGAACATATCAACGAAAACGCGGCCAGCTATAGGACTCGGGAACGTGCCCGTTTGGTAAAACAGGACGATGCCACCCAAAGCGATTCCCGTATTGCGCTGGACATCGCTCTGCTCGCCCCCAAGGCCGTGTTTGTCCGAGGTCGAGGCGTGAATGCCGAACTCGGCGGACAGCTGTACATAGGCGGAACAACAACCTCGATCATTCCTTCGGGCCAGATCGCTCTAATCCGAGGCAATTTCGACATTCTGGGCCGCAGGCTGGCCCTGACAAAAGGGATCGTGACCCTACAAGGCGACTTGACACCCTATATCGAATTTGAATCCTCAAACAGCACCTCGGACGGGACCGCTACAATCGAAATCGCCGGGCCGCTGGACGCCCCCGAGGTCAACGTGTTCTCGGATCCGGAACGGCCAGCAGAAGAGGCGCTGGCCATGCTGTTGTTTGGCAACCGTTTCTCTGAGCTGTCGCCCTTTGTCATTGCCCAGATGGCGGCTTCGCTGGCGCAGCTCAGCGGTGCAGGAGGGGATGCGACCAAGGGTCTGAGGGAGTCGACCGGTGTCGACACAGTCGATATCGGAGCAACGTCAAGCGGCGGAATTTTGGGCGCCGGGGCGTATCTGGGTGACAATCTCTATACCGATTTCAACGTGAACACCGAAGGAAATACCGAAGTGAACCTCAATCTGGACGTCACCGATAATATCACAATGCGCGGAACCGTTGACGGGCGGGGGGAAACGGGATTGGGTGTCTTTTTCGAGCGCGACTACTAATCCTGCGCGAAACTCTGCATCTGTGACAACAGTTTCGGGCCAAATCACAGGAAGGCAGGGAATTTCATTAACCCCTTTACTATCAATTTCTTAACATGACAGCGAATGCACAAGTCGCTCTATTCATTTCGTGCGACACGAATTTTCATTGCCGTTCGTTTCGAATTTTTGACGTTTCGTACCAATTTCATTGCCAGGTCCGTGCCTATGCAGGAAAAGAAGGCAGCGCCTGGTTTTGCGGCGTCTTTATCGAGTGACTTGTTGACCAGTACGACCTGATTATAGAGGGGGAAAAACTCAAAATCGGGGAAAGCAAAAGATCAAAATTCAAATCCTTTCATTACTAAAAATATTGAACTGCCCACCTTCCCATCCACTGCGTATTCTGTACCCAGCAGCGATGGGAAGGTGGATTATCTAAACGAACCGATAAGCCGGATGTTTCCGCCGAACGATGTCAGGTTTGTTGTTGTGAAGCTTTAACTGTTGCCGGGCTTTCCGCTGACGCCATCTCGGACAGCCAATCACGCACGGCGCCGTGCCGGCTACGGGCGATCGCGATCTTTTTGCCGCAGCCCAGAACCAGATATCCGACTTCATTCAGGCTTTTAGCAATATCCACACACCGATTAGCAACCCAAAAGGACCGATGCACCTGTAGGCCATAGCATTCTGGCATTTGCGATAGGATGCCTTTGAACGTTGAACGCACCAGCACTTCTTTTTCATCTACACGCAGGGTGACATAGTGCTGCTGAGCCTGAACGAACAAGATATCCTTGGCCAAAAAATTTTGCCCATTGGCGGACACTAAACCATTGGCCACAGGAACACGGGATTCCACTCTGCTATCCGGCTCTTCCTCGGGTTGCGGATCGCCGGCGCGCAGGCGGGCCAGATAAGGTGGAAAAACCCAAACGATTACGATCACTTCAATTCCAACGACGAGAAAGTACTGAGGCAGCAAAAGCGGCGAGTTTTCAAAGCTGAAAGACAGAAACGTACTGAAAACCATTGTCGTTGCGAATTGGGCAAACTTCATCGCCCCATACGCAACGGGAAAACATGTCAGCGGGGTGAAAAACCGTTTGATGCCCAGATATCGGCTGCAGACTGCCTCAAAAAGCAACATCAGAACCACCGAACCCATATACCCCAGCAATCCGAACATCCAATAGATCGATCGCCCCAGCCCGTTTAGCGGTTCAGCAAACAATGACGGCGTCGCACCAAGGAGCAACAGCATCAAAGCGGGCAGAAACATCAGGAAGTTTCTGGACAGGAAAAAACTAAGGACTTCGCTCAGGATCGCATCAACCGACATACCCGGCAATACGACAAACGAAAGCTCAGCCTGTTTCAAATCGTTATACACGTCTTGCGGTTTCATTCAGCCCTTGTTGCTCTGATCGCACTACTACCATCTATTTCGGCTTCGGCGCCTAGGCCCGACTGCCCACAGGTTCGGGCCCTGCGCAATCGGTTCCCCAATTTCGTTTCCAAACCCAATCAAGACCTAACCTCACGACCGCAAAATGGGCGCTTGGTGGCGTTTTCTTAGGTTTAAAATTGCTGAAACCAGAGAAATATGGCGCAAATGGCGCAAAGCTGAGTGGGAAATGCCTATTTCCCCGTTGACGTCGCGGAAACCTAAAAGGGCGGCCTCGCAAGGCCGCCCTCAAAAACTCTACTCCGACACTCTTACACAGCCGCGATTACGCCTTCGATCTTTTCAACGCGAATGGCCGAGAATTTGAACTCAGGGATTTTACCATAAGGGTCGATGGCCGAGTTGGTCAGAATGTTCGCCGCCGCCTCGACATAGGCGAACGGAATGAACACCATATCTTCGGCGATCGCCCGGTCGGCTCGAACCATGATCTCGATCGAGCCACGACGGGTGGTGAGACGGATCATTTCGCCCGGCTCAATCCCCATCAGTTTCAGCTGACGAGGGTTCATCGAACAGTTTGCTTCCGGTTCCACAGCATCCAGAACGTTGGACCGGCGAGTCATCGACCCGGTGTGCCAGTGTTCCAGCTGACGGCCGGTTGTGGCAATCATCGGGTATTCCTCATCCGGCGCTTCATCCGGCGGGATGACACTGGCCGGGGTGAACTTGGCCCGTCCGTCTGTCCGCGGGAAGCCGTCACCGAACACGATCGCCTGACCCGGATCGGTCTCACTGAGCGATGGATAGGTGATCGTCTCGGTCTCAAGCCGCTCCCAGGTGATGTTGTCGAGTGACGCCATGGTCAGCTTCATCTCGGCAAAGACCTGAGACACATCCGTGTAGTCCCAGTTCAGCCCGATGCGCTGCGCAAGCTCGACGGTGATTTTCCAGTCCTCACGCGCCTCACCCGGAGGTGCCACAGCCGGACGCACACGCTGAACCTGACGGTTGGTGTTCGACACGGTGCCGTTCTTTTCATACAGCGCCGAGGCGGGCAGGATGATGTCGGCATAGTTGGCCGTTTCGGTCAGGAAGATATCCTGCACGATCATCAGCTCCAGCTTGGCCAATGCTTCCCGTGCGTGACCAACATCCGGGTCGGACATGGCCGGGTTTTCGCCCTGAATATACATGCCCTTGATGTTGCCCGCATAGGCCTGATCGATGATCTCGGTGACGGTCAGGCCCTTCTCGTTAGAGAAGTCGTCCGAGTCCCAGACATTGTTGAACTTGGCCCGAATGCCGTCATCCATAACCGACTGATAATCCGGCAGGAACATCGGGATCAGACCCGCGTCAGACGCGCCTTGCACGTTGTTCTGGCCACGCAGCGGGTGCAGACCCGCGCCGGGTTTACCAACATTGCCGGTCATCAATGCCAGCGAGATCAGGCAGCGGGAATTATCGGTGCCGTGAATGTGCTGGCTGACGCCCATACCCCAGAAGATCAGACCAGCCTTGGCCTGCGCGAAGGTACGCGCGACACGGCGCAGTTGATCCGGTTCAATGCCGCAGATCGGCGCCATCGCCTCGGGTGTGAAGGCGCGCAGATGCTCTTTTTCGGCTTCCCAGTTCTCGGTCCAGCGGTGGATGTACTGGCTGTCGTACAGTTCCTCTTCGACGATCACGTTCATGATCGCGTTGAGCATCGAGACATCAGCACCCGGACGGAACTGCAGCATTTCGTCTGCGAACTTGCGCATACCGACGCCGCGCGGGTCCATCACGATCAGCTTGCCACCGCGCTTGGTGAACTGCTTGAAGTAGGTTGCCGCCACGGGGTGGTTTTCGATTGGGTTGGCGCCGATGATGATAACCACGTCCGAGTTTTCAACCTCGTTAAAGGTCGCGGTCACCGCGCCCGAGCCCACGTTCTCGATCAGCGCCGCCACGGACGAGGCATGGCACAGACGGGTGCAGTGGTCGACGTTGTTGTGCTTGAAGCCCTGACGAATGAATTTCTGGAACAGATAGGCTTCTTCGTTGGTGCATTTGGCCGAACCAAAGCCAGCGACGTTGCGCGGATCTTCATCACGCAGCGCTTTCAGCTTGGTTGCCGCCAGTTCCATCGCCTCTTCCCAGCTCGCTTCGCGGAAATGGGTCGACAGGTCTGACGGATCGACGTTCAACCCTTTGGCAGGCGCATCCTCGCGCCGGATCAGCGGCTTGGTCAGGCGGTGGGGATGGTGGATATAGTCGAACCCAAACCGGCCTTTAACACACAGGCGGCCTTCATTGGCGGGGCCGTTGATCCCCTCGACATATTTCACCTTGCCGTCTTTGACCTTGAGCGAGACCTTACAGCCCACGCCGCAGAACGGGCAGACACTTTCGGTCTCGGAATCATAGTCCTTGCTGTCTCCAACCTGCTGATCGTCCAGCACCGTGGCTGGCATCAGAGCACCGGTCGGACAGGCCTGAACGCATTCGCCGCAGGCCACACAGGTTGAATCGCCCATCGGGTCGTTCTGATCGAACACCACCTGCGCGGTGTGACCGCGCCCGGCCATCCCGATCACATCATTGACCTGCACATCCCGGCAGGCCCGGACGCAGAGGTTGCAGTTGATGCAAGCATCCAGATTAACCCGCATCGCGATATGGCTGTCATCCAGCAACGGGATTTTCTCGACCTCTTTGGCCGGGAACCGGCTGTCGCTGACATCGTTCAGTTCGGCCATGTCCCAGAAATGGCTGGATTTGTCGTGGGCCTCTTCGGGTTGATCGGCGACCAGCAATTCCATGACCATTGCGCGCGATTTCTCGGCACGGTCGCTGTCGGTTTTCACCACCATGCCGTCCGCCGCAGGGCGAATGCACGAAGCGACAAGAGTGCGCTCGCCTTCCACCTCGACCATGCAGGCGCGGCAATTGCCGTCGGGTTTGTAGCCCGGCTGCGGCTTATGACACAGGTGCGGAATGGTGAACCCCTGCCCCTTGGCGGCTTCCCAGATGGTCCAGCCTTCGGGCACGGTGACGTCATTTCCGTTCAGATTGAAGGTGACGGTCTTGGTTGGGCTTGCATCAAGCATGGCTCTGTCTCCCTCAGATTTCGTCAGCGAAATGTTTCATGACCAGGCGGATCGGGTTCGGGGCCGCCTGCCCCAGTCCGCAGATCGAGGCATCGCCCATGACCTGGCACAGATCTTCCAGCAGATCCTGATCCCACTTGTCAGCCTGCATCAGCTTGACCGCCTTTTCACAGCCCGCCCGGCAGGGCGTGCACTGGCCACAGCTTTCATCCTCGAAGAAGCGCAACATGTTCAGCGCAGCATCGCGGGCCGTATCCTGATCGGACAGAACCACCACAGCAGCGGAACCGATAAACGTCCCGTGTGGTTGTAAGGTGTCGAAGTCCAGAGGGATATCATCCATCGACGCAGGCAGCAGACCCGAAGACGGCCCACCCGGCTGATACGCCTTGAAAGTCTGACCCTCGGCCATGCCGCCAGCCGCCTCAATCACATCCACAATGGTCGACCCTGCGGGCAGTAGATAGACGCCCGGCTGCGCCACCCGGCCCGAGACCGAATAGCTGCGCAAACCCGTGCGCCCATTCTTTTCCGTGCTGTTGAGGCATTCCGGCCCCTCGCGGCAGATTTTCGACACCCAATAGAGCGTCTCGACATTGTGCACCAAGGTCGGACGGTTAAAGACCCCAACCTGCGCCACAAACGGAGGCCGGTGACGCGGTAAGCCTTTCTTGCCTTCGATCGACTCGATCATCGCGGATTCTTCGCCGCATATATAGGCACCGGCGCCCCGGCGCAGATCGATATATCCCTTTTCAATCAGGCCAGCTTGTTCCAGCTCGGCAATCTCGCGGCGTAGAATTTCCAGCACCGCCGGATATTCATCGCGCATATAGATAAAGCAGGTCTCGGCCTCTACCGCCCAGGCAGCTATTAGCATGCCTTCAAGGAAGACATGCGGCGTGCGTTCAAGGTAGTAGCGATCTTTGAACGTGCCAGGCTCGCCTTCATCGCCATTCACGGCCAGATAACGGGTGCCTTCGTTCATGCGAACGAAGCCCCATTTCTTGCCGGACGGGAAGCCAGCTCCACCCAGACCGCGCAAGCCCGAGGACAGGATGTCTTCCTGTACTTTCTCCCAATCACCGCTCTCGCGCAGCTCTTTCAGCTTTGCATAGCCGCCGTTTGCTTCATATGCCGCAAAGGTTTCATAGGCGGGCAGATGGGCGTGGGTATCATCCGTAGCAATCGCCGCCTGCACCTTTTCAGGGGTGGCATGGTCGATATGGTTATGCCCGATCTCCAGCACAGGCGCAGTATCGCAACGACCCATGCAAGGCGCACGCAAGACACGGACGTTGGAAGGATCAAGACCGTCTTCCAACGCCTTTTGCAACTGCTGGGCACCGGCCATTTCGCAGGACAGGGAATCGCAGACGCGGATGGTCAGCGCGGGCGGTGGGGCTTCATCCTCTTTCACCACATCGAAATGGGCATAGAACGTGGCGGTCTCATAGATCTCGGCCTGACCAATCCGCATCTCGACTGCAAGCGCGGCAATATGATCGGCGCTGATATGGCCGTGTTCGTCCTGAATTAGATGCAGAAATTCGATCAAAAGGTCGCGACGGCGGGGACGATCGCCCAGCAGGCGCGTGATCTCGGCCTGTGCCTCATCCGTGAACTGACGGCCTTTGGGTGTGTGCCGCCCCTTGCCTTTACCTGACTTCCAGACGCCCTTTGGCGCGCCTGATGGCTTGGTATCTAATGGTGCCATGATGCCCTCCGATTCAGGCCCCGTGTCTCATCAGACTAGCATATCGTCAAATCGCATATTTCAATCGCACGATAACGACACCTTATCACCGCAAAGACGCCACCACCGCGCGCAACGCTCCAACCGTTGGCAGTTCCGGATCGCGTGTCAGGGTCGCCAGACAGATAGGTTTGCTGACCACCGGATCGACCAAAGGCAGAACCTTTGTTCCCTTCAGATCCCCCAACGCCCGAACCAACACGCGTGGCACCACGGTGGCCGCCAATCCCTCACGCGCCATGACCATTGAGGCAGTGAACCCGCTGGTTTCCGCGACCACATGAGGATGCAGGCCCTGTTCGGCGAAAATCCGGTCTAATATGCGGCGGTTCTGCATCTGCGGTTCAAGCAGGCTGACCGGAAATTCGGCGACCCGCGCCCAGGGTATTGGCCCCGTTTCGTCTGTCATATGAGACGGGATCAACAGGACATAGGTTTCTTCATACAGCGACTGTACCTGCCGCAAATCGGTGCCGATACTGTCGCCATATGTGATGCCCGCATCCAGACTGCCTTCGTCCAGCCGATGTTGAATGGCCGTAGCCGACATCGTTTCGATCCGAGTGATGATGCGCGGATGCGCCTGCTGCAGACGCTTGATCAACCGGCCCGTAAAGGCGATTGCGGTCGGGATCACGCCCAGTATCAGAGTCCCCGTGATTTCCCCCTTTGCCGCCTGCACCTGCTGTTCCAAGGCCTTGGTGTCGTCCAGAATGCGCCGCGCCCGCTGGACGATCATCTCGCCCTCTTCGGTCAGGCCCTGAAACCGGTTGGCGCGGCGGACGATGGACACGCCCAACCGATCCTCTAGGTTGCGAATACGCATTGAAAACGCAGGCTGGGAAATCCCGCATTCCTCGGCTGCCTTTGCAAAATGCCGGTGCCGCGCCAAAGCGCTGAGCAGTTGCAGGTCGCGGATTTCGATCATGTGGCGGCATCACTCATATCAGGTCGATGCCGACACTAGCGGAATTCCTTGGGATACGGAAAGCAGGAGTTAAACCCGGCCCCTCCTCGAACCGATCCTTATTACCATTGGTAATGCCAAGTTTGGGCCTTAGGGTCAGGACTCATAGCCAATAGATGACGAGAGCTGCGATGGCGATTGCTGAGAGGAAGACCTTCGGGCACCTGT